>CACZHW010000008.1 GCA_902781095.1 uncultured Eubacteriales bacterium
GAATAACCGCCCGACCTATCCGACACAATGGCCAAGTGTCGGATAGGAACGGCAAAATTTTTTGCACTTCTATTGCTTCTTTATCACACATAAGCAAACGTCGTGGGCATGAAGTTCTACGAGGTGCAGAAGTACTTCACCGCCGTGAACTATCAGTTCCATCCGGACCCGTTCTACGTCAACGCCGAGTGGTGGAACAGCCTCCCCGAGGAGTTCCGCACCATCATCGCGCAGGTCGCCGATGAGATGGGCGACTACAACGACCGCCTGATCGACGAGAACAGCGAAGCCGCGATGCAGACCATCATCGACAGCGGCGCCGAGGTGTACGTGCCCAGCGCCGAGGAGCTGCAGGCCTTCCAGGATGCCGCCCAGAGCGTGTACAGCCAGGCTGTCGCCGAAGGCATCTGCACCCAGGAAGAAGTCGATACGATGCTGAAGATCGTGGCGGACGTCCGCGCGGCGCAGTAATCGCACCTGAGCCTTCTTTTAAATGCCGGCGGGCCGGAGCAACCGCTCCGGCCTGCTTTTTCCTTAAAGAAATGCCAAAGGAGCCTTCGCCATGAATCTCAAGAAATTCGGCAAAACGGCGGTCTCCGTTTATGAGGGCATCGGTGCGGCGGCGATGGGCCTGCTGGCCATCCTGGTCATCTTCACGGTCATCATGCGCTACTGCTTCTCCCTCAACTGGAAGGAGCTCTCCGAGTTCAATGTGACGCTCTTCGCCTTTACGACCTTCTGGGCGATGGGCCTCAACGTCCTGCGGGGCGAGCACGTGTCCATCACGATCCTCTATGACGCGGTGCCCAACGCCGCGCGAAAGGTCTTCTCCATCCTCTCCTGCATCGTCATGTTCGTGGTGGACTGGCAGTTTGTCCGTTACGGCTGGCAGTACACGCAGAAGATGGGCAAGCAGATCAGCCAGGGCATGGAAATCCCCATGAAGTACATGTACGGCATCATGCCGGTGTGCGGCGCGATCTGCCTCGTGTGCATCGTCATCAAGCTGATCGAGTACGTGCGCCGTCCGGTCAGCGAATTTGTGCCGACCAGCGCGGCGAGCCCGCTGGAGTAAGAAAGGAGGAAACCGGTATATGGCAGTCGTCTATCTGCTGATCGGCCTGATCGCCTTTGCGGCGATTGGCGCGCCGCTGGCTTTCTCCATCGGCGCATCCTGCATCACCTACCTCACCACCAGCGCGCCCCAGTTCCTCTCCATGATGCCCCAGCGCATCTGGAACGGCACCTACAGCGAGCTGATGATCGCCATGCCGCTGTTCATGCTGGCGGGCGAACTGATGAACACGGGCGGCATCACCACCCGCATCATCAACTTCTGCATGGAGATCCTGCGCCCCGTACACGGCGGCCTGGGCGAGGTGAACATCGTCGCCTCCATGATCTTCGGCGGCATCTCGGGCTCCTCCGTGGCGGACACCTCCGCCCTGGGCTCCATCCTGATCCCCGCGATGCAGAAGGAAGGCTACCCGGCGGACGCCTCCGCCGGCATCACCGTGGCCAGCTCCACGATGGGCATGATCATCCCGCCCTCCACGCCCATGATCGTCTACTCGATGGTCAGCGGCGCTTCGGTCGGCGCGCTGTTCATGGCCGGCGCGGTGCCGGGCATCATGATCGGCCTGGTGCAGCTGGTGCTCGTCTACGTCATCAGCATGCGCAAGCACTGGCATCCGAAGCACGTGGCCTTTGACGGCGCGCGCTTCCGCCGCAACATCCTCTCCGGCATCCCGGCGCTGCTCATGCCGCTGTTCATCATCGTTTGCGTCTCCGGCGGCATCTGCACGGCCAGCGAAAGCGCGGGCGTCGCGGTGCTCTACAGCGTGCTGGTCGGCTTCTTCATCTACCGCGAGCTGACCTGGAAGGCGGTCTGGAGCGCGCTCAAGAAGACGCTGGTCTCCTCTTCCTGCGTCATGATCATCATCGGCTTCACGCAGATCTTCACGTGGATCCTGACGATCCAGAAGGTCCCGGAGATCGTGGCCGGCTTCTTCATGAACATGAACATGCCCGGCTGGGGCATCGGCCTGCTGTTCGACGTGCTGATCCTCATCATCGGCACGTTCATCGACGTCTCCCCGGCCATCCTGATGCTCACGCCCATCATGCTGCCGGTCATGCGCTACTTCGGCTTCACCGACCTGCAGTTCGGCGCCATGATGATCGTCGGCCTGGCCATCGGCCTGGTGACGCCGCCCGTGGGCATGTGCCTCAACGCGTGCAACAAGATCAACAAGATGCCCATCGTGGACATCTTCAAGGCTGCGGCGCCGTACCTGCTGTGCAACATCATCGTGCTGGTCCTCATCAGCACCGTGCCGGCCTTTACGACCTGGCTGCCCGCGCTGCTGGGGTACAGCTTCTGATTTTCTCCAAAGAAAACAGCTCCGTCTTTTAAAAGGCGGGGCTTTTTCAATGCCGCCGAAAATGCGGGCAAGGGATTGACAAGTGACCTTTCGTTCACTATAATTAGTGAACGAAAGGTCACTTCACCGCGTATGGAGGTTATTATGGCGAACGGCACAAAAGAAAGAATACTGGAAGCTGCACTGGAAATGTTTTCGCAGAATGGTTATGCAGGGACAAACATACGCGAACTGAGCGCGTCTCTCGGGCTTGTGAAGTCCGGGGTCTATAAGCACTTTGAGAGCAAGGAAGCAATCTGGAATGCGCTGCTGGATCAGATGATTGCTTATTATGCAGATCACTTTGGGTCCGCAGAGCATCTGCCGCCTGTGCCGGATTCGTTGGAAGGGCTTGTCACGATGACGATGCACATGGTGAACATCACCGTTCATGATGAGAAGATCATCATGACACGTAAGGTGCTGACGCTGGAACAGTTCCGGGACGCGCGCACACGGGAATTGGCGACAAAGCACTTCCTTACCGGACTGACGGATATGTTTACGCGGATCTTCGCAGGCATGATGGACAAGGGCCTGCTCCGGAAGGATGATCCGAAGATGCTCGCGTTTGCCTACACAGCGCCCATCTCCGCCCTGATCCATTGGTGTGACCGGGAGCCGGAGAAAACGGAGGATGCGATCAGGCAAGTCGAGGCCTTCAGCCGCCATTTCATCAAAACATACGGTGAGATAAAACATGAAAAAAGAAATTGAACCGAAAGATACGACAAGAGCTGCAGCCTATGCGCTTTGGATGAAGGCACCGAATCCGATGGTGACCTTCTTTAAGACACTGGATGTTACAAATTTGGTCAAGGTCAGTAAAAAACGCATCTGAAGTTTAATATGCTGCTGAATTACTGTATAGGCACGGCAGCCGCACCGATAAGAGAGTTCTATATTCTTCCTGTTGGAGACAAGTTGATTCAGTATGATGCTATTGCGGTTAATACAATAGTTAAGAACAAAAACAATGAAGTGAGTTCCTGCGATATCAGTCAATCAGCTGATCTGATCGTTTTTAATCAGGAGTATCTGAAGTACACCGCTCGAGTTGCTGAAAGCTGCACGGATAGAGATTTGTCCGGGGAAAGTATGGTCATTGGTACATCGGCCATTATCGATACAGAGATTGATGGTGCTGTTGGAATGAACAGTGGAATATTCAATAATCCCTTTATCATCTGGGGGAAGTATCGAACAAAGTATTTGCGATATTATCTGCCGATATCGTTTCAGTTTCATCACACGCAGATGGATGGGGCGCATGCAGGAAGATTTCTGGAAAACCTGCAGAGTGAAATTAACAATTTGAGAAGGTAGGTTTTCAGATATGAAACGAGCACATCAGCATGTAGGAATTCTGGCGGCAGCTGCAGCCTATGATTCTGTTCGCGAAGGAGCTCATTTGCGCTGCGCAGTCCTGCCAGGGACATTCAAGTAGGTTCATTATATGGGAATCGGCTTGCAGATGGATAAGGTGCTGTGAAAGCATGTCTGACGGTATACTTTGAAGCCCCCTTCTGGGTTGGCGTTTTTGAACGATTTGAAGAAGGAAAACTGTCCGTGTGTAAGGTAACCTTTGGTGCGGAGCCTAAGGATTATGACGTGTGGGAATTCGTTCTGCAGCACTATGACGAACTGGTTTTCAGTCCAGCTGTAGAAATAGAAATACGGCAAATAGCGGATAATTCAAAGCGGCGGCTCAGAAATGCAAGAAAACAAACAGAGCATAGAGGTATTGGCACAAAGTCTCAACAGGCGCTTCAGCTGCAACGTGAAGAAATGAAGACGGAACGGCGCCAGATCAGCCGAGCACAAAAGAATGCAGAAGTGCAGCGCCGTTTTGGAATGAAACAAATGAAAAAGAAGGAAAAGAGACGTGGACATTGATGAATAGGGGACTAAGAGTCATGAAACAGGAATTGATTGGAGGACTTGTTCTGTGCCTGATCGGACTGGGCCTTACTGTTCGTACCGCCAGTTAAACTATGGACGGTTACAGAAAAGTGGAAAACACAGGGCGGGGAACGGCCTTCCAAAGAATACGCCGCATGGATACGAATTCTCGGCACGGCTTTTGCCGTCGCCGGAGGCGCGCTTGCCGTAAGCGGTTTTGTAAGGTGAACGGGAGTGAAGGGAAAAGCTTTTCCTGTTTCCATGACAGTCCTCTGGGGGATTGTGTTTACGCAGTCGATGCACAGCCTGACGCTGGGCATCTGCATGGGGCTGCTGATGGGGATCGCCTTCGGCCTGTTTGATCCGGGCGGCGGAGGGAAAGATGACGGGTAAAGCGGCGGGTTTTACGGCTTTGACAAATGTGTACAGGGAAAAAGAGGTGGATGGCGAATGAAAATCCTTGTTTTAAACGGCAGTCCCAAGCGGGAGAACAGCGATACTCTGCACATCACCCAGGCCTTTCTGAAAGGAATGAATGAAGCAGCTCGACAGGATATACAGATCATTCATGTGATCGACAAACACATTGAATACTGTACTGGTTGCTTCTCCTGTATGAGAAACGGCGGGACATGCGTTCATGACGACGACATGCGGGGGATTCTGAAAGAGATTCTGGCAAGCGACCTGCTGATCTGGAGTTTTCCATTGTACTGCTACGGGATGCCCGCGCCGCTCAAAGCACTCCTGGACCGTACCCTTCCCCTGTCCTCGATGGCGATGCAGAAGGTTGGCGACCGGTACGAGCACGTGGATCAGGCGGATTTCTCGCACCTGCGTTATCTGATGATCTGCGGCTGCGGCTTTCCCAACAGCAGGCACAACTTCGAGCCTGCTGCGGCACAATTCAAACTCTGCTTTCCGGGCAACCATACCATCATCGCGGTTCCGGAAAGTCCTATGTTCAATGCTGCGGAGGCGGGTGTCATCACCAAACCACGGTTAGAACTTGTGAAGCAAGCGGGAAGGCAGTATGCCGAAACGGGCGAGATAAATGAAACACTGCTGGAAGAAATCTGCTCCCCCATGATCCCGGAGGAGCAGTATGCTGCCATCGTAAATGGAGGAATATGCTCTTCCATGCAGGAGACGGGAGGCGACGCGGTATGAAGTACGGCAAAACGGTTACACTGAAGGACGGCAGAGCCTGTACGCTCCGGAACGGAACGGAGAAAGACGGGCAGGCGCTGCTGGACCTCTTCATCCTGACCCATGCGCAGACCGGGTTTTTGATCGATTATCCGGACGAGATCACGATGACGGAGGAGCAGGAGACGCAGTTTCTGAAAGAAAAGGCGGAGAGCGCAAACGAAATCGAGCTTCTCGCGGAGACGGGCGGCAAAATCGTCGGCTCGGCCGGGGTCTGGTGCGTCCGTAACAGGGAAAAGCTCCGGCACCGGGCCGGGTTCGGCATCAGCGTCGATCAGGCCCGGTGGGGGCTGGGCATCGGGCGGGCGCTGACGGAGGCCTGCATCGAATGCGCCAAAGCGGCGGGCTACGCGCAGCTTGAACTGGAGGTTCTTGCAGACAACGGGAAGGCGCTTGCTCTGTACAGGAGCGCGGGGTTTGCGGAATACGGCCGAAATCCACGCGGCATCAAACTGCGCGACGGCGGATACCGGGGGCTGGTGCTCATGCGGCTGGAACTGGACGGATAAACCGGAGGCGGTATGAAAAGGCTGGTATTGTATATTCACGGCAAAGACGGCAGCGCAGGGGAGGGCGTGCACTACTAGCCCCTGTTCCCCGGCTGTGAGGTGACCGGACTGGATTATCGCAGCGCAACTCCGTGGGAGGCCGGAAAGGAAATCCGCGATGCGGCGGAGCGCCTGAAGGGTGAGTACGGACGAATTACGCTGATCGCCAACAGCATCGGCGCGTATTTCAGTATGAATGCCGGGATTGACGGCCTGCTGGACAAGGCGTACTTCATTTCTCCCGTCGTCGATATGGAGCGGCTGATCCTGGAGCTGATGAACCGGGCGGGTGTGACAGAGGAGCGGCTGAGGGAACTGGGCGTGATTTCCACCGCGTTCGGCGAGGAACTGTCGTGGGCGTATCTGCGCTTTGCGAGGGAGCATTCTGTGACATGGATAGTTCCGACGGAGATCCTGTACGGGGAGGGCGATACCCTGACGCCGTATGAGACGGTCGCGGCCTTTGCAAAAGCGCACGGAGCAGGGCTGACCGTAATGAAGAAAGGGGAGCATTGGTTCCACACACAGGAGCAGATGCGGTTTCTGGACGGCTGGATCAAAAGGAGCGAATCCGGCGAAGGAGAAGACACTTGATTGGACAGACTTAAAATCGATGCCCCGCCCTTGCAAAGGCGGGGCTTTTTCATTACAATAGGCGGCGTTTGATTATACGAAACCGGAGGCGTGAGAATGTCCGTCTTTTCCACCATGGCCGAGACACAGGCGCTGATGTTCCTGTATCTGCTGGCGGGCGCGGTCTGCGCCAAAACGGGGGTCATCCGGGAGCAGGCCCGCGAGGGCATGCTCTCCTTCCTCATTTACGTGGTGATGCCCGCTTCCATCCTCTCCGCGTATGTAAACGGGCTGGAGCGCCAGCAGCTGCTGGAGGGCGCGCAGGCGATGCTCATCTGCACGGCGGCGTGCCTGCTCTCCTGGGCGCTGGGGCGCCTGCTCTGGCGCCGCGCGCCGGAAGGGAGGCGGCAGGTGCTTACGTACGGCACGGTGCTGCCCAACATCGGCAACGCCGGCCTGCCCATCAGCCAGCTGGTGTTCGGGCCCATGGGCGTCTTTTACACCTCCATGCAGATGCTCCCGGGCACGATTATCGGATGGACGGTGGGCCCGGCCATCTATAACGGAGGCGGGAGCCTGCGCGGCATGGCAGGGCGGCTCATCCGCAACCCCAACATCGTGGCGGTGCTGCTGGGACTCTTCTTCGCGCTGACGGGCATCCGCCTGCCTTCCGTCCTCGGCCGGGCCGTGACGGGGCTTACGGGGATGACGGCGCCGCTGTCCATGGTGCTGATCGGCGCAGCGCTGACGCAGGTGAACCCGAAGGCCGTTCTGAGGCCGGACGTGCTGCTCTTTTGCGCCGTGCGCCTTTTGCTCATCCCGCTGCTGATGATCCCGGTGCTGCGCCTGCTGGGCGTGGGAACGATGCTCCTGCAGGTTTCCGTGGTGCTGTTTGCCATGCCGGTGGCCAACTACGTGGCGATCCAGGCGGAGATGTATGGGGGCGAGCATATCTTCGCCTCCGCGCTCGTCTTCGTCACCACGCTGCTCTCGCTTGTCACCGTGCCGCTGGTGACGCTGCTGTTTTAAAACAGAAGTTTTGCTTTTTGCGCCTGCATCGTGTAGAATACGGTTATCATCTGAAAACGGGAGGATTTTTTGTATGCTGGAAACCCTCACGCATTTTCTGCAGGAAATCGTCGCCGGCGTGGCGGAGGTCTGCATCCCGCTCGTGCAGCTGGTGGGCGTAGCCGTCCTGATGCTGAGCGCGATCCGGGGCGTCATCGACTATGCGCAGCGTAAGCCGCACGTCGGCGTGACGCTCGCGCACGGCCTCGCGCTGGCGCTGGAATTCATGCTGGGCGCGGAAGTGCTGCACATCGTGCTGGCGCACGACTGGAAGGAGCTGGGCGTGCTCGGCGTCGGCGTCATCATCCACATCCTGATGACGCTGCTGCTCCACCAGGAAGTCAAGGAAGGCAAGGAAAAGGAATAACCCCCGAAAACGGAAGGCGGAAGTGCTTCGGCGCTTCTGTCTTTTGTTTTTATTGACTAACAGTAGGTAGTTAAGCTAAACTAACCCGGATTGTTTGAAAGAAAGGGGATATTCCCGTGACGCTGGGAGATCTGAAGATCGGAGAGAGCGCGAAAATCACGCGCGTGGGCGGCGAGGGCGCCCTGCGGCAGCACTTCCTGGATATGGGCATGATACCGGGCGCGGAGGTGACGCTGGAAAAGCTGGCCCCCATGGGCGACCCGATGGAGCTGCGCGTGCACGGCTACGAGCTGACGCTGCGCCTGGCGGACGCGGCCAGGATCGACGTGGAGCCCGCGATCAAAGGGGAAAAACCGGCCCCGAAGGATACGGGAAAGACGGAACACCCGGGCCTGGGCGAAGAGGGCAAGTTCCATCCGAAGGGCAGCGGGGACCCGCTGCCGGAGGGGACGAGGCTGACCTTTGCCCTCGTGGGCAACCAGAACAGCGGCAAGACGACGCTGTTCAACCAGCTGACGGGCGCCAACCAGCACGTCGGCAATTTCCCCGGCGTGACGGTGGACCGGAAGGACGGCGTCATCCGCGGTTACGCGGACACGCTGATCACGGACCTGCCGGGCATCTATTCCATGTCCCCGTATTCCAGCGAGGAGCTGGTGTCGCGGAACTTCGTGCTGGACGACAAGCCCAGGGCGATCATCAACATCGTGGACGCCACGAACATCGAGCGCAACCTGTACCTCACCATGCAGCTGCTGGAGATCGGGATCCCCACGGTGGTCGCGCTCAACATGATGGACGAGATGGCGGGCAACGGCGGCAGCGTGGACGTGAACGCGATGGAGGCGATGCTGGGCGTGCCCGTCGTGCCCGTCTCCGCGGCGAAAAACCAGGGCGTGGACGAGCTGGTGCGCCACGCGGTGCACATTGCGAAATACCAGGAGCGGCCGGTTCGGCAGGATTTCTGTGACGCGGAGGACCACGGCGGCGCGGTTCACCGCTGCCTGCATGCGGTCATCCACCTGATTGAAGACCACGCGGCGCGCGCGGGGCTGCCGGTCCGCTTTGCCGCCTCCAAGGTGATCGAAGGGGACGAGCTGATCCTGGAGCGGCTGCAGCTGGACGCAAACGAGCGGGAGATGCTGGACCACATCGTGCTGCAGATGGAGAAGGAGCGCGGCCTGGACCGCAGCGCGGCCATGGCGGACATGCGCTTTTCGTTCATCTACAAGGTATGCGACGCCTGCGTCAAACGGCCGCAGGAGAGCCGGGAACACATCCGCAGCCGCAGGATCGACCGCGTGCTGACGGGCAAATACACGGCCATACCGGCGTTCATCGCCATCATGGCGCTGGTGTTCTACCTCACCTTCGTTTTGATCGGCCCCTTCCTGCAGGACCTGATGGAGAGTTGCGTCGGCGCCCTGGCAGATTTGGCGGACGGGGCGATGACGAAGGCGGGGGTCAGCGAGGCGATTCACAGCCTCGTCATCGAAGGACTCTTCGAGGGCGTGGGCAGCGTGCTCAGCTTCCTGCCCATCATCGTCACCATGTTCTTCTTCCTTTCTCTGCTGGAGGACAGCGGATACATCGCCCGCGTGGCGTTCTTTATGGACAAGCTGCTGCGGCGCATCGGCCTGTCCGGGCGCAGCATCGTGCCCATGCTGATCGGCTTCGGCTGCACGGTGCCGGCCGTCATGTCGACCCGGACGCTGCCCAGCGACCGCGACCGCAGGATGACCATCCTGCTGACGCCGTTTATGTCCTGCACAGCGAAGCTGCCCATCTACGCCTTCTTCGTCGGCGCGTTTTTCCCGCGCGGCAGGTGGTTTATCATCCCCGGGCTGTACGTGCTGGGCGTCGTCATGGGCATCCTGGCCGCGGTGATTTACAGAAAGACCCTCTTCAAGGGCGAGGCGGTGCCCTTCGTCATGGAGCTGCCGAACTACCGCCTGCCGAGCCCGCGCAGCGTGCTGCAGCTGCTGTGGGAAAAGGCGAAGGACTTCCTGCAGCGCGCGTTCTCCGTTATCCTCGTCGCCACGCTCGTTGTGTGGTTCTTAAAGAGCTTCGATTTCCGCTTCCGCCTGGTGACGGATTCCCGCGACAGCATCCTGGCGGCGGCAGCGGGCCTGCTGGCGCCGGTGATGCGGCCCACCGGCCTGGGCGACTGGCGCATCGTCACCTCGCTCATCAGCGGCTTCATGGCCAAGGAGAGCGTCGTCTCCATCATGGAGGTGCTCTTCGTCTCGCCGGAAGGCCTGCCTTCGATGATCAGTTCGCTGACGGCGGCCTCCATGCTGGTTTTCAGCCTGCTGTACACGCCGTGCGTGGCGGCCGTCGCTTCCGTCAAGCGCGAGATGGGCAGCCGCTGGGCCGTCGGCGTCGTCCTGTGGCAGTGCTCCGTGGCCTGGCTGGCGGCGCTTATCGTACGGATCATCGGCCTCGCGCTGGGGCTCGGCTGAGGGGGAGAGACGATGAACATCTGGGATATCGTGATTCTGCTCGCGGTGGGCGCCGCCGCCGCTTTGGCCGTCCGCAGTATGCGGCGCAGGCGGGCCGGCGGTGGCTGCTGCGGCAGCAGCGGCTGTTCAGGCGCATCCTGCGCCTGCGGAGGCACGCCGGGAAAAGAAAAGTAAACAAGACCCGCCTTCCTGTATCGGGAAGGCGGATCTTTCGTATCCGGCTTTGGCGGCGATCGTCTGCGGACGGTTTTCCCGGGCGGCGCTAAGCGGCGGGAAGCCTGCTGCTTTGCGCCCTTCAGCGGGAGCGGCGCTCGCTGAGCAGGTGAAGCCCCAGCCCCGCAAGGATGAGGACGCAGCCCAGCAGCCTGGCCGGGGAGAGCACGCTGCGGGAGATCAGGGCCGTGACGAGGATGCTGGTGAGCGGCTCAAAGAGGGAGAACAGGGCGGCCTGCGTGCCGTCAGCCAGGCGCACACCCTCCTGGAAGAGCGAGGTGGCGGCGACGGCGGTCATCCCGATGGCCAGCAGGGTGAAGACCCACGCGCGGGGCTCGAGCGACAGGGTAAAGCGGCCGGTCAGCAGCGCGGAGGTGCCGCAGAGCAGCGCACCGGCGACGGACATGCCTGCAAGCCGCGGAAACAGCGGCAAATCGCCGGAGCGCCTGTCCAGTGCGAGGATATAGGCTGCGTACAGGACGCCGGAAAGCCAGGCGAAGAGGAGGCCGGTCAAAAAACCGCCGGAGGCCGACCCCTCCATAAACAGGAGGATGCCGGCGAGGGACAGGACCAGGGCGGCGCAGGTCCCCGGCCGCGGCAACTGCCGGCGCGCCGCCGACTCGCAGAGGACGACGTACAGGGGATACAGGAAGTGCACGGTGGTCGCGATGCCCGCGGGCAGATAAGCGTAGGAGGAGTAGAGCATCAGCGTGCAGGCGAAGGACAGAAAGCCCAGCAGTGCGCAGCCCCGGGCGTTTTTGAGGAGAAGCGGCAGGCTCCCCCTGGAAAGGAACAGGAAAAGCGGAAGCGGCAGCAGCGCGCGCAGAAAAGCCATGTTGACGGGATTGTTGCCGCCGGCATAGGAAAAGGCGGTCAGGCTCGGGGCAATGCCGAAGAGCACGGCAGAGGCCATGATGTACAGGACGCCCCGTACGGGGCCGGAGAGGCGGGAACCGGACATGGCAGGACCTCCGTTTCAAAAAGGAAAAGAAGCGGCGGACGCTCAGTCCAGGATCCGCTTCGGCATCCAGCGCAGGAAATCGCCGGAGACGAGGGAATAGGAAACGCCGCGGTGCAGCCCTTCGAGGCTGTTGTGAAAGCGGGATTCACCGTGGCAGTGCGCGTAGACGACCTGCTGTGCGCCGTATTCCTCCGCCATGGCGGTAAAGCCGCTGGCCTCTTCCAGGATGTTCGTGGGCGGATAGTGGAGGAAGACGACGAAGCGGCGGTAGCCGTCGCTGCGGGCGGCCTCAAAGGAGAGGCGCAGGCGCTCCAGCTCCCGCGCGACGAGCTTTTCGGCGCGGGCGGCCTCGCGCTCGTCCCAGCCGACGATGCGCCGGCGCCTGTCCAGGTAGAAGGGCCCCTCGAAGGTGAACCCCTTGGTGCCCACCAGGGCGGTATCGCTGTAGGCGCAGTAGTTGTTCTGCAGGAAGAAGAGCCGGCCGGCATAGCGCCCGTTCAGCGCTGCGGTCTTCTTCGCATCCCAGAACATGTCGTGGTTGCCGCGCAGCAGGATTTTGCGCCCCGGCAGCGCGGCGATGAAATCCAGGTCCGGGCCGGCCTGCTCCGGGTTTTTGCCCCAGCTGTGGTCGCCTGCCAGCACGAGGGTGTCCTCCGCCCGCACCAGCGCGCGGCAGTTTGCAAGGAAGCGCTCCTCGTGCCCGCGCCAGACGGGGTCCGTCAGCTGGCCGGGGGCTTTCAGTTCGCTGGCGAAATGGAGGTGCAGATCCCCGATGGCGTAGAGGCTCATGGCGCGTCACCCGTCCTTTTTGTATCGATGAATACCGGCCTCATCATAGCCCTGCCGGCGACGTTTGGCAAGACGCAATCCGCCCGCGGGTGAAAAAACGGGAGCCCCTTTCGGGGCTCCCGCCGGTTTCGGTTTTACGGATTACGGATTCCGCTGGTTGTTGCTCAGCGTGTCCACGTCGGTCGGCTGCGGCACGACCAGGTCGAGCGTCAGCTCGTTGCCGTTGCGGTCCACGACGATCTGCACGGTTTCGCCCGGCGTCTGCTTGGCCTTGATGGCGTTGAGGTCGTCGGCGTTGGTGACCTTCTCACCCGCGAAGCCGGTGATGATGTCGCCGCGCTGCAGGCCCGCACGCTCCGCCGCGCTCATGGAGCTCACGTCGGTGATGTACACGCCGATGGGCATGTTGTACTGCTTGCTGATGGCCTCCGTCACGTCCGTGATCGTGATGCCCAGCATGATCCTGCTGCCGTCGGTCTGCGCCTGTACGGAGTCGGGGTCGTTGATCATCTGCTCGATGAGGGTCTTGACGTTGTTGACGGGGATGGCGTAGCCGATGCCCTCAATCTGCACGGAAGAGGCCTTCGCGTAGACGACACCGATCATGTTGCCGAAGGAATCGAACAGCGCGCCGCCGGAGTTGCCGGGGTTGATGGCCGCGTCCGTCTGGATGGCGTTGATGGTCACGTCGTCGATGGTGAGGCTGTGCTCCTTTGCGGAGATGATGCCGGCGGTGACGCTGCCGTGAACGGTGCCCATCGGGTTGCCGATGACCACGGCCAGCTCACCGACCTGCAGCTGATCGCTGTCTGCAAAGGTGGCGGGGTTCAGGCCCTCGGCCTCAATCTTCAGCACGGCGATGTCGTTGCTCTCGGAGGAGCCGACCAGCGTGGCCTCGTAGCTCTTCTCCTCGTCGCCGTCGTTTTCGGGGGCGACGTAAACGGTGATCTTGTCCGCGCCGGAGATGACGTGGTTGTTGGTGACGATGTAGCCGTCATCGGAGATGATGACGCCGGAGCCGGCTGCCTTCTGCGTGTATTCGCGCGGGCTGCGGCGGCCGTCGCCGTAACCGTAGCCGTATCCGTAGCCGAACAGGCCGCCGAACGGGCTGGCGCCGAAGGGATTGTTGTAGTAGTTGTCGTTGTAGACGATCTTGGTCTCCGTCTCGATGGCGACGACGGAGGTGCGGTTCTTCGCCACGATCTCGGCGATGGACAGCGCGTTTTCATCGGAAGCGGCCTCGATCACGCTGAAGTGCTTGGTCGTGCCGTTGTCCTGTGCGAAGGCGCTGACGCCTGCGGTAAGAAGCAGCGCGAGGGCTGCGCACAGGGCGATGAGTTTACGGATGGTTTGAACGTTCTTCATATAGAAAACTCCTTTCAATGCCTCGTCAGGGCTTTTTTTCTTTTGACGATCGAAGTATACCGCCGCCCTATGAAGGAAAAATGTGCGGCAGGGGACAAAATTGAAAAAGAAATGTGACACAAATGTGTCAGCGCTCCGGGGCGCGCAGCGCGCCAAAGGCGAGCGCCAGGAGATCGAAAGCGGGGGCGACCAGGGGCTCCGCGCGCCTGTCCAGCCGAAGGCCGCTGGTCATAAGGGCGGCGCCGCAGCCGGCGGCCGGGTCGAAGAAGAGCTCCGCGCACATGCCGTAGGCCACGCCCTGGTGCCCGAAAGGCGCAAAGCCGGGAAAGACGCCGTGCAGCGCGGCTGCGCCCAGCGTGCGGCCCGCATGGAGGATGCCGCCCTTTCCGTCCTGCAGGGTGTACATTTCACGAAGGGAGGCGGAGGAAAGCGCTGGGTTGTCGGCGCCCCGGCACAAAAGGCGCAGGAGCGCAGCAGCCCCGTGGCTGTCCGTAAGCATGCGGCCGGCGCCGGCGAAGACGTCCCGCTCCGGATCGAAGGGCGCAGACGGCCGGACGGCCAGGCGCGGCGCGTCGTAGCGCAGGCGGGGCGGCAGCAGGGGATAGACGCGGTAGCCGCAGGCCAGGTCGCGGGCGGGAGAGATGCGGCGCGGATCCAGGGCGGCGCGGATGCCGAGCGGATCGAAGAGGAGGACGCGCATCGCCTCGTCCAAAGGCAGGTTCAGGGCGCGCTCCAGGACGACGCCGGCGACGCCGGCCCCGAGGTTGCTGTAGCGGAAGGACGCGCCGGGCGCGGTGTCCGTCCAGCAGGCTGCATCGCGGAGGAATTCCCGAAGGGCGGGCGGGCGCTCCGGATCCAGCGCCAGGTAGGGCCCCTCGTCGCGCAGCCCTGCGGTGTGCGTAAGCAGCATCCGGGGTGTGACCGGGCTGTCCGGAAAGCGGGGATTGCGGGCCTTGTAGCCGAGCAGCGCGGAGATATCCGCATCCAGCGCAAGCAGCCCGCGCTCGGCCGCGGCGAGGAAGCCCAGGGCGAGTGCCGTCTTGGTGACGCTGGCGACGCGGAAGCAGGTTTCGGGCGTAACGGGCATGCGCGGCCTGCGGCGGGCGAGGCCGAAACAGAAGACCTCCTCGCGCCCGCCCTGCACGAGCACCAGGCTGGCGCCGACGGCCCGGCCGCCCCGCAGGATGCGCGCGGCTTCGCGCTCTACGGCGGCACGGCCCCCGGGCGAAAGCCCTCCGCCCTGCCGGCAGGAGGCGCCAAGGCGGCGGGCGACGGCTTCGGCCCGCTTTTGCAGCGCGGCGCGCTGACTTTCGGTTGGGTTTTTCATGCTGACCTCGATTTCTGGCCGTAATCGCGCTTATGATAGCAGAACGCGCCCCGCATCGCAAGCTTTCGCAGTTTCCATTTGACGAGACCGCCCACTTATTGTATGATGTGTCTATAGTCGGGGGTGTGTAACCCTGCGCCCGACGGCTCAAAGTGAATTGCACCTCAAAGGAGGATTTGGTATGTTAATCGGCGCATTGGAGGCGGGCGGCAGCAAAATGGTTTGCTCCATCGGGGATTCCCAGGGCAACGTGCTGCAGCGCGCAAGCTTTCCCACCCAGTCTCCCGGGGAGACGGTTGCGCAGATCGTGGATTTTATCGGGCGCTTCGGCGTCAAGGCGCTGGGTATCGGCTCCTTCGGGCCGCTGGATCTGCGTCCTTCCTCGCCGACCTACGGCTGCATCATGCGCTCGCCCAAGTCGGAGTGGTCCGGCTTCCCGCTGCTGCGGGAGCTGCGGACGGCGCTGAACGTCCCCTGTGCCATCGACACGGACGTGAACGCGGCGGCGCTGGCGGAATCCGTCCTGGGCGCCGGCAAGGGGCTGAACAGCCTGGTCTACGTGACGGTCGGCACGGGCATCGGCGGCGGCATCATCCTGGGCGGCAAGCTGGTGCACGGGATGGTGCACCCGGAGCTGGGCCACATGCTGATGCGGCCCGCCCGGAACGACAGCATGCCGGACGGCGTGTGCCCCTTCCACAGGGGCTGCCTGGAGGGGCTGGCCAGCGGGCCGGCCATCGAGAAGCGCTGGGGGCTCTCCTCCCGCCTGATGATGCCCGATCATCCGGCGTGGGAGCTGGAGGCCGAGTATCTGGCGCAGATGTGCGTGAACATCATCCTGACGGTGTCGCCGGAGATCATCGTGCTGGGCGGCGGCGTCATGCAGCAGGCGCACCTGTTCCCGCGCATCCGCCAGCGCGTCGTAAACCTGCTGGGCGGATACGTCGCATCCGAGCGGGTCAGCCCGGAGCGCATCAGCGGCTATATCGTGCCGCCTGCGCTTGGCGTCAACGCCGGCGTGGCGGGCGCGCTGCTGCTGGGCGCGCAGGCGCTGGGGCAGGACGATTTCTGAGCCGGACAAGGAAAAAAGAAGAAGCGGTTTCCGTGAGGAACCGCTTTTTTTATAGGACCCGGGTTTACCCGTTCCTGTCCGCGAGGATGCCGAAGAGCAGCATGGCAGCGAGGGACGCCATGGGACACAGCATGGCGGCGCCGATGCCGGCGCCCTGGGCGACGACGCCCACGAGCCAGGGCATGAGGATGGCGCCGATGCCCGCGACGGGGATCATGACGCCGACGCTGGCGTTGCTGAGGTTGCGGGAGGAGTGTGCGATGACCGTTGGATAGGCGCCGGAGATGCACAGACCGACCAGCCCCAGCGAAAGGAACGCGGGAAGGCCGGCGGGGGAGCGCATCAGGAGCACGTAGGCGCACAGCGTGGAGCCGGCGAAGAAGGTGAGCGTGCGCAGGCGGCTGCCCGCGGGCAGGCAGAAGACGATGATGAGCCGGCCGATGAGCTCCGCCAGCCAGAAGATGGTGACCGTGTAGGCGCTCAGTGCGCCGGAGAGGATGCCCGCATCCTTGAAGTAGGTGACCACCCAGTTGGAGAGCGTGATCTCCGAGCACTGCTGGCAGAAGAGGTAGGCCACGCAGAACCAGAAGTGGCGCTCCCGCAGAAAGGAAAGCGACTCGGCCTCGCGGCCCCTCAGCGGCTCCGGCCGCAGCTCCATCCGCAGGAAGAGGAGCCAGATGAAAAGACCGAGGAGCGAGAGCCCCCACAGGGGCGCCTGCCATCGGGGCAGGATGCCGAACAGCCGCATGGCGAAAGGCGCAAGCAGGGCGCCCGTGGCAAAGAGCGCGTTCTGCAGGTTGGTCGCCCGCGTGTGGTCCTGCGCGACGGAGTTGACGGCGACGGTGGCATGGTGGATGATGCTGCCCTTCCCGAAGCCGACGAGCAGGAAGGAGAGAAGGATGGCGGAGGGCAGGGCGGACAGCCCCATGAGCCCGTAACCGAGGGCCAGGCCGCCGGTGAGCAGCAGGGCGGTGCGGCGCATGCCGATCAGGCGGGGGAGGGTACCGGCCAGGAAGGCCGCGGTGAGGTTTCCGGCGCTCATGACGGCCAGCAGGGTGCCGCTGCCGGCGTAACCGATCCCCGCGTGCTCCTGCAGGAGGGGAAGGACGAGGGCGGCGGCGGAGATGCACAGCCCGTCCACGACCATGACGGGATAGCCGAGATGCGGGCGCAGGGCGACCCCCTGCGGCTTTGACGGTTGCATAGGCATACGCTTCCTTTAATGATGGGATGAGGTCAGCCCCGGCGCGCGGAGAACCACACGCAGAAGGCGAAGAACAGCAGCACGGCGAGCGCCAGATACGGCGCGGCGCGGTCAAAACGGATGCGGGCCTCGTGGATGGCGTTTTCCACGCCGACGCTGCGCTCCGAAAACCGGTCGTAAACCCGGTCGGAGAGCTGCGAAAGCGGCCCGTTGCCCCAGCAGACGGATGAGGCGGCCTGCAGCGCGCCGGGGGAGAGCTTTTCCGCTTCCCTGGCGGCCCTTGGGCCGGCGATGCGGCGGATTTCGTCTGCGCCGAAGCCGGAGGCCGACAGCGCGGCTGCGGCGCGGCAGGCGAAGGGCCGCCCCAGCAGGGCGGAAAGATCGTCCGTCACGGCAAAGGGGAGGGCGGCCTGCCGCAGCGCTTCCAGTTTCGGCTTTTTGCGCAGCTTGCGGGAAAACCAGTCCGCACAGAGGCGCACTGCCGTGGAGAAGAGGAAGAGACGGTCGTCTCCGGCGTCCGCTTCGGGGCGGGCGGCGAGGCGCAGCAGCGACTGGAAGGCGAGTTCCTCCGCGGCGCCCTTCTCGCGGGAGAGCAGAAAAGTGAGGCGAAGCAGCGACGCGCCGTTGCGCTCAAGGCACTCGTCGAAGCGGCTGCTGACGGTATGGCTGGACATAACATCTCCTTGTGTTGCATTTCATGGGCATTTGGACTTGCACTTGTGCATTAAAAACCTTTATTACCACCAAAGAGCCTTAAAAATGAAAGAATCATGAAAAAGCTTGCAAATAGAGAAGGAATATGATAGAATCCCATTATAGCATCGTATACCGGGGCTGACAAGCACGGCACCGGCGTGCGGGCGCAATATCGATCGAGGAGGAATGACAATGAAGAATCGCCTGTTTGCGGGGCTGCTCGCCGTGACCATGCTGCTGGTCCTGACCGTCTCCGCGCTGGCCGACACCAACCCGAACGCAGGCCAGGGCTGGTACCCGGGCACGTCCGAGAAGGGCGCCATCACCGTTGAAATCACGACGATGAGCAAGATGAACCCCATCCTGCAGACCTATTCCAACGAGTTTTCGATTGACCGCCACATCTTCGACAACCTGGTCAAGCTGAGCCCGGACGACAACAGCGTCGTTCCTGCCGCGGCTGAGAGCTGGGAGACCTCCGAGGACGGCCTCACCTGGACGTTCCACCTGCGCCCGGGCATGAAGTGGGTCAACTCCAAGGGCGAGGTCGTGGCCGACGTGACCGCGCATGACTTCGTCTTCGGCTGGAGCGAGCTGCTCAACCCGGCCAACGCCGCCGAGTACTATGCGTTCGCCACCGTCTTCAAGAACGCGCAGGCGTATTACGACTATGCCTCCGGCGTCGAAGGCGCGCCCGAGGTGAAGCTGGAGGACGTCGGCTTCCACGCGGTGGACGACCTGACCCTCGTCTGCGAGCTGGAGACCTACCTGCCGTACTTCCTGCAGTACGTGAAGTTCGAGGTCATGGCCCCTGTCTACGAGCCCTTCTACAAGGAAGTGGGCGCGGACAAGTTCGGCACCTCCCCCGACACCCTGCTCTACAACGGTGCTTTCTACATGACCGACTGGGTCCTGGAGAACAGCATCACCGTCCAGAAGAACACCTCCTGGTGGAACGCCGACGCGGTTGAGCTCCAGAAGATCAACTTCGTCAAGTACACCGACACCAACGCGATGATCAACGCCTTCCAGGGCGGCGAGCTGGACGTCACCGACATCACCGGTGAGCAGCGCGCGATGCTCCAGGCCGAGGGCTATCAGACCATCAATTATCCGGGCGGCTACTCCTACTTCTTCTGGGTCAACGTGACCGACACGAGCGACATGCGCAGCCTGAGCCTGCGCAAGGCGATCTCCGCGGCCATCGACCGCCAGCAGATCATCGACACCGTCTTCAAGAACGACAACAAGGTTTCCACCGCCATGACCTACGGCATCAGCGGCGTGGCGCACGAGTCCTTCGCCGAGGCTGTCGTGGAGCGCAACGGCGGCGCGGGCCTGTACGCGGCCAGTGCCGATCCGGAGCTCGCCAAGAGCTTCCTGCCGGCGGCCCTGGAAGAGCTGGGCTACACCGACGCTTCCCAGATCAAGGTCACGCTGATGACCTCCGAAGGCACCCAGAACGAGCTGCTCTCCCAGGTTGTGCAGGAGCAGGTCCGCAAGGCGCTGGGCGTGGAGCTGGGCATCGAAGTGCTCACCATCACCGAGAGCCGCGCGCGCCGCAATGCGCTGCAGTTCGATATGTTCATGGGCGGCTGGGGCCCCGACTACAACGACCCCATGACCGACCTGGAGCTGTTCACCACCACGAACGGCAACAACCACACCGGTTACTCCAACCCCGAGTACGACGCGCTCATCGAGTCCACCAAGACGGAGCTGGACGCCGCCAAGCGCGAGCAGCTCTTCGTGGATGCGGAATTCATCCTGCAGCGCGATCTGCCCATCATCCCGGTCTACTGGCGCTATGAGGACTATGCCGCCAGTGAGAAGCTTGTCGAGGGCTTTGCCCGCAAGCCGTTCCAGGCGCTGAACCTCATCTACACCAAGCTGGCCAAGTAAGCATCTCAGGCCCGTACCAACAGGAGAGCGGCATGGGAAACCGTGCCGCTCTCCTTTACAGAGACCTCATTCGCTGTGCCCCCCCGCCGTTGACGGAGGTACAGCGAATGAGGCCCAATTCAACAAAAGAAGGAGGAAGCGCCTTGGCCCGATACATCATCAAACGCCTGGCTTACGCGGTGCTGACGCTCTTCGTGCTCATCTCGCTCACGTTCTTCATGATGCGCATGCTGCCCGGCGATCCGTTCCTGGGGGATAAGACAGTCTCCGCGACGACGCTGGCCAATATGCAGGCCAAATACGGGCTGGACAAACCGGTGTTCGTCCAGTACCTCATCTATATGGGCAACTGCCTGCGCGGCGATCTGGGCATGTCCATCGTCTACAACCGGGACGTGATGGGCATCGTTTCGGAGAGCTTCGTGGTCTCCGCAGACCTGGGTATCCGCGCGCTGCTCTTCGCGTTCATCATCGGCGTGCTGCTGGGCGCGGTGGCCGCAGTGAAGCGCGGCGGCTTCGCGGACAGCTTCTCCATGTTCATCGCCATGATCGGCGTCTCCGTGCCCAGCTTCATCCTGGGCGCGCTGCTGCAGTACTTCCTGGCGCTGCAGCTGCGCAAGGTGTTCCACATCAACCTCCTCCCCATCCAGGGCTGGGGCAGCCTGAACCAGACGATCCTGCCGGCCTTCGCGCTGGGGCTGGGCTCCCTGGCGACGGTCTCGCGCCTCATGCGCACCAGCATGCTGGACGTGCTGAGCTCCGACTACATCAAGACGGCGAAGTCGAAGGGCCTCTCCCAGGGCCAGATCATCCGCAGGCACGCGCTGCGCAACGCGATCATGCCGGTCATCACCATCATGGGCCCCACGGTGGCCTCCGTGCTGACGGGAACCTTCGTCATCGAGAGCATCTTCAACATCCCGGGCCTCGGCAAATACTTCGTCATCAGCATCAAGGACCTGGACTACACCATGATTTCCGGCACGGTGGTCTTCTACGGCGGGCTGCTCATCCTGTGCACCCTCGTCGTGGACCTGCTGTACGGTTTCATCGACCCGCGCGTCAAGCTGGAGGGATAAGCCATGGAAAAGATCGATTCTTCCCGCTTTGCGTGGGTGGGTGAGAGCGCGCACGACCGCGAGGCGATCGGAAGGCCCAGCCTCACCTTCTGGCAGGACGCGATGCGCCGCCTGGTCAAAAACCGCGTGGCCTTCATCTGCCTCATCATCATTCTGGTGCTGACGCTCTTCTCCGTCATCGCGCCGCTGGTCTCCCCGTTCGACTACCGGGAGCAGCACTACAGCCACACGAACGCGCCCATGGGCACCGTGTGCAACGAGAGCGGCGTTTCGGGCGAAGGGCACAAGCACATCTTCGGCACGGACACCCTGGGGCGCGACATCTGGACGCGCATCTGGATGGGCGGCCGCGTCAGCCTCACCATCGCGGTCGTCTCCGCGCTGGTGGACCTCATCCTGGGCAGCGTCTACGGCGGCATCTCCGGCTACTTCGGCGGCACGGTGGATATCATCATGATGCGCCTGCTGGAGATCATCAACGGCATCCCGTATCTCATCATCGTCATCCTGCTGATGATGATCATGAAGCCGGGCATGTTCACCATCATCGTCGCCTACTCGCTTGTGGGCTGGATCCCGATGGCGCGCCTGGTGCGCGGCCAGGTCGTGGCCCTGAAGGAGCAGGAGTTCATCGCGGCGGCGGAGGCCATGGGCGCCAGCCCGTGGCGCATCATCGCGCGGCACCTTCTGCCCAACACGCTGAGCGTCGTCATCGTGCGCGTCACCCTCGCGATCCCGGGCGCCATCTTCTCGGAAGCCTACCTCAGCTACCTGGGCCTCGGCATCCCGCTGCCCATGTGCTCCTGGGGCAGCCTGGCCCAGGCGGGCATCGAGAACTTCCGCATCTATCCTTCCCAGCTCATCATCCCGGCCATCTGCATCAGCCTTACGATGCTGGCCTTCAACATGTTCGGGGACGGGCTGCGTGACGCGTTCGACCCGAAACTCAGGAGGTAAGTATGGCGGACAGAGTATTGACCATTGAAGACCTGCAGGTCTCCTTTGACACCTACGCGGGCGAGGTGCAGGCTGTTCGCGGCGTTTCGCTGCACGTGGACGCGGGCGAGGTGCTGGCCGTGGTGGGCGAGAGCGGCTGCGGCAAAAGCGTGACCGCCCAGACCATCATGAAGCTGAACCCGATGCCGCCGGCCCGCATCAAGGGCGGCAGGATCGACCTGGCCGGGCACGACATCGTTTCAGCCTCCGAGCGCGAGATGCAGCACATCCGTGGGCGGGAGGTCGCCATGATCTTCCAGGATCCCATGACCTGCATGAACCCCACCACGCAGGTGGGCTGGCAGGTGGTGGAATCCGTTCGCCTGCACAACAAGATCAGCAAGAAGGACGCCAAGGAAGAGGCGGTCAACCAGCTGACGCGCGTGAACATCCCCAACCCGCGCGAGCGCGCGCGGCAGTACCCGCACCAGTTTTCCGGCGGCATGCGCCAGCGCGCCATGATCGCCATGGCGCTCTCTTGCAAGCCCAAGCTGCTGATCGCGGACGAACCCACGACGGCGCTGGACGTCACCATCCAGGCGCAGATCATGGACCTGCTCTCGGAGATGAAGCGGGAGACGAACACCGCCATCATCCTCATCACGCACGATCTGGGCGTCGTTGCGGGCATCGCGGACCGCGTCGCCGTCATGTACGCCGGCAAGGTGGTCGAGACGGGCACGACCCGCCAGATCTTCTACGAGAACCGCCACCCCTACACCAGGGCGCTGCTGGGCAGCCTGCCCCAGACGGACAGCAGCAAACGGGAGCCGCTGACCAGCATCCCGGGCACGCCGCCCGACCTGCTGAACCCCCCGAAGGGCTGCGGCTTCGCGGCGCGCTGCAAGCACTGCATGCAGATCTGCCGCGAGGAGCTCCCGCCCGAGTTTATGACGGAAGACGGGCACAAGGCGTGCTGCTGGCTGCTGCATCCCGACTGCCCTTCGGCTGAGGAGAGGGGGGACCGCTCATGACGGACGAGATTCTGGTCCGCGCGGATCACATCAGCAAGTTCTTCAAGGTCGCCGGCGGCCGGATGCTCCACGCGGTGGAGGACGTCTCGCTGGACATCCACCGCGGCGAAACGCTGGGCCTGGTTGGCGAGAGCGGCTGCGGCAAATCCACGCTCGGCCGTACGATGATGGGCATCTACCGGCCCACGAAGGGAAAACTCTATTACGCGGGCAAAGAGGTGGACCTCTCCAACCGGAAGGACCGCATCGCTTTCTCCAAGAAGGCGCAGATCGTCTTCCAGGATCCGTACGCTTCGCTGGACCCGCGCATGACGGTCGGCTCGATCATCCAGGAGGGCATGGAAATCCACGGCCTGTACGACGAACAGAGGCGCCGGGAGCGCGTGGCAGAACTGCTGGACATCGTCGGCCTCAACCGGGAGCACGCCAACCGCTTCCCGCACGAGTTCTCCGGCGGACAGCGTCAGCGCATCGGCATCGCGCGCGCCCTGGCCATCGAGCCGGAGTTCATCGTCTGCGACGAGCCGATCTCCGCGCTGGACGTCTCCATCCAGGCGCAGGTCATCAACCTTCTGCACGATCTGCAGCAGAAGATGGGCCTCACCTATCTGTTCATCGCGCATGACCTGAACATCGTGCGCTACATTTCGGACCGCATCGCGGTCATGTACCTGGGCAGCATGGTGGAGCTGGCGCAGAGCGGGGAGCTCTATGCCAACACACTGCATCCGTATTCCAAGGCGCTGCTCTCCGCGGTGCCGATTCCCGACCCCGACCTGGAGACGACCAAACATCGCCAGATCATCGAGGGCGACGTGCCCAGCCCCATCAACAAGCCGAAGGGCTGCGCGTTTTCCAGCCGCTGCCCGCTGGCCTGCGACAAGTGCCGCGAGGCCGCGCCGCAGCTGCGCGAGGCTGCGCCGGGACACTTTGTGGCGTGCCACCTGGTCAAGTGAAAAAACAGGACCCGCTCCGGGCTTCAAGGCCCAGCGCGGGTCCTGTCCGTAAACAGCGTCCGTCCCGAAGCCGGGGGGACGCGGAATCCGAAGGGAGGACCGGCTATGCGGTTTCATCTGTTTGAAAGGGCGCAGAAGAAGGGGAGCTACGACAGGGAGCACAAGGTGCCCGTGCTGCGCTGCAGCATCTGCACCGGGGAGCAGGTCGCCTGCTTCCGGGACATCGCCACGGGGGAACTGCAGGAGGTCATGCTCATCCGCGGCGAAGAGGATCTCAGGGAATTCCGCCGGGAATACGGCGTCGACGGGGAAATCGAGCGGGTGTACTGACGAGCTTGGAAGAGTACTCTGCCTGTATTCGGATCACTATAAGTTAGACTTATATAACTCTATGTCTGACGATTCAGGAGGGAGAGGTTGTTCCGGAAGAGCTCCATCAGCTGCAGGGCCAGCGGGGAAGGACGGCTCCCCTTTTTCCACGCCGCGCTGTAGGCGCGGGTGGCGTTTTGCCCTTCCAGCCGGTAATAGCGCGGCGCGCGGCTGAACAGCGTGACGTTGCGCAGCATTTCAGGGACGAAGCCGCTCCCGACGCCGCCGGCCGCCAGCGCGTTTACAGTGTCCCAGTTCATGGTCTCATGCACGACGACGGGTGAAAAGCCCGCGCGCTCAAAGAGCCGCCGGCTCATGGAATGGAATTTCTGCACCGGCTTGAGGGAGACGAAAGGCTCGCCCTCAAAGTGCCTGAGATCGATGCGCGGCAGATCGGGGGAGGGGATCGCGTAGACGTTGACGGGGCTGTCGGGCGGAACGGCCAGCAGGATTTCCTCCGTATGGAGCAGTTCGTAGCTGAGGCGGGGGTTCTCCGGTTCCATGGGAACGAACCCGATGTCCAGCTGGTCGTCGAGGACCATCTGCTCGATGGTGACGGAAATCTCCTCCACGACCTGAATGCGCACGTCCGGGAAATGGCGCGCAAAATACGGCTGAACCAAAGGGAGATAATACTTGCTGTAAAAAGGGGAGATGCCGAAACGCAGGCTGCCCCTGTGCGCCGCGGAGAGATCGCGCATGCGCTGGCCCAGAGCGTCGCGGCGGGCAAGCAGTTCCCTTCCGCCCTGCAGCAGCAGTTCGCCTGCGGGGGTAAAGCGCAGATTATGCGTTCCCTTGACCAGCAGCTCGACCCCGATGTCCATTTCAGCCTTCCGGATCGCCTGGCTGAGGGCCGGCTGGCTGATGAAAAGCCGCTCTGCAGCGCGGGAATAGCTGCCTTCGTCCGCGAGGGCGACGAGGTATTCCAGAATCCGGAACGTAATCACAGTCGGCCTCCGAATTATAAGTAAAAATTATAAAATCATTCTACATCCGTATTTGACTAAATGCAAGGGCGGATGTTAAATAAAAAGTAACAAACGGGAACGGCAGTCCCCGCCCGGGGATGCGGACCCGTCAAAAAAACAAGGGAGGATTGAAAAGATGAAGCGCATGTCCAAAAAGCTGGTTGCCGTTCTGCTCGTGACGCTGATGATCTTCAGCGCCGTCAGCGCGATGGCGACGACCTACCTCACGATGGCCGCGGTGGCGTCCAGCTCCGGCCTGTTCCCCTACATCGTTTCCATCGGCAAGGTGCTGAATACCTATTGCCCGGACTACTCCATCACCGTATCGGAGTCCGGCGGAAACGTCGACAACACGAAGCGCCTGCGCGCGGGCGAGGTCAAAATCGCCAACTCCATCTCGAACACGGACTTTGAGAGCTACACGGGAACGGGCACGACCTTCAATGGCGATCCGTTCCAGGACTTCCGCATCCTGTGGTACTATGAGAAGAGCCCGATCCAGATCTGCGTGGCGCAGGACTCCGGCATTGAGACCATCTACGATCTGGACGGCAAGTCCTTCAACCCCGGCGGAACGGGGACGGCGGCCTCCGTCGTCATCCACGCCGCGTTTGACGCGCTGGGCATCCATCCCAATTACTTCGAGGCCGGCCAGGCGGACGCAGCCGATGCCTATGCAAACCGCCAGATCGTCGGCGCCGTCAAGACGGGCCCGTCTCCGGACAGCTATGTCATGCAGCTCAATTCGTCCCGCCCGATCCGTATCCTCTCCATCTCCGACGAGGATATGGCGAAGATTTTGGAGGCGATCCCCAGCGTGAAGAGCGCCGTGGTTCCAGCGAACTCCTATGAGGGCGTCGACTATGACGCGCAGTGCATCTCCACGTACCAGGGCATCCAGGTCAGCATGGACTTTACGCAGGAGGAAGGATACGCTTTCTTCAAGGCGATGTGGGAAGACGGCAAGGAAATCTGGCAGAACGCTTATCCGGTGGGCGCGGGCAACGACGTCCCCGCGATGACGCTTCAGGCCGCTTCCACGCCGCTGCACGCCGGCACGGTCCAGTACCTCGTGGAGCACGGCTACGAGGTTCCGGAAGCGCTGATTCCCGCGGAATACGTCCCCGTCAACTGAACAACGGATCAAACAGCCGGGAGCGCCGCGCCTGAATCGGCGCGGCGCCCCTTCTTCTGTCCGGATTGATGAAAGGACGTGTCAATTATGCGGAAACTGACCGGCCCCTGGCAGGTGATTGTAAACGTGCTGTCCGTGGCGCTGATCGCCTTTCAGCTCTTTACCACCGCGCGGGGCCCGTATTCGGATATCATACAGCGGTCCGTGCACCTCTCCTTCGTGCTGACGCTGCTCTTTCTGCTGAAGCCGCCGCGCAAGTTGAAGGAAGGCGAGGTACAGACGGGCGTCCCTTGGTACGACGTCATCCTGGCGTTGCTCTCGGCAGCCTGCTGCATCTATCTGGTGACCATCGCGGGCAAAGTGCTGTACGATCCGCTGCAGTGGGTCTCACCGTTTGACAAATTCGCAGCGGTGGCGTTGGTCTTCCTGATCCTGGAGGCGAGCCGCCGCTCCGTCGGATGGACCTTCCCGGTGCTGGGGCTCGCGTTCCTCTTCTACGCCTTCCAGGGCGAGCGGTTCCCGGGCATCTGGGGACATCAGAATTTTTCGTTCAACCTCGTATTCCAGACGTTCTACCACAACACACGCGGGATCTGGGGAACCATGCTGGGCCTCAGTGCGACGATGCTGGCCATGTTCGGTATCTTCGGCGCGATCCTCTCCGGTACGGGCGGCGCGGAGACCTTCATCCGCATGGGCCAGCGCTTTACGGGCCGGTTTACCGGCGGCTCCGGAAAGGTGGCCGTGGTAGCGTCGTCCCTGTTCGGCATGATCTCCGGCAGCGCGATCGGCAACGTCGTGGCGACCGGCGTCTTTACAATCCCCTCCATGAAGAAGGCGGGCTATTCCAACGAATGGGCAGCCACGGTGGAGGCGGTCGCTTCCACGGGCGGCCAGATTATGCCGCCGATCATGGGCGCAGCGGCCTTCATCATGGCGCAGCTGATCGGCGTCAGCTACATCGAGATCGCCAAGGCGGCCATCCTGCCGGCGTTTCTCTATTACCTCTCGGCGTTTCTGGCCATCCACCTCGTCTCCGTCCGGGACGGAATCCGGGGCAGTGACGAAAAGCCGGATATCCGCGTAGGGGAATACCTCGTCATCCTCGTGCCGCTCGTCATCTTCATCGGCTATCTGCTGGCGGGCTATACGGTGCTGGTCGGTGCGTTTTACGCCACCATCGGCGCGCTGGTGACCTACGTGCTGAACTTCCTCGTCCGCTCCCGCGGCGATATCCGGGAGGCCGGCCGGCAGACGGGGCACGTCATCTGGCACACGGTCAAAGGCGGCACGTCCAGCATCGTGGATATGTGCGGCATCCTGGCAGGCTCGCAGATCACGGTGGCGCTGATCAACCTGACGGGCTTCGGCGTCAAGCTGTCGGACGTGATCGTCTCCATCGGACAGGGCAACGTATTCCTCTGCCTCGTCTGCTCCATGCTGGTGTGCATCATCCTGGGCATGGGCCTGCCGACGACGGCGGCGTACGTGTTGGGCGCCGCGGTGCTGGCACCGCCGCTCATAACCCTCGGCCTGAAGCCGCTGATCGCGCACCTCTTTGTCATGTATTACGCCTGCCTCAGCGCGATTACGCCGCCGGTGTGCGTCGCCGTGTTTATGGCGGCCGGCCTGGCGAAGGCGAGATGGGTCAAAGTTGGCGGTATTGCCTGCATGATCGCGCTCCCGGCCTTCATCATCCCGTTCACCTTCTGCTACAATCCGGCGCTGATCCTGGACGGCGGGCTTGTCCCGATCGTCATTGGCCTTGTAACCGCGATGATTGGCGTATGCCTGATTGACATCTGCCTGGTCGGCTATATCAAGGCGCCGGTGGCGCTGCCGCTCCGGCTGATCATGCTCGCAGGCGGCGTACTGCTCGTCATTCCTTCTTATCTCGTGAGCCTGATCGGCCTTGTCATCGGCGGCGGCGCTTTCATTGCAGCCTGGAAGATGCAGAGCCAGGCTGTCCAATCGAGGTGATCCCATGAAATATACGGCTTTCCCCGAAGAGGGCCGTTGGCTGCGCGGAAACCTGCATGCGCACACAACCCTTTCGGACGGAATGGTGGAACCGCAGAAGCAGGCGGAGGATTATCGCGCCATGGGGTACGATTTTCTCTCCGTGACAGACCACAATGTGATGCATACCCTGCGGGAACTGTGCACGGATGACTTCCTGATCGTGCCCGGATGGGAGAGGGACATCCCCTACGGGCGGTGGAAATGCCTGCACGTCGTGGGACAGTTCCCGGACGGGTTTCCGCAGGAGAGCTATTCCCGCCCGAAGGGCGACCCCGCGAAGATGTCCATGCAGGATTTGCTGGACGAAATGGCAGAGGAGAACGCTTTTATCACGCTGGCGCATCCGGTCTGGTCCCGGATGGAACCGGAGGAAGTGCGGGCGCTGAAGGGATTCCACGCGATCGAGATCTTCAACACGGGTACGGAGCGCCTGTGCCACGCAGGGCATGCGGAAATCCTGTGGGACATGCTGCTGCGGGAAGGGCGGCGCGTCTTCGGCGTCGCCTGCGATGACACGCACGGGAAGACCGCCAAATCGGACCGTTTCGGCGGCTGGGTCATGGTAAAGACCCGGACGTTTACGATTGCGGGCATCCTGGAAGCGCTTCGGAAAGGTTACTATTATTCCACCCAGGGGCCGGAGATTCGCGGCTTTACGATTGAAAACGGAACGGCGACGGTGGAGTGCAGCCCCTGCGAAGAGGTGCACCTCATCAGCTATGAACCGCGCGGCGCGTCCGTCTACGCTGTGGACGGCAGGCCGCTGACCCGCGTGGAAATCCCGCTCAAGGGCGGGGAGCGCTATATGCGCGTCGAATGTGTGGACGCGCAGGGTTGCACTGCATGGAGCCAGCCGATCTGGCCGGACGACTGAACGGTAATGCCTGCACCCCTTTCCGGAAAGGAAGGGGTGTTTTTTGCTGTTTGTAGAATAGAAACATACATATCTTATGGTTTTTGATTGACGGTCTTGCCGGCGTGCCGATATAATGATCCTGAAAACAAAGGGGGAGGTTGGACGGATGAGAAGACTGTTGGCTCTGATCGCGGTATGCCTGCTGCTCCCGGCGTGTCTGTCGGCGGAGGTGCGAATCGTCCCTGTCAAACAGACGGCTGAAAGCAGCGTCAGCCTGCCCGGCGGCGACTTGTTCTACACCTATCTGCTGCGCCAGGCCAAAGGTGCGGCGGGCGGGCCGCGCCGTGCAAAGGCGGCCGGCGGCGCCGGCAGCCGGCTCAGCGGCACGGAAAGGCAGATTTACGACATCCTGAAGGCGGGCATCGCCGATGTGGCATCGGGCGCGCGCACCTCTACGGAGTTTACGGTGACGGCGGCTGAACTGGGGCTCGCAGGAAAGATGTGGACCGCAGCCGAGTTGGGCGTCGCCGCGATTGAGGCCGGCGGCTCGTTGACCCGGGAGGCAACGGAGGCATTGAACGCGCAGCTCTGCGACCTGGGCCGGGTGACGGAAGCGCTGCTGTCGGACTGCCCGTACGAGCTCTACTGGTACGACAAGGCGGCGGGCGGCGCTGTAAGCGCCCTCACCTACTACAGCCTCGGCGGCTGGGGCGACGATACGACGATCGGCTTTACGCAGCTGGTGTTCACCTTCAGGGTCGCGCAGGAGTACGCGGCTGACGGATACGCGTCGATGACGGACGCGGCGAAGACGGCGGGCGTTCCCGCGGCGGTGTCCGCGGCACAGGCGATCGTCCGCCGCCATGCGGACAAGACGGATTACGAAAAACTTGCGGCCTACAAGGACGAGATCTGCGCGCTCACTTCCTACAACTACGCGGCCGCAGGTGACGAGAACACGCCCTACGGCAACCCGTGGCAGCTCGTGTGGGTGTTCGACGGCGACCCGGACACGAAGGTCGTCTGCGAGGGGTATTCCAAGGCGTTCCAGTATCTGTGCGATGTGGGCAGCTTCCAAAGCGGCGCGGTCGAATGCTACAGCGTTACCGGCACGATGGCCGGCGCGACGGGCGCGGGCGGGCACATGTGGAACGTCGTCGCGATGGACGACGGGAAAAATTACCTGGCGGACGTGACCAACTGCGACGAAGACTCGGTCGGCAGTCCGGACCAGCTGTTTCTGAAGGGCGTGACCTATTCGGGTGCCGCGCAGTACCGGCGGACGATCCCCGGACAGCATACGGTCAGCTATGTTTATGACGAAGAGACCCTCCGGCAGTGGGGGATGGACCTGCTGACGGTTTCGACGGAGGACTACGATCCGGACTTCATGGCCGACCGGGTTGTCGGAATCGCAATCGCGCAGGCGCCGGAAAAGACAGCCTATGTCCACGGCGACCGCTTCGATGCGGCCGGCATGGCGGTGAATCTCGTCTTCGGAGATGGGCACGAGGAGCCGGCAGGGCATTTCACGGTGGCGTATCAGGCCGCGGGACAGACGGCGTTTCGCCGGGGCGACACCGCGGTGATCGTCAGCGCGGAGGGCTTTGCGGCGGAGCAGCCGGTGACGGTCTCGCCGGGAACACTGACGCTGGAAGGGCTCAGCGCCGCGCCGAGGGAATACCGGCCGGACGATACGTCGGTCGTGCTGGCAGGGGGAACGCTCTCGGGCGTACAGCCCGGCGACGAGGTGGCCGTCCAAATCCCGGCGGCGGCTTCGGTCGAGTCCGCGGACGCGGGGGAGGACAAGCCGGTCCTTCTTCCGCCCGTCCCGCTGACAGGCGCGCAGGCGGACTGCTATACGCTGACCCTGCCGGAGCTGACGGTGACCATCCTTCCCGCGAGCCTGGCCGGCGCGGAAGCGGGCTTCAGAGACGGCGTGCTGACCGTCCGCGTGAACGGGGCCGTGCTTCAGGAGGCGAAGGATTATACGGCGGTCAGCGGGGTGTATGCCGACGCACAGCACCTGAAGGCCGTCCTTTCCGCAGCAGAGGGCGGCAACTACACGGGCACGGCGGAGCTTTTGTACGCGCCGGAAATCCCGCAGGTTTCCGCGGAGGAGACGGCCGTGCTGCCGGCGGATACGGTGCGGCTGGGCCCGCGCGCCTTTGCCGGGAGCCGGTTTGCCGCTGTCGATCTCGGCGCTTCGGCGTGCACGGCGATCGGGGAAGGGGCCTTTGCGGACTGCGCGGAGCTGAGGCTGGTGCATCTGCCCGGAACGCAGGGACAAATCGCGGCGGACGCGTTTGACGGCTGCGGCGAAGGGCTCGTCCTGCTCCTGCCGGAGGGGGCGGCCTTCACCGTCGCGGACGGCGGTGTGATTCGCGAGATGGATGAGTGGGCCGCGGAACGCCGGTTCTTCGTACTGGGCGAATAGAGACGGACAGAACAAAAGGGTCCTCCCGCTTCACGCTATTTGTGAAGGGGAGGACCTTTTTATGCGGTTAAAGCCGGATCGGCAGGATCAGGCTTATTCTGCCTTCGCGGCGTTCTCGCCGGCGATGCGGCCGAAGACCACGATATCGGCCACGGCGTTGCCGCCCAGGCGGTTGGCGCCGTGCACGCCGCCCGTGACCTCGCCCGCGGCGTACAGGCCGGGAATGGCGTTGCCGGCTTCATCCAGCACGTGCGCGCCGGTGTCGATGACGACGCCGCCCATGCAGTGGTGGATGCCCGGGGCGACCTTGATGGCGTAGAAGGGCGCGGTGTCCAGCGGAGAGGCGAAGCTGGTGCGGCCGAACGCCTCGTCCACCTGCTTTTCGCAGGCCGCGTTCCAGGTGTTCATGGTTTCGGCGAAGACGTCGGGATCCATGCCGGTCGCCTCGGCCAGCGCCTCATAGGTGTCCGCCTGAACGGCGTAACCCTTGGTAAAGTAGCCGTTGTAGGTGGCGCTCGCGTCCATCATCTTCTGGTCCACGACGGTGTAGGCGTAACCGCCCTCCTGCTCCAGCTCGGCGGCGCTGACGGCGTCTCTGGTCAGCAGCTCGTTGACGAAGCGCTCGCCCTTCTGGTTGACGAGGATCGCGCCGTCACCGCGGATGCCTTCGGTGATGAGGGCCTTGGTCTCGGTGTAGACGGACGGGTGGATCTGGATCTGCTCCAGGTCGACGGTCGCGGCGCCGATAGCCATGGCCATATCCAGGCCGTCGCCGGTCGCGCCGGCGGAGTTGGTGCTGACGAAGCCTTCCAGCTGGGGCGCGTACTTGGCGACGCGCTCCAGGTCGTAGCCGAAGCCGCCGCTGGCCAGGATGACAGCCTTGGCGCTCACGGTGTAGTCGCCGTTCTCGGTGGAGACCTTTACGCCGGTCACCTTGCCGTCTTCCACGACCAGCTCGGTGGCGCGGGCGTTCAGCCGCAGGTCGATCTTGTCCTCGGCCTCCACGTCCTCGGTGAGGCGGGCGACGAGGTAGGCGCCGACGGGCGTGGTTTTGCCTTCCGCCGTCACGGCGCGGTGGATGCGCTTGACGCTGGCGCCGCCGAAGGAGCCTACGTCATGCAGCACGGCATTCTTGGTCTCCAGCCACGCGATGGCGTCCGAGGACTTACCGGCCAGGGTCATGACCAGGTCCAGGTTGTTGATGCCCTTGCCGCCGACCATGGTGTCCAGCGCGAAGAGCTCCACGGAGTCAAAGTAGCCTTGCGGATTGGCCTTGTAGGCCTCGAACTGTTCCTCCACCTTCGCGATGAGATCTGCGAGCTGATCGCCGTACTTCTCCTTCGCGGAGGCGATGGTGTTCTCCACGGCGGTGGTGGTGGCGTCGGCCCACTCGTTCAGGTCCTGCCACTCGGTCTTGCCGGCGTTCATGCCGCCCGTGGCGCGGGAGGTGTTGCCGCCGGTGGTGCCGGTCTTTTCCAGGATGATGACGGACTGCGCGCCGGAGTCTACGGCCTGCAGCGCCGCGCTCATGCCCGCGCCGCCGGCGCCGATGATGACCACGTCGCACGCGGCGTCGCTCACGGTGACGTCCTCGGCGGCCTTGAGGCCCGCGGCTTCCAGCGCCTTGTTGAAGGCATCCTGCACGGAAGCGGTGGTCATGGTCGCGCCGGCGATGTTGTCGATGACGCCGTCGTCGTTCGCGTAGTCCTCGACGAGCATTTTGGCATAAGTGCCGTCCTCGATGGGCGGAAGGCCGATGCCGGGGGTCTCGGTGTCGCCCGTGACCGTCGCGGCGGTGACCTTGCCGTCTTCCACGTCGATGGTGACGCTGACGTCGCCCGCGCCGATGTTGCTCTTTACGGTGCCGGTGTAGCTGTCGGCGAAGGCGAAGGCGCCAAGGCACACGAGCAGGGCGGCGAGCAGGACAGATACGATTCTCTTCATGGTTTCCTCCTGTCTTTTGTCTGCCGGAAAAATAGGTTACGGGGATAGTGTATGCTATTGTTTGAATTCTGTCAATTATAAATTACGGGTTCGAAGCCTGAGCAGCGAGCTGCCGCCGGATGTGAAGCAGGCAGACGAGGCACAGCAGGATCTGCACGGCGGAGGAGCAGGGCGTGGCCAGGCCGATCCGGAACAGGGAGACGGGCTGCATCCGGCTGAAGAGGAGGGAGAGCGGCACGCGTACGCCGAAGGCCCCTGCGATGCCTTGCAGCATGACGAACCGCGTGCGGGAGCAGCCGCTGAGAAAGCCGATGAGGCAGAAGAGGAAGCTGGTCAGCAGGCAGTCGATGCCGTAGGCCTTCAGGTACGCGGCGGAGGCGTGACAGATGGCCGGATCCTTCGAGAAGAGGCTGCTCAGGGCCGCGCCGTGGAAGAAAGCCGCGTAACCCAGCACGAGGCTGCAGGCGAAGGAGATCCCGATGCCGCAGCGCAGCGCCTTTTCGGCGCGGTCCATCCGGCCGGCGCCGTAGTTCTGCGCGACGAAGGAGGACATGGCCTGGGAGAAAGCGGAGGGGAGCAGCATGATGAAGCCGCAGAGCTTCTCGGCCACGCCCGTGCCTGCGGAGGCGACGACGCCCAGCCGGTTGACGATGGCGAGGATGATGAGAAAGCTGAGGCTGACGAGCAGGTCCTGCAGCGCAAGGGGAAGACCGAGCCGCAGGATGCGCAGGAGGATCCTGCGGCTCGGCGCGACGTGCGCGGGCGTAAAGTCGAAGGGGAGCCCCCGGCGGCGGATGATCAGCAGGGAGAGGATGACGCTGAACGCCTGGGCCAGGACGGTCGCAACGGCGGCGCCGGCTGCGCCCATCCCCAGGCCGGCGACGAAGAAGAGATCGCCGAAGACGTTGAAGACGGCGGCGATGAGCACGGCGACGAGGGGCATCTTCGCGTCGCCGATGCCGCGGAAGATGCTGCCCAGCAGGTTGTAGGCGACGATGAAGACCGCGCCCGCACCGCAGATGCGGATGTAGGCGACCGTCTGTGCCGTGGCTTCGGCGGGGGCGTTGAGCGCGGCCGTCATGGGACGGGCCAGCGGCTGCATCAGCACGGAGAGCACCAGCCCCAGGAGGGTGAAAAAGAAGACCGTAGCGCCGACGATCGGGCCGCAGTTTCCCTTTTTGCCGCTGCCCACGGCCTGCCCCAGCAGGATAGCGGAACCCGCCGAAAGCTGGGCGACGACCATGGTGACGCTCATCATCACCTGGGAGCCGACGGACACGGCTGAAACGCCGGCAGCATCCGAAAACCGGCCGACGACGAGCAGGTCCGCGGCGCCGTACAGGGACTGGATCAGCATGGCAAACAGGATGGGAAAGACGAAGCGCACCAGCGGCAGGACGATTTTGCCGCGGGTAAAGTCAGCGTTGTTCATAAATCCTCCAGAATAAAAAAAGGACAAGACGTTCAGGGCGCACCCTGCATCTTATCCGGTCCGGCCGCTCCGGCGGCTGTCCTCCGATGAACGGTTCCGGTTATACCATATCCGGCCGGAAAAATCAACCGGAGGCCCGGCAAAAAGGGGGCGGATTACGGATGACAGCCGTTGTGTTTTTTGCTATAATCCATGTGTAAATCAGCTGACTGAAGGAGGCTACCCGATATGAGCGAGAAGAAACCGGGCCTGGGCGGCGAGCGCTATGTGCCGTATGAGGAGCGCACCGGAAACGAGTCCATTGTCTATTTCACGCGTGACCTGAGCCCCGAAGGGCTCTGCCGCATCGCAAAGCGCGTCAGCGGCAACATGAAGGGCAAGGTCGCCCTGAAACTGCACACGGGCGAGCAGCACGGGCCCAACATCGTCCCGCCGTCCTGGGCGAAGGCGCTGGTGGAGCAGGTCATCCCGGGCGCGACCATTGTGGAGACCAACACCTATTACGAGGGCGACCGCTATACCACCGAACTCCACCGCGAGACGCTGGAGATCAACGGCTGGAATTTCTGCCCGGTGGACATCACCGACGCCGAGGGCACGGCCCTGCTGCCCGTAAAAGGCGGCAAGTGGTTCACCGAGATGTCCGTGGGCAAGAGCCTGCCGACCTATGATTCCCTCTTCGTGCTGACGCACCACAAGGGACATACGATGGGCGGCTTCGGCGGCTCCAACAAGAACATCGGCATCGGCTGCGCGGACGGGCGGATCGGCAAGAAATGGATCCACACCGCGGAGGGTTCCGACGACATGTGGAGCATCGCGGAAGAGGAGCTGATGGAGCGCATCTGCGAGTCCACCAAGGCGACCATCGATTATTTCGGCAAGAACGTGACCTATGTCAACGTCCTGCGCAACATCTCCGTGGACTGCGACTGCGCGGGCTGCGGCGCGGAGAAGGTCGTGACGCCCAACATCGGCATCATCGCCTCCACCGACATCCTGGCCGTGGATCAGGCGGGCATCGACCTGCTTTACGCCCTCTCCCCCGAGGACGGCGCAGCCATCCGCGAGCGCATCGAGACCCGCCACGGTCATCGCCAGCTCTCCTACATGAAGGAGCTGGGCATGGGCAACAACCGCTACCTGCTGCTGGACATCGACCACGAGGACGCGCGCATCTGCCCCGCGCAGGCGGTGGAAGGCGTCGTTCCCTTCGTGGAACTGCCGGAGACGGAGCGCAGGCGCATCGAATACCTTAAGATGATGGAACAGGCCTGAGAGACCGGATTGACAGGACGGAGCATGACGGACATCCGAAAGGCGGGGCGCGGCCCCGCCGATCTTATCCTGCGCGGCGTCTGCAAATCCTTCGGAACCCACGTGGTGCTGAAGGATCTGAGCCTGCGCTTTGCGGGGGGAGAAATCTCCTGCGTGATGGCGCCTTCCGGCGCCGGAAAGACGACCCTGCTGCGCATCCTGATGGGGCTGGAAAAGGCGGACGCGGGCACCGTGGAAGGGCTGGAAGGGCAGCGCATCGGCGCGCTCTTCCAGGAGGACCGGCTGCTGCCCTGGGCGTCGGCGGCGGGCAACATCCGCCTTTGCAACCGGGCGCTGGGGGAGGACGAGCTGCGCGCGGCGCTTTCCGAGGTGGGCCTTGCCGGCGCGGAAGGGCAGAAGGCTGCCGAACTGTCGGGCGGGATGGCCCGGCGTGTGGCGCTGCTGCGCGCCCTGCTGGCCGAAAACGACCTGCTGCTGCTCGACGAGCCTTTCAAGGGGCTGGACGAGGAGACGAAACGGCTGGCGGTGGAAGCACTGCTGCGGCGCCGGGGCGGCCGGACGGCCGTGGTGGTGACGCACGACGCCGAGGAAGCGAAGGCGCTGGGCGCGCGGATTTTCACGCTGCCCATGCTGAGGGAAGAAGGCGCGCGGGCATGAACGGGGAAGAGGGAGCCGGCGGCAACTTCGCCTACATCCTGCTGTGCGCCGACGGCAGCTATTACTGCGGCTGGACCAACGACGTAGCAAAGCGCCTCGCGGCGCACAACGCCGGGCGGGGCAGTCGCTACACGAGGAACCGGCGGCCGGTGCGCCTCGTGCACCTGGAGGCGTTCGACACGCGCGAAGAGGCGATGAGCCGGGAGTGGCACTTAAAGCGCCTCAGCCACGCGCAGAAGGAGGCGCTCGCCCGCGAAGACGGGTGAGCGGAGCAAAAAAAGAAGCCCGAGCGTCCAAGCGGGCTTCCTTTTTATAAGGGAGGTTGGGAGGATTGAAGTTAGCTATAGCTAACTCTGGCATTATATTACCACAGCCGGAAGAGGGATGCAAGCCTTTTTTGGAGGAAAGACGAAGTTTTTTTACGGGAATTCCGGCCCGGTGCGCATGCACGGTTTGACACCCTGCTTTCAAAGGCGGTATAATAAACAATCCTGCGACAGCAGACTTTCCGTCCGGAGAGGGGAATTTGGAAGCATGAGACCCGTCGACCAGTTCAAGCGAACGCCGCCGCGGCGCTATACCGAACCGCCGAAAACCCAGGCACCGGTTCAGGAACCGCGTATCCGCAAGCGGTATTTCGACCTGCCCGAAACGATCGGACGGCAGGGACGGGAGCGGTTCATGCGGGGGGCGCTGTGCGCCCTCGTCCTGCTGCTGTGCAGGGGCAGCGCGCCCATCGGCGAGGTTCCGGACGTACAGCAGCGCTTTTCGGACTGGGCGGCCAGGCACGACGAACAGATCGTCCAGCAGCTGCCGGGCGACACGCCCCAGCCGGGCACGGCGCTTTACGAGGTCCTGGCCAAGGAGGAGGAGCGGGAAGCGCTCCCCGCCGTCACGGCCGCGCCGTCCGCGACGCAGGCCCCCGCTTACAAGCACTATGAGCCGGGCCAGCTCGCGTACCACACGGACAAGATGGACGTCACCATCGAGCAGAAGAAGAAAAACGGCATCACCTATTTCGTCTGCGACATCCGGCTGACGGACGTAAGCCAGCTGCGCACCGCCTTTGCGGGCGACGACTTCCGCAGCGGCATCTACGAGGCGACGAGCGACATCGCCTCCCGCTACGGCCCGGTGCTGGCGATCAACGCGGACTTCTGCCGCTATCACCGCAACGGCGTCATCATCCGCAACGGGGAGCTGCTGCGCAAGCAGAACATCCAGCGGCACCACCTGCTCATCATCGACGAAAACGGCGACCTGTCCGCGCAGACGGACCGTTCCGGCAAGCAGGGCGTCATCGCGGATAACCTGGCGCGCGAGAACACGTGGCAGACCTTCGAGTTCGGCCCGGTGCTGGTGCGGGACGGACAGGCGGCGGAGCTGCCGTCGCGCTTCTACGTCAACTGCCACGACGGATACTACGAGCCGCGCACGGCCATCGGACAGATGGGTCCGCTGCACTACATCGTCATCGTCGTGGACGGCCGGAGGGATGGCTATTCCACGGGCGCCAGCATACCGCAGCTCCAGCAGCTGTTCCTGGATGAGGGCGCGCAGTTTGCCTTTAACCTGGACGGCGGCGGCAGCACGTCGCTGTACTTCCTCGGCGAGGTCGTCAACATGCCCTCCGGCGGCAAGGAACGCTCGGTGAGCGACATCATCATGTTCATGGCCAACCCGGTACCCAAGAACTGAAAGAAGGACATAAATGAAGAAACGGCTGATCATCCTGTTTTTGCTCGCGGCGCTGCTGGTTCCCTGCGCATCCGGCGCCGAGCTGGCGGTCCCCAAGGAGAAGATCCTGGAGGAGACGACGACCTGGGAGAGCGACACCCTGCGCATCGAGATCGAGCGGTGGTGCTATGACTTTAACAAGTCCGATCTGCGCTTCTTCGTCGCCTCCATCTGGCCGAAGGATCCCGCGCAGCTGCAGACTGCCTTCGCCGGCGAACAGTACTCCAAAAAGAACGCGGAGGCGACGAGCGTCATCGCCGCCCGGCACGACGCGGTGCTGGCGGTGAACGGCGACTACTACAACTACAAGGACAAGGTCGGCCTCATCATCCGCAACGGCGTGCTCTACCGGGATCTGGACGCAAAGCCGCGCGACATCCTGCTGGTGCACGACGACGGGACCTTTGAGGGCATCCGGTACGCCGACTACAAGGCGGGACAGGGCGAGGCCCTCGTGGCCGGCGGGGTGGTGCAGAGCTTCTGCTTCGGCCCGCTGCTCGTGCAGGACGGGGAGATCGTGGAGCTGCCCCCGTCGAAAAAGTACATCATCTATACGGACGACACGATCCGTGAGCCGCGCACGGCCATCGGCCAGGCGTACGACGGGCACTACGTCTTCATCGTGGCCGACGGCCGCAGGGAGAAGTGGAGCGACAAGGGCATGGCCCTGCAGGAGCTGCAGCAGGTCTTTGTGGAGAAAGGCTGCCGCGTCGCCTACAATCTGGACGGCGGCGGCAGCGCGACGCTGATCCTGAACGGGGAGAAGCTCAATAAATCGAGCGGTTCCCGTGAGCGCGAGGTCAGCGACATCATCTACTTTACAAAGTGAGGAACAGACGGTGAGAAGACGGATCATCGCGGCGGCAGCCCTCCTCCTGACCCTCGCCTGCGGGGCGCGCGCCGCAGAGGGCGGCGCCATGCTTCCTCTTTCCGTGCTGCAGGCGCTGCAGGGGCGCTACGAGGCCTTCCTCTCCGGCCTGGAGGAGGAGCTGGTGAGCCGGGGGCTGCTCTCCCAGGATGACCGCGCGGCGTGGCATGCCGCCCAGCTGGGAGATTACCTCACGAACGGCGGGTACGGTTCCATCCTCATCACCTACCAGCCGGACGCCATGCACTACATGCGCGAGGAGGACATGGCGCTGGAGCTTTCCTGCCGGCTGGCGGGCGGTACGCTGACGCTGGACACCCTGCGGCGCTACGCCCCGGCGGACAGCACTTCGGACGGCCTGATGCTCTCCTTTTCGCTGACGGACGCGGCGGGGATGCCGCGCGCCTTCGTCGCCACCCTGTCCTCGGCCTCGGGCGTCTTCGCCATGTGGGATGCGCTGGCGGGCAGCTACGCCTCCGTCGGACAGACGGCGACCACCGGCGGGGAGGCGGTGCTGTGGTCCAGCTACGTGCCCGCGGCGGACGCGCAGGACGCCCTGATCTCCGCCGTCTTCTACGAGGAGGAGACGGGCGAGCCAATCGGGGAGGCGCAGCTGCGCCTTACAGTGGACGGGGACGGCTACCGCCTGCGGGAAGATGCGCTCGGCGCGGTCACCCAGTGACCGCGCCTTTTCTTTATTTGGTTTTCCCTTCGTCGATCCACCGCTGCCAGGTTTCCGGTGCATACCCCGCGGTGGCCAGGCGCCCGCAGCGGACGAGCGGCAGGCGCAGCAGGGCGGGCTTTTCCAGCAGCCCGGCGAGGATCCGCTCCCTGTCCTGTGTGTAAGCGACGACGCTCTCGCGGAACGATTTGCTTTCCCTGTCGCACAGCCCGTCGAGCCCGACGGCCGCGGCGACGCTTTCCAGTTCCCGCCTGCCGATGCCGTACTTCAGGATGTCCACGCGCTGATAGGGGATGCGGCGCTCCTTGAAGAAGCGCTCGGCTTTCTGGGTGTCAAAACCCTTTCCGCAGTAAATTTGGATGCCCATCTTGCAACCTCCGGCAGAAGCACTATAATAAGGATATGATAACCGCGGGCCCCGCCCGCGTCAAGCGGAGAGGGACATGAGCAGGAAAATCGCACTGGTGACGGGCGCTTCCGGCGGCATCGGCGGCGCATGCTGCGAGCGGCTGGCGGGGCAGGGCTATACCGTGCTGGCGCACGGAAACAGCGGCTTTTCCCGTGCGCAGGCGCTTTGCGAAAGGCTGCGCGGGGCCGGGCTGGACGCGCACGCCGTGGCCTGTGACCTCGGCGACGCCGTGGATACGCGCCGCCTGTGCGAGGACATCCTGTCCCTGTGGCACGGGGTGGACGCGCTGGTGTGCTGCGCGGGCGTCTCCGGCACGGGGCTTTTGACGGAGCTTGCCGAAGAAGACTGGCAGCGCATCCTCGGGGTCAACCTGACGAGCGTCTACCGGCTCTGCCGCGCGTTTCTGCCCGGCATGGTCAGCCGCAGGCGCGGCGCCGTCGTAACCGTCTCCAGCATGTGGGGGCGCTCGGGTGCTTCCTGCGAGGCGGCCTATTCCGCCGCCAAGGCAGGGGTCATCGGTCTTACGCAGGCGCTGGCGAAGGAAGTGGGACCCAGCGGCGTGCGCGTCAACTGCGTGGCGCCCGGGGTCATCGATACGGCGATGATGGCGGAACACAGCGATGAGACGAAGGCCCTGCTCGCGGAGGAGACGCCCCTGGGGCGGCTCGGCACGCCGGCGGAGGTGGCGGGCGCGGTTTCCTTCCTGCTTTCGGATGACGCGGCCTTCATTACGGGGCAGACGCTGGGGGTCGACGGCGGATATCTGTAAATGTTTCAAAATTTTGCCTTAAATCCCGCACGGCAGATGACGGAATTTGCCCAATTCCGCAGGGGGGCTTGTGCGGCGGCCGTAAGGGGCGCTACAGCATATTGTGGATAACCCGGTAAAAAGGGCGCCCGGCTGTGGAAAAGCTGCATTTTACGGCATTTTGAGAGGCCCAAAAAGTCCTTGCAAGGGGACTTTTTTTTTGATATCATTCCACCTTGCAAGAAAAGTTATCCACAGCCCGGGCGGTTTTCCACAGAAAAACGCGGGCGACAGGGGGAAAAGCATGGATCACGCCGAAATCTGGGAACAGGCCAAGCAGCTTCTGCGCGAGGAGGTGCCCTCCATCTCCTACAACACGTGGATCGAGCAGCCGCTGCATCCCGTTTATTTTGAAGACGGAACACTTGCGCTGGAGGTGACCAACGACCTCTACGAGCAGACGATCCGCAGCCGCTATCTGCAGATGATCGCAGAGGCGGTCAGCCGCGTCGCCGGGCAGGAGACGAAGGTGCGCCTCATGAGCATCCAGGAGCGCAGGGCTTATCAGCAGCAGCAGGAGCAGGACCGCCGCCAGAGCAGCGCGGAGGACAACATGTTCAACCCGAAGTCCACCTTCGAGACCTTCGTGGTGGGTTCCTCCAACCAGTTTGCGCACGCGGCGGCGCTGGCCGTGGCGGAGCAGCCCGGGCAGGCGTACAACCCGCTGTTCCTCTACAGCGGCGTCGGCCTGGGCAAGACGCACCTGATGCACGCCGTGGGCCACTACATCCAGGATCACTTTCCCTCGCTGCGCATCCTGTACATGCCCAGCGAGACCTTCACCAACGAACTGGTGGCGGCCATCAAGAACAACCGCAACAACGAGTTCCGCGAGCGCTTCCGCAACGTGGACGTGCTGATGCTGGACGACATCCAGTTCATCGCGGGGCGCGAGGCGACGCAGGAGGAGTTCTTCCACACCTTCAACGCGCTGCGCGAGCACGACAAGCAGATCATCATCTCCTCGGACAAGCCGCCCAGGGAGATCGCGAGGCTGGAAGAGCGGCTGCGCTCCCGCTTCGAGTGGGGTCTCATCGCCGACATCCAGAAGCCGGACTTCGACACGCGCGTGGCCATCCTGCGCAAGAAGGCCGAGAACGAGGGCATCGAGGTCGCCGACGAGGTGCTGGAGCTCATCGCGCGGCGCATCGACAGCAACATCCGTGAGCTGGAGGGAAGCCTGACGCGGGTGAGCGCGATGGCAAAGCTCCGGCATTCCCCCATCGACGAGACGATCGTGGGCGAAGCCCTGCGGGACATCTCCGCGGTCCGCGATCCCAAGCGGATCACGCCGGACGTCATCATCGACTGCGTCAGCGACTACTACAACCTGAGCCCGACGCTGCTGCGCGGCGATTCCCGCAAGAAGGAGATTGCCCACGCGCGCCACGTCGCGGTGTATCTGACGCGCGAGATGACGGGCATGAGCCTGCCGCGGATCGGCGACGCGTTCGGCCGCGACCACTCCACCATCATCAACTCCTGCGACAAGGTGACGCGGCTCATGGAGACCTCCCAGGACCTGCGCAGCGCGGTGACGGACATCCGCCGCATGGTGACGCAGCGCTAGTTTGATTGACTTGTCATATGGACGATGCTATAATGACTCTGTATGACGGAGGCTGAGTGATGGAAAAGATGCGCTCGGGCGGGATCACGCTCCCCCGGTGGGAGGCCCTGCCGGATATCGGGCTGTACATGGACCAGGTGATCACCCTGACGGAGCGGCTCTTCGTGCCGCAGCTGCCGAAGGGGGAGACGACCCGCTCCATGGTCAACAACTACGTGAAGAGCGGGCTCGTGCCCAGGCCGGTCGGAAAGAAGTACGACCGCGAGCACCTGGCACGGCTGCTGATGGTCTGCGTGCTGAAGCAGGCGCTCAGCATGGAAGGCATCGGCCGGCTGCTCGATGTGCTCTGCCGGGACGGCATCCGCGTGGGCTACGAACGCTTCTGCGACCGCCTGACGGAAATCGGGCAGGCCGTGGACGAGGGCGGCATCTCCATGAGCTGGGAAGGCGCACCGACGGAGGACATGGCGCTCTCCGCGGCGATCATGGCCTCGCTTTGTGTCATCTATACGTACCGGTTGCTGGTTGAGACGGTAAAGGAGGGCTGAACATGATTTGTCCCCACTGCAGACAGAAGATAGCGGACGGCTCCAACATCTGCCCGCTGTGTTTTTCGAGCCTCGCCGGCTACGTGCCGGACGAAGAGCCGGAAGGGGAGGAAGCGCAGCCCGCCGAAAAGCGGACCGGACGGCAGGCCGCCTATACCAAGGGCAGCCGCGGCAAGAAAAAGAAGAACCCCGCGCCGACCATCATCGCGGTGGGGATCATCATCCTGCTCATCGCGGTCATCCTGCTCATCGTGCGCTCCATGTTCATGCCCACGACGGTGCTGACGCCGACGCCGACGCCGCGCGCGACTGCGGCGCTGGAGGGCAACTTCATCGTCTTCGGCGCGACGGCGACCCCGAACAGCGCGCGCACGCCGGTGCCGGATGTCGCTGTGACGCCCACGCCGGAACCGGAGGATGAGGCGACGAGCGCCCCGGCGGAGTCGGCTTACAAGACGCTGCGCAAGGGCGATCAGGGCCCGGACGTGGTAACGCTGCAGGTGGCACTGGCCGAGCTGGGGTATCTGACCACCGCCTCGGACGGCATCTACGGAACGGGCACGCAGACCGCGGTCAAGGCCTTCCAGGCGGACAACGGCCTGGATTCGGACGGCATCGCGGGCAGGCAGACCCAGACGCTGCTCTTCCAGAAATCCTCCGTGACGCCCATCCCGCAGGTGACGCCGGGACCAGGAGACATCCTGGACCTGCCGGGCTGATGCATCCCGTATTCAAGAAAAAAATCAAAGGCTGTCCGGCGAGGACAGCCTCTTTTGAAAGGCGGATTGAATGAAACAGAGACGGATCGCACTTGCACTGGCCTTCTGCCTGCTGCTCCTGCCGGTGCTTTCCCTGTCGGAGACGCTCTCCCTGGAGGAGATGGGCGACGCGGAGGCTGCGCTCTCCGTGGAGGCGATGGAAGCCGCGGAAACAGTGGGGGCGGCTGAACAAGCGGTAACGGCAGAGGGCGGCGTACCCTATGCCACGAGTTTCTGGGACATGAACCCGGACGAGTACGACCTGAAGAACCCTGCGCATCAGCAGGCGGTCTGGGATCTCATGATGCAGCCCATCACCGTGCTGGACGTGGGACAGACGGACCACGTCTATCCCACCAACGCGCCGGGCATCGACAAGAAGCCGTGGAAGGACAATACGGCGGGCGAGCTGCACGGGCAGAGCCAGGGCGTGCACGTGCTGGAGGAGGATACGGACGGCGACGGCTACGTGCTCGTCGAGGCCTATTCCAACGACGGCACGAAGACGGAAGACAGCTACATGAAGTCCATCGACAACAAGCGGATCCGCGGCTACGTCAAGACCAGCCTGCTGAAGACCGTAGAGCCGTGGGAGAAGTACGCGCTGCTGGTGGACAAGCTCTATCAGAAGCTCTACATCTTCGAGGCGGGGGCGATCATCGGGGAGCTGGACGTCTCCACGGGCCTCAACAACGCCAAGCAGCCCTACAACGAGACCCCGGCCGGGGAGTTCATCACCATCAGCTGGGTGGGGGAGATGGTCTCCGGCACGATGCGCGAGCGGTTTTCCATCCGCATCAACGGCGGAACGACGATCCATGAAGTCCCCTACCGCTACGGCAGCGACGGAAAGTCCCGCCTCTACGGGGAATTTGAGAAGGAAATCGGCAAGAAGGCCAGCCACGCCTGCATCCGCGTGCAGCGCAGGAAGAACGAGCAGGGACAGAACATGGAGTGGCTGTGGTCGAACCTGAAGAAGAACACGAAGGTCTTCGTGTGGGACGACCAGGGGCGGACGAATTTTCAGCCGGACCTGCCGGATGCCGCGCTGCAGCTCTACCGCAATCCGGACGGCGGCAGCAACTACCATCTGGACGCGAACTGCAAGGGTGTCCGCTCCAGATTCCTGCCCCTGACGGGCGATTTTACCTACGGGGACCTGACGAGCGAGGCGTTTAAGAAGCTGACGCCGTGCGCCACCTGCGGCGCCCCGCCGCGCCCGGAGACGCTCTACGAGCGCTGGGCCTTCGAGGCCGCGCAGATCGGCATGGAGCCGACGCCGGAGATTCTCGCCGCTTTCGGCGTGGAGAAAGGAAAGGAGACAAAATGATGAAGAAACGTTGCCTGTGCCTGGTCTTTGCTGCGCTGCTTCTGCTGTTGCAGGTTTCGCTGGCTGAAACGCAGATGATTACGCTGAAAGCCCGCGACGTGGTGCTCTCGAGGAGCGCCGGGACGCTGGGCATCCGGCCGGAAGACAGCAATACCTATCACCTCATCGATTCGAGCGGGCAGAGGATCTCGGACGGAGAGTACATCTCCATCTATGCCGTCTCGGATTACCCCTATTTCAAGGTCGAGGCGGACGGTACGGACGGGATCCACAACGACGGGCTGATCGACGCGCAGGGCAACATCCTCATCCCGGCGGAGTACGCCGATATCGAAGTCTGGTCCGACCGCTGGGCGGGCGGCATCAAACTCGTGCCCTCCTCCGCCGACGACAAGGACTGGACCTTCACCAATTACAGCACGGGGGAGAAGACCTTCTGGCGCGTCGACACGGTCGATTTCTATTACAGGGGCCAGAAGGTCGGCACGCTGGGCCGCTCCGATTACGGCGGGACGGTGACGCCGCGCGGCGACTTCATCTGCGTACAGACGCAGGCCAGGGAGCCGGTCTTCTACGACAGCCGGATGCAGAAGTCCCCCGTTACGGCCTCCGGCTCCAGCGAATACACGCAGGTCCGCCAGAACGGCCGGTATGTGAACGTCCATCAGGGCAGCGGCCAGTACGCCTTTACGGAAGGCTGCACCCTGACGGAGGACCAGGTTTCGGACGCCTTCCTGTACGACAAGGCGGTGGTCTACAACCTGCAGGGCCAGCCGGTCTTTACGGCGGCGCAGAATTACGACAGCGTGCGCCCGTATGCCGGGGAGTACGCGCTGGTCTCCATGAACGGGCTGCGGGGCCTGATCGACCGCGCGGGGCGGGAAGTAATCCCCGTCGAATACAAGGAACTGGGCAATTACGAGGATGAGTTCTTCCGCTACGGCTATATCAGCGCCGTAAAAGACGGCAAGTTCGGCTTCCTGGACAAGGCCGGGAACGTGACCTGCCCGTTTGTGTACAGCGGGGACATCGTCTCGAACAGGGGAAACTTTGCGACGATCAAGAACCTGGACGGAAAGATCATCGTGCTGAGCGCGGCGGTAGGCGAACTGCCGGAGCATTATGCGGATGTCTCCTTCCCCGGTTACAACGGCTCCATGGCGTTTGTGGCGGAGAATGAATACAGGCAGGTTTCGCTGGTGGATCTCTACGGCAACACGATCATCCCGTTCGGCGACCTGTACCGCTCCATCTCCGTAAATGCGGCGGGAACCGTGGCGGTGGCCAGCCAGGGCAGCCGGACCTACGATGTGTATACGCTGGACATCGCGCCGGCCGAAGAGCCGTCCGCAGAACCGGCGGCCGCTCCGTCCGCCGGCGCGGGGGAGAGCTGGACCTGCGAAAACGGACACGCCGGCAATACCGGCAAATTCTGCCAGGAGTGCGGCGCGCCGAAGCCTCAGCAGGCGCCTGCGTCCGTCACCTGCCCCGGCTGCGGGACGGTGTACGAGGGGGCAGGACCGAAGTTCTGCGGGGAGTGCGGGACCAAGCTGCACGACTGACAGGCTGCAGGCGGGGGTATCCGCCCCCTCGTTTGAAAAAGAGCATACGGTATACGACGGAAGCGGGGGAGCCCTTCAGGGCTCCCCCGGTTTTTTATTACAGGAGAAGGCTGTCGCCGGTGCTGATGGAGTGGAGATTTCGGACGATGGGTTTCATATGCGCGTACTGGGCAAGCCCGGTACAGTGACAGGTGTAATAAACCGTCGGGTACGCGTCGAGCTGCTTTGCGATGTCCGTCAGCTCCCGGTCCGCCGGATGATCCATGAGGTGGAACCCGCCGATCAGCACGTCCGGACGGAACCAGTGCAGGATGTTCAGGATGCCGCGGTGGGAGCAGCCGCTGAAGAGGATCCGGCGCCCGCCTTCCTCGGCCAGCAGGTACTGCTCATGCCGGAAGTCTTCATCCCGCATCACGCCGCCATCAAGCCTCTTCAGCCCGCAGGGGGAAACGGGGACGACGCCCGGCGCTCCGGGGGCGTTCGTCAGGGTCAGGCCGGGCCGGATCGGCATCCCGTCCCCGACGCGGATGAGCCGGTCCGAACGCTCCAGATCCGGGTCCAGGCCGATATACCGCCCAGACCGGTTGTAATGCGGGCCAAACGCGTAGCGGCTCACGTACACGGGGGCGTGATCGTTCAGGGAGAAAAAGGCCTTCATCCCGCCGCCGTGGTCGTAATGCCCGTGGGAGAGGACGGCAAAATCCGCTGTGTCCAGGTCGATGCCGAGGGTCTCGGCGTTCCGGGCCAGCAGGTCGGTCTGGCCCAAGTCAAACAGAAAACGCGTCCGCTCCGTCTCCACAAACAGGCTGAGGCCGTGCTCCGCTGGCAGCCCGCAGGCAGAGGCGTTTTCAACCAGAACCGTGATCTTCATCGCCCGTCGCCCCTTTCTTTCGGGAATGACGTGAAGGCCGGGGGCCCTCAGAACCGAATGATCTGTTCGTCCGTGTCGACGTGCGCCTCGACCCCGAAGGGAAGGATGCAGCGCGGCTGTGCGTGGCCGATGTTGAGGTTGAAGACGACCGGGAGCTGCGGCCTCGCGATTTCTTCTGTCAGAATCTGTTTGTATTCCTCCGCAAAGGCTTCATCCATGGGCTTGCCGGCCAGCACGCCGGAGACGGCATCAAAGACGCCCCGGCCTTTCAGGTACCGGAGGGCCTTACGGTATTTTTCCGGTGAAGGCTTTTCCTCGCTGGTTTCCAGCAGCAGGATACGCCCTTTCCAGTCTTCCGCGTCCGGGAACAGGTGATACCGCTCACAGAGAACGGGCATATCCGCGTACCGTTCCCCGTCGAAGATGTCGTGCAGCGAATCAATGCACCCGCCGAGGATTTTTCCGGAGAAGGCCGAGGGCCCCTGCAGCCGTTCAAAGCCCCTGTCCGGGTGTGAGACGAGGGGCGTACCGACCTGTGAAGGGCCGTAGTCTTTCCGCTCCTCATACCAGACGCTGCTGGGGCGGACTTGCCGGATGCCGCCCGTGGAAATCAGCTCCTCGAAAAAGGCGCGGCTGTAGGCGGGCATCTCCGGGCCGATTTCGCACAGATCGGACAGGAAGGCCTGGCCGTAGAACGTTTTGAGGCCGACCTTGTGCAGCATGAGATGGTTGAGCGTCGTATCCGAAAATCCGAGGAACACCTTGTCGGTGACGGCCTTCTGAAGCGCGCCGTCCTCAAACAGGAAGGGGAGCAGGCGGTAGGTGTCGTCCCCGCCGATGGCGCAAAGGATCATGTCGATTTTAGGATCCCGGAAAGCCTCCAGCAGGTCTTCCGCCCGCTTTTCGGGGTGCGCTTTCAGATAGTCCAGCCCCATGAGGGAATGGGGCATGAAACGGACCTTCACCCCGTAAGCCCGGAGCCGGGCAAGGCCGATCTCCACTTCGTGACGGACCGGGGCCTCGCCCAGAATACCGCTGGACAGGCTGACGATGGCGATGTTTCGGATCATTTCAGGGCACTCCTTTCGTTCTGCCGGGCCGCACCGTACCGGTACGGAAAAAAAGAAAAGGCGCTGTTATCATCAGCGCCCTTTTCGTGGTGGAGCATAGGGGAGTCGAACCCCTGACCTTTTGAATGCCATTCAAACGCGCTACCAACTGCGCTAATGCCCCGTGAACAGTGGATATTATACGCCGCATACGAAGAAGTGTCAATCCCCTTTTTCATTTTTTCCTCATGAGAATGAAAGGGGGAGAGCTTCGATGGAAGCTCTCCCCCGGGGATCAGTAGTTGACGTTCCAGGTGGAGACGTAGCCCACGCCGCCGTCGATGAAGATCATGCAGACGTTGTCGCCGTACTGCAGCATCCTTGCCTGCTTGCCGTTCGAATAGGTGGCCTTGAGGCTTGTCAGCTTTGCGTCGTTATAGACGTTGATGGCGCTGCCGCCGCCGGCCGCGGGGGCGAGGGAGATCATCTGGCCTGCGCTGGGGCCGCCGTCCACCGGGCCGTATTCGGAGGGCTTGGGCGTCGCGGTGGGGACGGGCGTCAGGTACTCCACATAGGGGTCGTGGTAGGGCGTCGCTGTCGGCATCGGATTGATCCCGCCAAAGCGCAGGTACTGCGTCATCATGTAGCCGTGGATGCCGTCCACATACACCTCGCACCAGGTATTGCCGTGGGAGATGACGTGGACCTGCTTGCCGTTGTAATACTGGCCGAGGGAGCGGGAGGACTGGGAGGGGGACTCGCGCAGGTTCAGGACCTGTGTGCTCCTGGGGTTGTTGACCCAGGCGATGGAATAGTCCCGGTCGGGCCTGGGCGTCGGGGTGATGACGGGCGCGGGCCGGCTGCCGTCCTCCGAGAGATAGCCGGAGGACATGAAGCCCGTCAGGCCGCCGCCCGAAATCCAGTACCAGCCGGTGCCCTTTAGCAGCACGGTGACCCGCGTGCCGGTGGACAGGGAGCCGAGCGTCCCGTACGAGAAGGACGGGCCGGAGCGGACGTTGACCTTGCCGCCGTTGCGGGTGACGACGGTGGCGGAGGTCCCGCCGGTGTTGATGAGCGAGTTGTGAATGTACCCTTCCAGCGTCTGGCCGTACTGCGTCAGCCGCACGTAATACCAGTAGCCGGTCGTGCGCAGGATGGTCACCGGCGTGCCGGAGTTGACGCGCGTGACGATGCCCGTATCCAGCGAGGGGCCGGTGCGGAGGTTGACGTATCCGCCCGGCGCGTAGGCGACCGTGGCGCGGCCGCTGCCACGCTGGGAGAAGGTGAGGTAGCTGCCGGACATGTAGCCGCGCTTGCCGTCCGGCGTGGTGACGGGATACCACTCGCCGGTGGGGTGGCCTTCCAGGCGGATCCACGTCCCGCCGCTGTAGCGGCCGAGGCTCCGGCTGGAGGCGGAGGGACGCTCCCGCAGGTTGAGCTTTCCGCTGGTGACGATCGCGTAATCCGCCGCCAGCGCCAGGCAGGGCAGAAGCACGGCGAGCAGCAGGAGTACGGCGAGCAGTTTCTTTTTCATCTTCATGTCCCCCTTGTCGGTTCCTTCATCCATCAGACGGACGAGGACGCCGGGTTTATCCCGGCAGGAATTGTTTTTATTATACCACAGGGTTTCTCCCGGCGCTACCCGCGTTGACTTTTCCCCGGCGCGAGGGTACACTGGACGCAGCTTATATCCGCATACGGGAGGGAAAGGATGCGCAGGCTTGTCTATACCGTCCTGCCGGAGGAGGAAGGCCGCACCGTGCGCAGCCTGGCGCCGCGGCGCTTCTCCCTGGGGGAGCACGCGTTCCGCCGCCTCAAGGCGCAGGGCCGGGTCCGGGTGAACGGGGAGAGCGTGCACGCCTCCCGTGTACTGCACGCGGGCGACGTGCTGGAGGTGTTGCTGGAGAGCGGGGAAGGCCGTGAAACGGGCAGCCTGCCCGCCGAATACAGGGGCTGTGCCGTCCGCTACCGGGACGAGGACCTGATCGTCGTCTCCAAGGCCGCGCCGATGCCGACGCTGCCGGGCGCGTACAACCGCAACGACACGCTGCGGGAGGCGCTGTGCGTCCTTCTGGGGGAGAATCCGGACGCCTTCCGCTACCACCCGGTGAACCGGCTGGACAAGGGGACGAGCGGCCTTATGGCCGTGGCGTGCCACGATCACGCGCAGCGCCTGCTCTCGCAGCAGCTGCACACGGACGCGTTTGTCCGCGAGTACCTGGCGGTGACGCAGGGCGTTCCGTCCCGGGAAGAGGGCCTCATCGACGCGCCCATCGCCAGGGCGGGGGAGGGCGCCAGGCGGTGCGTTTCGCCCGCGGGACAGCCGGCGCGCACGCACTACCGCGTGGAGCGGGTTTCCGGCGGCCGGGCGCTGATCCGCCTGCGGCTGGAGACGGGCAGGACGCACCAGATCCGCGTGCACCTTTCGTCCATCGGCTGCCCGGTCTGCGGCGATTACCTGTACGGAACGGAGCTGCCGCAGCTGCACGGCCGCTTCGCCCTGCACTCGGCCCGGCTTTGCTGCAGACAGCCCGTGACGGGGGAGCGCATCGATATAACGGAGCCGCTGCCTCAGGAGCTGGAGAGTCTCCTTTAACCCGCAAATCAAAGGCGGCAGAGGGTTTCATCTGCCGCCTGTCAGCCGGCCCGGCCGGCTTTATTTTTTGCCCTTCACCATGGTCAGGGCGATGCGCTTTCTGGCAACGTCCACGTCCACGACCCAGACGGTGACGATGTCGCCCACGTGAACCGCTTCCGATGGATGGCGGATAAAGCGGTCCGACAGGCGGGAGATGTGCACGAGGCCGTCCTGGTGGACGCCGATATCCACGAACGCGCCGAAGTCGGTCACGTTGCGCACCGTTCCCTTCAGTTCCATGCCGGGGGTGAGGTCCTTAAGGTCCATCACGTCCGTGCGCAGCAGGGGCGGAGGCAGCTCGTCGCGCGGGTCGCGGCCGGGGCGCTCCAGCTCCGAGGCGATGTCGCGCAGCGTCAGTTCGCCGGTGCCCAGCTCCGCGGCGAGCTTCGACATCCCCTCGGCCTCGCATCGGGCGAGGAAACCAGGAATGCCGCCGCGGGAGAGCTCTTCGGCGCTGACGCCCATGCGCGTGAGCAGCGCGCGGGCGGCGGCGTAGCTCTCCGGGTGGACGGCCGTGGCGTCCAGCGGCTCCTTGCCGTGCACGCGCAGGAAGCCGGCGCACTGCTGGAAGGCCTTGGGCCCCAGCTTGGGCACCTTCTTCAGCTGTGCGCGGCTGGAAAGGCCGTTTTCCTCCCGGTAAGCGACGATGCTGCGCGCCAGCGTCTCGCCGATGCCCGCCACGTGGGAGAGCAGCTCCACCGAGGCGGTCGCCGCGTCTACGCCGACGGAGGAGACGCAGGACTCCACCACGCCGGAGAGGGCGGAGGAGAGCTGCGCGGGCTTCAGGTCGTGCTGGTACTGGCCGACGCCGATGCCCCTGGGGTCGATCTTGATGAGCTCCGCCAGCGGGTCCTGCAGGCGCCGGGCGATCGAGATCGCGCCGCGTTCCAGCACGTCGTATCCGGGCAGCTCCTTTGCCGCGGCCTCGGAGGCGGACCAGATGGACGCGCCGGCCTCGTTTACGATCATGTACGATACGCCGGGCAGCGAGTGCAGCAGGGAGGCGATGAACTGCTCGCTCTCCCGGGAGGCGGTGCCGTTGCCGATGGCCACGGCGGTGACGTGGTTGCGCCGGATGAGGCCGCCGACCAGCGCTTCCTCCCGCTGCCGTTGGTACTCCTTCATGGGCAGGGTAAAGTGGCCGATGGCGGTCTCCAGGACGCGGCCGTTTTCGTCCACGACGGCCAGCTTGCAGCCGTTGCGGAAGCCGGGATCGACGCCCAGGGTGACGCGCCCGCGGACAGGCGGCTGCATCAGCAGCTCGCGCAGGTTTTCGGCGAAGACGCGGATGGCCCCCTCATTCGCGCGGTCGGTCATCTCGCTGCGCAGCTCCCGCTCCAGCGAGGGCTCGATGAGGCGCTCCCAGGCGTCCTTCCCGGCCTCGCGCACCTGCTGTGCGCAGGGGGAGGAACCGCGGACGGCCGTCCGGGCGATGATGTCTTCCGCGCCCGCGTCGTCGCATGCGACCGAAACGCGCAGCAGGCCTTCCTTTTCGCCGCGGTTGAGGGCGAGAATGCGGTGATTGGCGGCGCGCAGCACGGGCTCCCTGTAGTCCGCGTACTGCAGATAGGTCTCCGCCGCGTGGCGGACCGGCGCGCGCCTTGCGCCTGGCTCCTCCTCGTCCGGGTCATCGGACTCGGCGGCTTTCGCCTTCTTTGCGCCTTTCTCTTCGATCAGCGCGCTCTCGAGCACGCCGGTGCGGCGGACGAGCGCGCGCAGGGAGGCGCGCAGGTCGGCGTCGTCCGCGAACCGCTCCGCCAGGATGTCCCGCGCCATGCGCAGCGCGGTTTCCGTATCCGGGACGCCGTTTTCCTCCGAGACGTACGAGGCGGCCAGCGCTTCGGGGTCGTCTGAAGGGGACTGGCGCAGCAGCGCCTCCGCCAGCGGCTCCAGCCCCTTTTCCCGGGCGATGCTGGCGCGCGTGCGGCGCTTGGGCCGGTAAGGGAGGTACAGGTCTTCCAGCTGGGAGAGCGTCGTCGCGGCGGCCAGCCTGGCCGAAAGCTCCGGCGTCAGCTTGCCCTGCTCCGCGATGGAGGCCTCGATCTTCGCGCGGCGGTCTTCCATGCCGCGCAGATAGGAGAGTCGCTCTTCCAGCGCGCGCAGGCGCGTGTCGTCCATGGCACCGGTCTGCTCTTTGCGGTAGCGGGCGATAAAGGGGATGGTATTTCCCTCGTCCAGCATGCCGGCGACGGTGGCGACGACCGCCTCGCTCGTTTCAAATTCCTTCGCCAGTACGGCGTTGATGTTCATCGCGTTTCCTCCGTTCGTTTGGGCGTAGGGCTTAAAAAAACAGCGCTTCCGCTGTGTTTGCCGCGCTATTATAGCGCATTTGGGGGCGGGTGGCAAGAAAGGTGCGGCGCCCCGGATGACCGGGGCGCCGCTTTCAATCAGCCTTTTTCCCTGCAGGCCTTTTTAATGGCATCCACGACGATGCCCAGGGCCTTGACGCGCGCGTACTTTTTGTCGTTGCTCTCCAGGATGTGCCAGGGCGCAAAAGCCGTACTCGTCTTTTGCAGCATCTCGTCCACGGCCTGCTCGTAGAGATCCCACTTTTCACGGTTGCGCCAGTCCTCGTCGGTGATCTTCCAGCGCTTCTCCGGCGTGTTCTGCCGCTCGGTAAAGCGCGCCAACTGGGTGTCGCTGTCAATCTGCACCCAGAATTTGAGGATGACGGCGCCCCAGTCGGACAGCTCCTTCTCAAATTCGTTGATCTCGTTGTAGGCGCGCTGCCAGTCGTTCTCGCTGCAGAAGCCTTCCAGCCGCTCCACCATGACGCGGCCGTACCACGTCCGGTCGAAGATGGCGATATGGCCGTCCTTGGGCAGCCGCGTCCAGAAGCGCCAGAGGAAGTGCCGCGCCTTTTCGTGCGGCTCCGGGCTGGCGATGGGATGGACCTCGTAGCCGCGCGGGTCCAGCGCGCTGGCGATGCGCTTGATGTTGCCGCCCTTGCCTGCGGCGTCCCAGCCTTCGTAGGCGATGACGACGGGGATCTTTTTGCGGTAGAGCTCGTTGTGCAGCTCGCGCAGCTCCTTCTGCAGGCTGTCCAGCTGCCGGTCGTACGTCTCCTCTTCCAGCACCTTGTCGGCGAGCGGGACGTCGCGAAGGCGCGGCATCTGCACCAGCGGGAAGGTGTTCTGCAGGACGGGAACGGCGAGGCTGTGGTTTTTGAGGGCCGTCTCAATGCCCTGGTTGAGGAAGCGGAGCACCTGCAGCTCGGCCCACTTGCGGTCCTTCGCGTCGATGACATACCAAGGGGAAGAGGAGGGATTGGTGTCGGAGAGATACTGCTCGTAGACGGGCAGCGCTTCGTCATAATGGCGGTTCTCCCACAGGTCGCCCTCGCTCACGCGCCAGCGCGTGTTCTTGTCCGCTTCCAGGGCGCGCAGGCGCTTTTCCTGCTCCTTTTTGCTGATGTGGAAGAAGAACTTCATGACGAGGTAGCCGTTGTCCGTGAGCGAGCGCTCCGTCGTGTTGATGCTGCGGATGCGCATGCGGTACTCCGCCTCGGAGAGCTTGCCGCCGAGCCGCCGTTCGGTCACCTCGTGCATCCAGTAATCGTCGAAGAAGGTGAACTTGCCCGCCTCCGGGATCTCCAGAAGGTAACGGCGCAGGAAGGGGTAGCGCTTCTCCTCCGGCGTGGGCTTTGCCATGGTGCGGACGCGGAAGAACCGGGGATCGATGTTCTTGATGACCCGGCCGATGATGCTGCCCTTCCCGGCCGCGCCCCAGCCCTCGAAGATGACCATGACCGGCAGTTTCGCGTCCTTGATCTTCATCTGGGAGGCGAACAGCTTGTCCTGTTCCGCTTTCAATTCCTCTGCCAGCTGTGCCGCTTCCGGCGGCACCGACTTTACAAAATCCTTCAGCATCCTTATCGCTCCCTTCGTTAGAAAGTATCGGGCGGCGGCGTTCAGGCGAGGTAACCCAGCATCTGCGCCGGGTTTTCCGCCGCTTTCACCTTGTCCAGCGCGCGCACGATGATACCGTTCTCGTCGATGAGGTAGGTCGTGCGCACCACGCCCATCGTCACCTTGCCGTAGTTCTTCTTTTCCTTCCAGACGTCGTAAGTCTGTAAGACCTGCTTCTCCGGATCGGAGAGCAGGGTGAAGGGCAGGCCGTACTGCTCCTCAAACTTCTTATGCGAGGCGACGCTGTCTTTGCTGACCCCCAGCACGACGGCGCCTTTTTCGCGGAAAAGCGGGAACAGCTCGCCAAAGGCGCAGGCCTGTTTCGTGCAGCCGCTTGTCATGTCCTTGGGATAGAAGTACAGGATGACCTTCTGCCCGCGGTAGTCGGAAAGGGTGTGCAGCTCTCCGTTCTGGTCGGGCAGGGTAAAATCCGGGGCAGGGGTACCGGTTTCCAGCATGGCGTTTACCTCCTTTGGCGTCTGTGCACAACTGACAGCTTATCATATACAGTATACCATGAGATGCGCCGCCTGACCAGCCAGAGGAGCCTTCAAAGCCTTTGAACAGCACATTTTTTTCTGATATGATCAGAAATATGTCAGAAGCCATTGACAACCGCTTTTCCGGATTTTACAATGATTTCAGCGTTGTATGAAGGCGGCCAGTCCGCCGTTTATCACCCGCACCCGCCCTGGTCAGGCGTACCGGAAAGGAGAAAGCACCATGGATCAGAAGATTTACGAGAGCTATGTCGCCATCCTGCGGCATGAGCTCGTCCCCGCACTCGGCTGTACGGAGCCCATCGCCATCGCCTTTGCATCTGCCAAGGTGAGGGAAGTGATGGGCTGCATGCCGGAGCATCTGACCGCGTATCTGAGCGGCAACATCATCAAGAACGTGAAGAGCGTGGTCGTGCCCAATTCCGGCGGCGAGCGGGGCATCGAAATCGCGGCCACGCTGGGCTGCGTCGGCGGCGATGCTTCGATGGACTTTGAGGTGCTGACCAGGGTGACGCCGGAGGACATCGCCCTCGCAAAGAAGCTGGTGCACGAGGGCTTCTGCACGGCCAAATATGCGGAAGGGGAGGACAATCTCTACATCCGGATCGACGCCGTGTGCGGCGAAAAGACGGCGAGCGTCACCGTGGAACACGAGCACACGCATATCACGAAGATCGAAAAGGACGGGGTGACGCTTTTCTGCGACCGCGGCGGCTTTACGACCGGCGGTGAGAGCAAAGAGAAGGAGACCCTGAACGTCCGTGACATCCTGGCCTTCGCGGAGCAGGTGAAGGTGGAGGACGTCCGTCCCATCCTGGAGCGGCAGATCCGGCTGAACACCGCAATCTCCGAGGAGGGCCTGAAGGGCGCCTACGGCGAGGCCGTTGGCCATACGCTGATGGCTGTGGAAGGCGACAGGGTGGAAGGCCGGGCGGCTGCGCGGGCCGCCGCGGGCAGCGACGCGCGCATGAACGGCTGCTCCATGCCGGTGGTCATCAATTCCGGCAGCGGCAACCAGGGCATGACGATTACCCTGCCGGTCTGCGAATACGCGAAGACCTGGGGCAAGGACGAGGAGACGCTGCTGCGCGCCCTTGCGCTGGCGAACCTCATCTCCGTGCACATCAAGCGGCACATCGGCAACCTCTCCGCGTTCTGCGGCGCGGTGAGCGCGGGCTGCGGTGCGGCCTGCGGCATCGCCTGGATGGACGGGTGCACTTACGAGCAGATCTGCATGACGATCACCAACACGCTGTGCAACGTGGGCGGCATGGTGTGCGACGGCGCCAAGAGCTCCTGCGCGGCGAAGATCGCCTCCGCCGTCAACGCCGGCACGCTGTCCTACCGCATGGCGAAGGAAGGCCACGCCTTCCAGCCGGGCGAGGGCCTCGTGGGCCGCGACATCGAGGAGACCATCGAAAACATCGGGCGCATGGGCCGCGAGGGCATGCACGCTACGGATGTGGAAATCCTCAACATCATGGTCGGCAACTGATAAAGAGGACGTCTTCGGCGGAGGATCGTCTGGGGCGTGAGAGTCCTGTCCGGGGGTGAACCGCCGTTTCCCGTGCATTGCACGGAGGGCAGTGACAGGGCGGGCTTATCTGGCCGGCACGGCATGAGCGACGAGGCGATACAGAACCTGATGGAAAAGCTGAGGTAAGCAGACTGCCCATTTGGCACATAAAAAAGAAATCCTTTTTGCCCATGCGGCAAAGGGGATTTCCTTTTGTGTGCCTTTTTCAGAAGAGCGACGAGATCAGCAGGATCAGGATCGTAACAGATCCCAGGACGGAAACCAGGCACCCGGACGTGGCCTGCTTCAGAAACTTGAAGGGCCTGTTGACGTCCGCGCGGGTCCGCTCGTATTTACCGAACAGCCCGCCCGTTATCGTATTGAGAAACTTGCGCTTCCGCCCGGATTTGGTCGTCGGAATCCCTGTCGTCCTGGCGATGTTCCGCTTGACCTTCGTAATGCCGAGGGCAGTCTTCAATGAAGGTCTGCGGCGTCTGATGAGTTTCATAAAAACCTCCCCAACTGCTGCTGACAAATGTCGAGCTAAACGCTCTTGCTACCGACAGGATTATTTTAGTTCCTGCGGGAAAAGGTTTCAAGACCGTCATGCGGGAAAACAGTTTAATCCCGGCCCCGAAGGGCCGGGATTGGTTATTTTCTGTGTGAACCGCGTTTTACATTTCGGCGAGCGCCTCGAAGATGAAGCGGCCGGCGACGGAGCCGCCGTCGATGAGGCCGATGGCCTTCTCACCGTAGTAGGCGGCGCGCCCGTGCACGGCGGGCATGTTCGCCGTGCTGTCCGAACCCTCGGCAGCGGCTTTGGCCGCGGCCGTCAGCGCGGCCTTGTCGCCTTCCGCCGCGTGGGCGCGGATGGCCTCCGCCGCGGGGCAGACGGCATCCAGGATCGTCTTTTCGCCGGGCTTGGATCCGGCCTTCTCCATCACCTTGGCAAGGCCGCCTTCCAGCGCCTCGCCCAGCAGGGCCATATCCGCCTCCGTGTGGCCCTTGAGCACCTTGGCCATGCCCATGAGGCAGAAGGACGTGATGGTGCCCAGGGAAGAGGGCGCGGCCTCGTTAAAGGCCTTGCTGGCGGCGATGCACAGCCGGCCCAGATCGGTCTCCTCACTGGCTTCGAGCGTGGCGCTGGCGGCTGCATAGCCCTCCGACATGGAGATGCCCAGATCGCCGTCGCCGTTGCGCTGGTCCAGCTCGATCAGGTAATTGCGCTTTTCCGCCATCTTGGCCGCGATGGCCCGGAAGGCCGCGCGCAGCGTATCCGCGTTAACCATAATGCATTCCTCCTCAGGCTCAGATGATGTTCGCGTTGGTGTAGAAGGGGGACGCGGCGGGGGCGCGCAGCAGCTTCTCCAGCTCCTCGTCCAGCGCCATGATGGTGACGCTGAGGCCGGCCATCTCCATGGAGGTGGCGTACTCGCCGATGTGCGGCAGCACGGGGACGATGCCCTTCTCCGTCAGCACCTGGTGGATGCGGCGGTAGAGGATCAGCAGCTCCTCCTTCGGGGTTGCGCCCAGGCCGTTGACCATGACGGAAACGCGGGTGCCGGCCTCGACGGGCATGTCCTCCAGGATCTTGCCGACCGTCAGGTCCGCCACTTCGTCAGCGGTCATCATCTGGCGCACTTCGATGCCGGGCTCGCCGTGGATGCCCATGCCGATTTCGATCTCGTTCTCGCCGATGGAGAAGGTGGGCTTGCCGACCTCGGGCACGATGCACGGGGAGAGCGCGACGCCCATGGTGCGCGTATGATCGAGGGCTTTCTGGGTGACGGCGACGAGCTCCTTCAGGTTGAAGCCGAGGTCTGCGGCGGCGCCGGCGATCTTGAAGGCGTAGACCATGCCGGCCACGCCGCGGCGCTTGTCCGCTTTGTCCTTGGGGGCGGAGGCCACGTCGTCGCACACGAGCACCGTCTTGGTCTTGATATCGTCCTCCAGATCGACCGTCTCGCAGGCCAGGTCGAAGTTCATCTTGTCGCCGCCGTAGTTGCCATAGAGGCACAGCACGCCGTTGCCCCTGTCGCAGGCGCGGATCATGTCCGCCATCTTCTGCGCGGAGGGGGAGGCGAAGACGTTGCCGATGGCGCAGCCGTCCAGCAGACCGCTGCCCACGTAGCCCAGGAACACCGGCAGGTGGCCGCTGCCGCCCGCCGTCACGATGCCGACCTTGCCTTCCCGCGCGGGGTAGTTGGACAGGAGGATGCGGCGGTCGCCGTTCAGCAGCTTGACCTTGTCGCCGTACGCGGCGATGATGCCGTCCATCGTTTCATCCACGAAGTTCTCGGGCCGGTTGATGATCTTTTTCATAGAGGTTCCTTCCTTTCTCGACATTACGTCGTTTCACAGCATAAAGATGAGCTTTTCAAACGAACAGATGTCCTCGCGCAGGGCGGCCTCCGCGCCGTCCACGTCGCCGGCGAGCAGCCTGTCCACGATGTCCATGTGCAGCCCGTTGCCGTAGGGCTTGTGCACGGTGCGCTGCTGGTCCAGGTAGAACTGGGCGTAAGCCCGCTTGAGGATGCCCATGCTGCTCTCCAGCATCTGCTGGCAATACCGGTTCTGCGCGAAGGAACACAGCTGCAGGTGGATGCGTACGTTGCTGTCCCAGGCTTCCCATACGTCGGCGTGCCTCAGCTGCTGCTCCTCCTCCTCGCAGCGCCTGCGGAAGGCGAGGAGCGCGTCGCGCGTGACGTGCGGCGCCATGAGGCGCAGGCAGGAGCATTCCAGCATGCAGCGCACCTGCAGCACCTCGGCGATGTCCTGCTGGGTAAGGGTGATGATTTCGTAGCCGTAGCGGGGGATGGAGCGCAGCACCTTTTCGTTGCACAGCTCCACCAGCGCCTCCCGGATTGGCGTCTTGCCGATGCCGTAGCGCTCGATCAGGCGCCGCTCGTTGAGCAGGTTGTGGTCTTCTGCGAAGGTTCCGCGGATCACGTCCTGCAAAATGAGCTCGTAGGCCTTCTTTTTACTGCTGACGGTCATCCGGCATCGTTCCCTTCCGTTACAAATTCGGGATTCAGTATGACGCTGCGCCCGCCGGAGACCTCCAGGGAGGTGGCGGTAATGTAGCTGGCGGCGTCGCTGCACAAAAAGACGATGGGGCGTGCGATTTCCGCCGGATCGGCCATCCGCTGCAGCAGCGTCCCGGCCTCGTTTCTGCGGAGCTCCTCCGGCGCGATGCCCGCACGGACGGCCGGCGTGATGGTGAAGCCGGGCAGCACGGATACGGCGCGGATGCCGCGGGAGGCGTACTCCGCCGCGAACATGACGGCCAGGTGACTGACGGCGGCCTTCAGAGGGCCGTAGAGCGTGCTGCGCCCGGCGGTTCCGCAGCGGGCGGCCAGCGAACTGATGTTGACGATGACGCCGCCGCGGCCGAGCACCCGCCCCGCGGCCTGACAGCCGTAGACGGCGGAGGTGAAGCAGACATCGACGGTCCTGCGGATTTCGTCGGGCGTGTAGTCGCGCCCCGCGCGGCGGATGGACGCGCCGACGTTGTTGATCCAGCAGTCCACGCGGCCAAAGCGCGTGAGCGCTTTCTCGGCAAGGGTGTCCACGTCCTCCTGCCGGGTCATGTCGCCGCAGAAGGTCATCACCTCGCCAAGGGAGGAGAGTTCCTTCGCCGCTTGCTCCAGCGCCTCTTCGTGGCGCGCGCAGATGGCGACCCTCGCGCCCTCCTCCAGAAAACACCGCGCCGTGGCCAGCCCGATGCCCTTGCTGGCGCCGGTGACGACGGCCGTCTTTCCGGTAAGACCCAGATCCATCGGCGTTTCTCCTTTCTCATAAACGGAGCGGCTGCTCCGGAGCGGGTTTAAACGCCGAGATACGCCCGCTTGACCTCCGGGTTGCTCAGCAGCTCGGAGCCGGTTCCCGTCAGGCTGACGCGGCCGGTTTCCAGCACGTAGCCGCGGTCCGCGATCTGCAGGGCGACGGAGGCGTTCTGTTCGATGAGCAGGACGGTCTTGCCGGCGTCGCGGATACGGGTGATGAGCTCGAAGATCTCTTCCACCACGATGGGGGCCAGGCCCAGGGACGGCTCGTCCAGCATGATGAGCTGCGGGTCCATCATGAGCCCGCGGGCGATCGCCAGCATCTGCTGTTCGCCGCCGGAGAGGCTGCCGCCCGCCTGCGTCATGCGTTCTTTAAGGCGGGGGAAGAGTTCGTAGCACTGGTCGGCGAGGTCCGCAATCTGCTGCTTGGTGATGCCCGGCTTGCCGAAGGTTCCGGCGACCAGGTTTTCGTAGACAGTCAGCTGTGGGAAGATCTTGCGCCCTTCGGGCACGTGGGCGATGCCCAGCTTTACGATGCGGTCGGCGTGCATCTTCGTGATGTCCTGCCCCCGGTAGGTGATGCTGCCGCCCGCCTTTTCCACCAGGCCGGAGACGGCCATCAGCGTCGTCGTCTTGCCGGCGCCGTTGCTGCCGATGAGGGTGATGATTTCCCCCTCGTCCACGTGGATGCTGACGTCGGAGAGGGCGTTGACATACCCGTAGTAGACGGTGAGGTTGGCAATATCCAGCATTCTGCTCATTTCAGCGCCTCCCCTGCAACCATGCCCTTGCCGAAGTAGGCCTCCTGCACCTCGCGGTTTTCCTTGACCTCCTGCGGCGTGCCTTCGAAGATCTTCTGGCCGAAGTTGAGCACGAGGATGCGGTTGCACGAATTCATGATGAACTTCATGTCGTGTTCGATGACGGCGATGGTGAGGCCGTCGGCATTCAGCTGTTTGATGAACTCCATGAGGGACTGCGTCTCCTGCGGGTTCATGCCGGCGGCCGGCTCGTCCAGCAGCAGGATCTTGTGATCCAGCGCCATGGCGCGCGCGATTTCCACCTTGCGCTGCATGCCGTAGGAGAGGTTGCTGGCCTTGACGTCGCGGTACTCGTACAGGCCGATCCGTTTAAGGATGTCCAGGCTCTTCTTCGTCGTGTACGCCTCGTCGTCGTGGTAGCGGCGGCTGTGGAGGATGGCGTCGAACAGGTTGGAGTGCGTCTGCACGTGGCAGCCGATCTTGACGTTCTCCAGCACCGTCATGAAGCGGAAGAGCTGGATGTTCTGGAAGGTCCTGGCGATGTACTTCTCCGCGATCTCTTCCGTGTTGAGCTTCGTCAGGTCGTTGCCTTCGAAGAGGATCTTGCCTTTCGTGACGGGATACATGCCCGTGCACATGTTGAAGAAGGTGGTCTTGCCGGCTCCGTTGGGGCCGATGATGCCGAAGATGTCGCCCTCGCGGATCTGCATGTCGACGTTTTCAACGGCCTTCAGGCCGCCGAAGTACTTGCAGACGCCCTGCGCCTCCAGCAGTACCGGGCGGTTGTCGCGTTCGCTCATGCCTTCGCCCCCTTCCCTTTCTGCGGTTTGCGCTTCACCTTGCCGCCGGCCAGGATGGAGTTGGTCGCGCCGGCGATGCCCTGCGGCCGCAGCCACATCATGGCGATGATGATGAGCGCGTAGATGACGTAGCGCCATACGCCGAGGAAGCGCAGGGACTCCGTCAGGATGGTGACGATGGTGCTGCCGATGATGGGCCCGATGAGCGTGCCCTGGCCGCCGATGACGATCATGGCCAGCACGTCGAAGCCCTTGTCAGTGGTGAACTGGGAGGACTCGATGAAGTTGACGAAGGGCGCGTAGGCGCAGCCGATGACGCCGGCCCAGAAGGCGCCGTAGACGAAGTTCAGCGACTTGTAGAAGCTGGTGCGCACGCCGAGGGACTTCGCGGCGACCTGGTCCTCACGGATGGAGATCCAGGCGCGGCCCACGCGGGAACCCAGGATTCGGCTCGTGCAGAACAGGAAGAGGATGCCGAGCACCAGGAAGATGAAGTAGTAGTACTCCGGGCGGAAGGCGTCCAGCCCGAAGAGCCACGGGTAGGGGATGCCCTTGATGCCCATGGCGCCGCCGGTGATGCTCGCCGTCTGCGCGATGATGCGGATGATTTCGGAGGCGCCCAGGGTGACGATGGACAGGTAGATGCCCTGCAGCCGCAGCGTCGGCAGGGAGACGAGCAGGCCGATGAGGCCGCTGGCCAGGCCGCACAGCGGAAGCAGCACCCAGAAACTGACGCCCAAGCGCGTGGACAGGATGGCGCAGGTGTAGGCGCCGATGGCGAAGAAGCCGGCCTGCCCCAGGCAGGTCTGTCCGCTGTAGCCGTTGATGACGTTGAGGGAACCCGCCAGCGTCGCGTACATCATGATGTTGCACGCGTAGCGCAGGTACAGGGCCTTGATTTTGTAGATACCGAGGATTTTCAGCATGGGCGGCACGCAAAGAAGCGCAACGATGAGGAGCCAGAAGATCCAGCGCTTCTTTTGCCAGAGATTCTTCAGTGTGCTCATACGCGCGTTCCTTTCTTGACCGCGAAGCCCTGCGGGCGGATGATCAGCATGAGGATGAGGAAGCCGAAGGCGAAGACGTCGCGGAAGGTGGCGGAGCTGATGGTGATGCCCAGGTTCTCAATGATGCCCAGGCACAGGCCGCCCAGCGCGCTCATGCGCAGGTCCACGAGTCCGCCCAGCACGGAGGCGGAGAAGGCCTTCATGCTGAAGCTTCCGAAGGTGTAGGACTGGAAGTTGATGTAGTAGATGGCCAGCAGGCAGCCGGCGATGCCGCCGAAGCCGCAGCCGATGCAGTTGCCCAGCAGCGCGGTGCGGCGGACGTTGATGCCGACGAGGTATGCCGCGTCCTTGTTCTGGCTGACGGCGCGCAGGGCGATGCCGGCACGCGTGCGGTTGAAGAAGAAGGTGAGCAGCAGGGCGAGGAAGACGACCAGCAGCATGATGACGATCTGCAGCAGGCGGAAATCCACGGCGATGCTCCCCAGGTGCAGCGTGAAGATGCGGTTGGGGATGATGTTCAGCATGGATTTGGTCTCCGGGCCGAAGACGATCTGCGCCAGGTTTTTGATCAGCATGGAGAAGCCGATGGTGCACAGCAGCGAGATGTGCCGCGGCGCGTTGAAGAAGCGCTCGTAACAGAGCTTGTAGACCGCGATGCCCAGCACGAAGGAGCACGCGAAGGACATGAGAAGGCCCAGCAGGATGTTGTTGCCGCAAGTCAAAAAGATGTAGAAGGCACCGTAGGCGCCGATCATCATGATTTCGCCGTAGGTGAAGGTCACCATGCCTACGACGCCGACGATGGTCGAATAGCCGATGGCCATCAGCGCGTAAATCGCGCCCTGGCAGATGCCGTTGATCAGTTGGTTGAGGACATATTCCATAGTGTCTCCTCCGCAGACAGCAGGGTTTCCGGCTTCAAAAGGGGCGGGGCTTTAAAAGCCCCGCCCCCTCAGGCAGCCGGGCAAACGGCTGCTGCGCTTTCGGTTTTCAAATTACTCGTTCACGAAGTCGAAGCCCTTGAGCACGACCCACTTGCCGTTTTCGGTGCCGCAGATCATGTAGTCGCGGGTGATGTCGCCTTCCGGACCGAACTTGATGCGGCCGGTGACGCCCGTCATTTCCATGCCGGTCAGCGCGTCCTTGATGGCCTCACGGGTGACCTTGCCGTCGCCGATCTTCTCAACGGCGGTCTTGATCAGCATCATGGTGTCATAGGCGCAGGCAGGGTGCACGGTCGGCTCGAAGCCGGCGCGCTCCACGAAACGGGTCTTCCACGCGGTCAGCGCTTCGTCGTTGGGGTCGAAGAAGAACGGAGAAGTCACGATGATGTTGTCGGGGTTGGTCAGCATGCCCACAACCTGCTCGGAGGTTCCGGGTCCAAGCGCGACGTGCTTGATGTCCCAGCCGGCGGCGTCGGCGGCGTTGAAGATCTTGGCAACCGGCTCGCCCTGATCCATGACGACCAGAACTTCGGGGTTGGCAGCCTTCACCTTGGTGATGATGGAGGAGAAGTCATTCTCGCTGGCGCTGTACTTCTCTTCGGTGACCTCGAGGCCTTCGATGTCGGCCTGGATCTTGAAGTTGTCGAAGCAGGCCTGGCCCCAGTCGCTGTCCACGCGGACGACGGCGACCTTGGTGACGCCCAGGTACTTCTTCAGCACGTACTTGGCCAGGAAGGGCGCCTCGCCGTCCTGACGGCCCATGATGGAGAAGCAGTAGGGGCTCATGCCGGCGTAGTCCGGAGCGGACGCGGTCGGGGAGAGCAGCGTGATGCCGTAGCGGTCGACGATCTCGGCGTCGGCCTTGCAGGCGCCGCTGGTGAAGTCGCCCAGGATGGCGTAGATCTCGTCGTCCTCGGCGTAGTCGGTCGCCAGCGTGGAGCTGACGACGGCGTCGCCCTGGGAGTCCTTGACCTCGATTTCAAACGTATGGCCGTTGACGCCCTCGGCGCCGATGTCTTCCAGCGCCATGTTCCAGCCGATCTCAAAGCCCTTGCCGTACTCGGCGTAAGAGCCGGTCATGGGGGCCAGGCCGCCCAGCTTGATGGTGTCGGCGAGGGCCGCGAAGGCGGTGAGGCACAGGGCCAGCGCGATCACGATGGACAGAATCTTCTTCATAATACTACCTCCATTTGAATATTTTCATCCGGTATGCTCCGGATCGGGAACTTATTTATGGAAGTGCAGCTTGCAGGTCTCGCAGCCCTTGGCGATGGTGTCGGTCAGGGTCAGCTTGAGGCCGTTGGCTTCCGCGATGCCGCGGTCGCCGTCCATGGCCATGTCGCACAGCAGGGCGCAGCGCTCGTCGTCAAAGCCCAGCTTCTTCCAGGCGCTGACCAGCGCGCAGTAGTGGAAGTTGACGGTGACGTTCTCGTCGTCGGCCTTGATATCGGTCATGTGGAAGCTCTGCGGGCCGACCTTGCTCTCGTCGCCCAGGAAAGCGCCCTTGAAGTCCACGCAGTTGCCGGGGGTCTCGCACTGCGCGCGGAAATTCGCGCCGTGCATGAGGCCGCAGCGGTGAATGGCTCTGCGCATGATGGGCTCGGCGTCGATACCCGCCTTGACCATTTCGTCATAGATGAGGCCCATCCAGGTGGCACGGTGCTCGATCTGCGCACGGTTGACGTCTACAATGGGCTCGACCGGGTTGGCTTCGTTCTTGATCATTGCAGTAATCCTCCCTTGTTCCCCGTACGGGAAAATGATGTGCGGTAATCCTCCCGACGCTTCCTGCGTCACTGCTAGTATATCAATAATCGACCAGCACGTCAAGCATTACTGCATAAAATAGTACATAAATTAACGGTTAAAATCACGATGCTCTTTTGCCTTCTCATCGAAACAGAACAAAAACGTTATCGGAAATTATACATACAGCGGCACGGGCAACCGCAGGGAAGAAAAAACAGGACCGTCCGTCCGGACAGTCCCGAGTTGATCTTCTGGATCACGAAAGCTCCGCAATTGCCAGCGCGCCGGCGATGCCCATCCGCGCGGTTATATCGGGGGCAACGGGGTGTGCACCGGGCAGGCCCAGGACGTCCAGCACGTCGATGAAGGCCTGCTGCAGCGGGGGCTTGCCGGCGACGTAAACGACGGGCGCGGCATCTTTCACGAAGGCGCGGAGCGCCCGTGCGTCCTCGCAGAGTACGGCGCCCAGCAGCCAGCTCTGGATCTTCGCCGCGTCCTCATGCCCGAGGGTGTTCAGGATGCGCCCGGCGAAGGACGCGCGGCCCAGCCCGCTGCGCAGGCATTCCAAGGCGCCCGCCTTCGCCATGCCGGCGTCGTACGTTTCGGCGCTGCAGAAGCTGCCCTTGACCGCGTCCGCCAGGATGGTGTGATGGGTAACGGAATCGAGCAGCTCGCCGGAGATGGAGGTCATGCAGCCCAGGATCTCGCCCCCGGCGCCCATGTGTACGAACTTGTTGTGGGAACCCGGCAGCACGAAGAGGGCGTCGCCTTCCGGCGCGAGCAGCCGGTAAAGGCCGACGGACTCCGTCTCCTCCCCGCGCATCATGTCCATGCCGGAGCAGTTTCCGGTGTCCACCGCACCGGCGAAGTTGCGCACGCCGGGGATGAACTCGATTTCAAAGGGCGCCACGTCGGGAAAGGAGGCCCTGCGCATGCCCTCGTGCAGCGCCTCTGCGGAGGCGGGGGCAGCCAGGTGCGGAATCTCCAGCAGCCCCATGGAGCTCGTGATCATGCCGTAGGCGATGCAGCGGCCGATCTCCGGTACGGACGTGCCGGTCTCCGCCAGGACTCTTTCGATGCAGTCGTGCAGCAGTTTGCGCAGCCTGCCGTTGTGCCCGTCCAGGGCGGTATGGCGCACGCCGCCCTCCGCCCGGGCAGAGGAGAGCATCTCCCCGGAGGCATCCAGCAGGAAGACCCGCAGGTTGGTCGTGCCCCCGTCGATGACGAGCGTCTTCATCTTGAGGCCTCCCAGGCCGCGATGGCCCCGGTAAACGCGCGGGCCCGGGCGAGAATGACGGCGTCGTCGCCGCTTCTCACGGCCGAGGGCACCACGAGGGGCGAACCGACGCCGAAGCCGCAGACGCCTGCCGAGAGGAAGTCCGCGACGTTTTCCGGCTGCACGCCGCCCACCGCGCTCATGGGGATGAAACCCAGCGGACCGCGAACGGCCTTGATGTATCCGAGACCCAGCTCCCCGGCGGGGAAGAGCTTGACGATGTCCGCGCCGCTGCGCCAGGCCAGCTCGATCTCCGTGGGGGACAGGGCGCCAGGCATGGTGACCATGCCCAGCTCCCGCGAGCGGCGGATGACGTCGGGGTTGACGTTGGGGGTGATGGTGAGACAGGCGCCCGCCGCGTGCGCGGCTTCCACCTCTTCGACCGAGAGCGCGGTGCCGCAGCCCACGACGACCTGATCGCCGTAGGCGGACACGACATGACGGATCTTCTCCTGGTTGTCCGCTATGGCGCCCGCGCGGCCGTGGTCGAAGGTGAATTCCAGCACGCGGACGCCGCCCTCAAGGAGCGCCGCGACCACGCCGTCCACCCTTTCCATGGGCACGCCGCGCAGGATGGCTACCAGCCGCTTCCGTTGGATGACGGAAAGCGCTTCGTCATGATGGATCATCGTCTGCCCCTTTCTCTTCTTCCGGCGGTTCGCCGGCCGTGTCGTTTCCGAAGAATTCCCGCGCCAGCGCCCGGGCATCTTCCAGCCGGGGCACGGGGACGTAAAAGCGTGTCACGTCCGCCTGCGGGCCGACGATGGTGCTGAGCCCCGCGCCCAAATCGCCGCGCGTCAGGGCGGGGATGTGCTCCTGGCGGAGCATATCCGCGTACATATCGGAGAGGATGTTGCCCAGCTCCGCGGCCAGCGCGTAATCGTCCTCCCGCACGGGCCGGCCCGGCCGCCGGCATTCGGGGCAGGCGCCGCCCTCGAACAGGCGCATGCATCTTTCGCAATACATGGCGCGCCTCCTACAGCAGGGTGATGTCGGCGTCCCGGAAGACGGCTTCCGTCTCCTCGTCCCATACGGAGGACTGCACCTCGCCGATGTGCGCCTTGCCCAGCAGCAGCATGCACAGGCGGCTCTGGCCGATGCCGCCGCCCATGGTGCAGGGCAGCCGCCCGGCGAGCAGCATCTTGTGGAAGGGCAGGGAGCGGCGCTCGTCGCACCCGGCCAGGGTCAGCTGCCTGTCCAGCGACTCGGGCGAGACGCGGATGCCCATGGAGCTGACCTCCATGGCGCACTCCAGCAGCGGATACCAGAAGAGGATGTCGCCGTTGAGCGCCCAGTCGTCGTAGTCGGGCGCGCGCCCGTCGTGCGGCCGGCCGGACTTCAGCTTGCCGCCGATGCCCTGGATGAAGATGGTGCCGTTTTCCCGGGCGAAGAGGTTCTCGCGCTCCTTGGGCGTCTTGTCCGGCCAGCGGTCCTCCAGCTCCTGCGCGGTGGCGAAGGCCACGTCGCGGGAGAGCAGCGGGGCGGCCAGAAGCTGCGGATACTTGCCGCGAACGGCGAGCTGCGTGTCGCAGATGGCGCCCACGATGGAGCGGACGGTCTGGCGCAGGGTGTACTCCGTGCGCGCCTCCTCGGTGATGACCTTCTCCCAGTCCCACTGGTCGACGTAGCAGGAGTGGAGGTTGTCCAGCACCTCGTCGCGCCGGATGGCGTTCATGTCCGTGACGATGCCCTTGCCGGGGTGGATGTCGTAGCGGTAGAGCGCCATGCGCTTCCACTTGGCCAGGGAGTGGACGACCGCCGCGTCCGCGTGCGCGTCCGGGATGTCGAAGCTGACGGGGCGCTCCACGCCGTTCAGATCGTCGTTGAGGCCGGAAGAGGGGCGGACGAACAGCGGCGCGGAGACGCGCTTCAGGTTCAGTTCCGTGCACAGCGCGTCCTGGAAGACGCGCTTGATGAGGCTGATGGCCGCCTGCGTCTGATAGAGGGTCAGGTGGGGCTCATATCCCCGGGGGATGTATGACTTTGCCATAAGTTAAATCCTTTCCGCCACCAGCGCGCCCATTTCGGTGCAGCCGACGACCTTCGTGCCTTCCGAGCGGATATCCGCGGTGCGGAAGCCCTCGTCCAGCACGCGGGCGACGGCCGCCTCGACCGCCTGCGCCTCGGCTTCCAGCCCCAGGCTGTGGCGCAGCAGCAGCGCGGCGGAGAGGATGGTGCCCAGCGGGTTGGCGATGTCGCGCCCGGCGATATCGGGGGCGGAGCCGTGGATGGGCTCGTAGAGGCCGCGCGTGCCCGCGCCGAGGCTGGCGCTGGGCATCATGCCCAGGCTGCCGGCGATGGCCGCGCTCTCGTCGGAGAGGATGTCGCCGAACAGGTTGCCGGTGATGAGCACGTCGAACTGGGAGGGGCGCAGGATGAGCTGCATCGCGGCGTTGTCCACGTACATGTGCGTGACCTCCACCTGCGGGTATTCGGCGGAGAGGCGCGTCACCGTCTCGCGCCACAGGCGGGAGCACTCCAGCACGTTGGCCTTGTCCACGGAGCAGAGCCTGCCGCGGCGCTTTGCGGCCATCTCAAAGCCGATGCGCGCCAGGCGCTCCACCTCCGTGGCGGAGTAGGCCATCTCGTCCGTGGCGGAGAGCCTGTCCTCGCTGCGGGAGCGGCGGCCGAAGTAGATGTCGCCCGTCAGCTCGCGCAGGATCAGGATGTCGATGGGCTCAGCGATGATGTCGCTGCGCAGGGGGCAGGCGCCGGAGAGCTGCGGGTGGATGCGGCACGGGCGCAGGTTGGCGAAGACATTCATGCCCTTGCGCAGGGCCAGCAGGCCCTTTTCCGGCCGACGGGCCGCCTCCACGCCGTCCCATTTGGGGCCGCCGACGCTGCCCATGAGCACCGCGTCGCTCCCGTTGCAGGCGGCGAGCGTTTCATCCGTCAGCGGGACGCCGAAGGCGTCGATGGAGGCGCCGCCCAGCTTACGCTCGTCAAAGGAGAAGGTGTGGCCGTATTTGGCGGCGACGGCTTCCAGCACGCGCACGGCCTGGGTTACGATTTCCGGCCCGATGTAATCGCCGGGCAGGGTGACGATGTTCGCTTTCACTGGTGCTCGCCTCCCGCAATGCGCTCCTTGACGTATTCCTCAATGCCGCCGCAGTCGATGATCTTCTGCACGAAGGGCGGGAAAGGCGCGGCCGTAAAAGTCTCTCCGGTCGTCAGGTCGCGGATGACGCCGGCGTCCAGATCGGCTTCCACCTCGTCGCCGTCGGCGATGGCCGCGGCGGCTGCCGGGCACTCCACGATGGCCAGACCGATATCGATGCTGTTGCGGTAGAAGATGCGGGCGAAGCTGTCCGCGATGACCAGCGGGATGCCGCTGGCCTTGATGGCGATGGGCGCGTGCTCGCGCGAGGAGCCGCAGCCGAAGTTGCGCCCGGCCACGATGATGTGCCGCGAGAGGCTCTTCTCATGGAAGTCGCTGTCCAGGTCCTCCATGCAGTGGGCGGCCAGCTCGGCCGGGTCGCCCGTGTTCAGGTAGCGCGCGGGGATGATGACGTCCGTATCCACGTGATCGCCGTATTTGATGACTTTGGAGCAGATCTTCATCTTAAAGCACCTCCTCGGGTGTCGCTACGCGGCCCATGACGGCGGAAGCGGCGGCGACCGCCGGGCCGGCCAGGATGATTTCGGAATTCTTGGCGCCCATGCGGCCGACGAAGTTGCGGTTGGTCGTGGAGACCGCACGCTCCCCGCTGGCCAGCACGCCGCAGAAGCCGCCCAGGCAGGGGCCGCAGGTGGGCATCGTGAAGATGGCGCCGGCGTCGATGAAGATATCCACCAGCCCCTCCGCGAGGCAGGTCTTGACGACCTGCTGCGTACCGGGGATGATGATGCAGCGGACGTTTTCGGCCACCTTGTGCCCCTTCAGGATTTCGGCGGCCATGCGCATGTCGCTGATGCGCCCGTTGGTGCAGCTGCCGATGACCACCTGGTCGATCTTCATGTCCTTCACGTCCCTGGCCGGCTTCGCGTTCTCCGGCAGGTGGGGCAGGGAGACCGTCAGCTCCAGGCTGGACAGGTCGATGGTGACGGTGCGCGCGTATTCCGCGTCCGGATCGGGCTCGAAGGCCGTCCATTCGCGCGTGACGCGCTCCGCGAGGTAGGCCCGGCAGACGTCGTCCACCGGGAATATGCCGTTCTTCGCGCCCGCTTCGATGGCCATGTTGGCGATGGTGAGCCGGCTGTCCATGGAAAGGCTGGCGACGCCGTCGCCGGTGAATTCCAGGCTCTGGTAAAGCGCGCCGTCTACGCCGATTTCCCCGATGAGATGGAGGATGACGTCCTTGCCGCTCACGTACCCGCGGGGCTTGCCCGTCAGCACGACGCGGATGGCCTCCGGCACCTTGAACCAGCACTCGCCGATGGCCATGCCCACGCCCATGTCGGTGGAGCCCACGCCGGTGGAGAAGGCGCCCACCGCACCGTAGGTGCAGGTGTGGCTGTCCGCGCCGATGATGACCTCGCCCGGGGCGACGATGCCCTGCTCCGGCAGCAGCGCGTGCTCGATGCCCACGCGGCCGACCTCGTAGTAATGGGTGACGCCCTGGCTGCGCGCGAACTCGCGCATCATCTTGGCGTTTTCGGCGCTCTTGATATCCTTGTTGGGAACGAAGTGGTCGGGAATCAGCGCGATCTTGTCCGGGTCGAAGACCTTCGTCGCGCCCATCTTAAAGAATTCGTTGATCGCCACCGGCGCGGTGATGTCGTTGCCCAGTACCATGTCGAGCTTGCACATGAGCAGTTCGCCGGCGCTGCAGGACGGAACACCCGCCGCCCGGGCCAGGATTTTTTGGGTCATGGTCATTCCCATAGACTGTTTCCTCCCTCGCTATTTCCTCGGATGAAATAAAAAACCCCGCACCTGCCTTACCGCAGGGGCGAGGATTCCACGCTGTACCACCCTGATTCAATCCGCGCGCCGCCGGCGTGCGGATCCTTCGTTTGCCTTCACGCGGCACACGTCCCGCGCTTGTCACGCGGGCAGCTCCAGGCTGAGTTATCCCGCGCTGTCTCCGCCGGCTTGCACCGGACGCCGGCTCTCTTGGGGCAGGCAGCGCGTCTTTGGCCCTTCATCGCCTTTCAACGTAAGGCTTCATGCGATTTGCCTGTTATTCTATCGTCTCCGTGACAGGTTGTCAAGGCTCACTTTGGGATGCCGCAGCAGCGGGCCTTTTCAACTGCGGGGAGAGTCGACGGAATGTGGAAAAGAAAAACGAATGCTTGTGTTGACTAAAGGCGGTTTATCATATAAATTGCACAGTGTTATAAAAAATAAAACAAAGGAGAATCCCCATGAAGAAATTCCTGATCGTCCTGCTTGCGCTGTGCCTGAGCCTCACCTGCGCCCTTGCGGAAGAAGCCGCCCCCGTCAAGCTGGGCCAGGTGGATTATGCCGCCCACGGCGCCGGCTGCTTCGCCGTCATCACCGCCGCGGTGCAGGGCGACGTCGTCCTCGCCGCGTACATCGACGAGTTCCAGTTCATCGGTGACCGCGAGGACGTCGCGGCCGTCGGCGTGCCCAACAGCGACGGCAGCTTCGGCGAGAACTATCCCGAGGGCAAGGTGCTGGGCTCCAAGCGCGTCAACAGCGACCTGTACAGCCTGAACATGCAGCGCGCCGGCTCCACCACGCAGATCGCGGCCAATTTCAACGCCATCCAGGCGTACGTGGCCGGCAAGACCATCGCGGAACTGGAGAGCGCGGTGGAAGGCAAGGAGGCCGCCGAGTTTGTGGACGCGGTTTCCGGCGCGACCCTGGCCGACAGCCTGGGCTATGTGAAGGGCATCATCGAGGCCGCGAAGGCCGCCTCCATCCAGACCGGCACCTACACCGTCTACAACAAGACGGGCGAAACCGTCACCTGCCTGCAGCTCATCGACAACGTCACCGGTGAGAAGGGCGTCAACTACGCCGGCGCCGGCATCGCGGCCGACGCGTGCGTCGTCATCACAAAGTCCATGGCGGGTACCGAGGACGGCAATCACCGCCTGACGCTGCACTTCGAGACCGAGGGCGGCTACGCCGCGGATTTCGCCACCCTGTCCATCGAGGTGGTGCCGCTGACCCTGCTCGCGGCCGACGCGATGACCGGCGCCACGCCGCTCACCTTCTTCGCGCCCGCAGAGTAATCCACGCCTTTTGGGAACTACCTTCGGGCAGTTCTTTTTTTGCGCGAAGGGGATCCGGCGGGATGAAAACCGGCGCAAAATGCGGTATACTGACCAGTGATCAAATCGGCAGAAGAATGACATGTCGCGCGCACGAATCATAACCGGAGGGGATTGCATTGATTAAAGCAGCTGTTTTTGACATGGACGGCACGATTCTGGATACGGCGGAGGACCTGCGCCTGGCGATGAACCACGCGATGGAGGCGACGGGCCACCGGCACGATTTTACGCGGGAGGACGCGTACTTTTTCTTTGGCAGCGGCATCCGGGTCGCCATCCGCAGGGCGCTGGCCCGGGAAGCGGGTGCGGAGCGGGAGGCGCTGCTTGTGATCGGCACGCCGGCGGAGGCGGAACCCACACCGCAGGAACTGTGCGAGATGCAGCGCATCCAGGACGCGTACCTGCCTTATTACAGCGCGCACTGCGCGGAGCATACGGGCCCCTTTGCGGGGATCCCGGAGACGCTGCGGGCGCTTCGGGCTTCAGGGATCCGCACGGCCGTCGTCTCCAACAAGCCGGACGCGGCGACGCGCAAACTGGCGGAGGAGACCTTCCCCGGCCTGTTTGACCTGGCGGCGGGCGAGCGCGCGGGCGTCAGGCGCAAGCCCGCGCCGGACATGACGCTGACGGCGCTCCGGCAGCTGGGCGTGCGCCCGGAGGAGGCCGTCTACATCGGCGACACGGAGATCGATATCGAGACGGCGGCAAACGCGAAGCTCCGCTGCGTCGCCGTGACCTGGGGCTTCCGCAGCGAAGCGTTTCTGGAAAAATGCGGGGCGGAGACGATCGTCTCCGCCGCGCGGGAACTGCTGCCGGCACTGACGGGCGGCTGACCCGGCAGTCAGTCGTCGTCCCGGTCGAGATTTTCCGCCAGGCGCAGCAGTTCGCTCGGCTTTATGCCGAGCGCTTCCGCAATGCGCCAGAGGGTGTCAAGCCGGGCCGTCTTCCTTCCGGTTTCCAGCATGATCAGGTGGCTGCGGGAGATGCCCGATAGGCCGGAGAGCGTCTCCTGCGTGAGCCCCTTCTGAATCCGGAGGCGGCTGATGACGAGACCGATGGTTTTGCTGCTGTAGGGCATGGGTGAATCCTCCTTTTCATTTGCCTCTACATCAGCAGTTGTATTTTTTGCGAGGGCAGAGAAAAGCACCGCTGTCAAACGGTGCTTGTCCTGTAAGGGTTTGCGGGCTTTCATCGGAAGACGACCCCGTTCATAATGGTCAGGCTGAAGGGGACGGCAGATTTCAGCTGGTCCCCCTCGTTCAGGGTCATATAGATCGTCTCGGGCTCTTCGCCCTCATCCGGGGCGGAGACGATGTTCCAGAGAAGCTGGTCTCCCTTGCCGCCGTCGGCGTAGACGGTCACATTGCCCCAGTCGTTGCCCGTGGCCAGACAGGTATAGATGTAAGAGCCGCTGGGGAGCTCTTTTCCCGCGGTATACGCCCCTTTGGGCAGCGTGGCGGTTTTGGGCAGCCCGCGGCGCGCGAATTCGCCGTTCACGCGGGCGGACAGGGCGACGAGTTCCGAATCGGACAATGCGGTAAGGTCCGCCCCTTCGGCGGCGGCGGAGAACGCCGCAAGCAGCATCAGAAGGGCGGCCAGCAGGCAGAAGACGCGGCAGGGTTTCATGAGAACCACCATCCTTTTGTTTGATAAACAAAGAATGGCATTTTTCCGCCTGCCGGATGTCTTCTTTAGGCGACAAAATGGCGCTTGTGCGCCTGGACGGGCGCAAAACCCGTCCGGTTTGTTACAAACGGTTTCCCGGAAGGCCGAAATGTGGTATGCTTATAGAAGAAACTGCAGACGTTATAGAAGAAAAGACGCCTGAATTGAACAAGGGGTGAAAGCTGTGGCACATCCGCTGATCAACCGGGATCTGTACGAGGCGATCGTCCGCTTTGACGAGTCCGAGGAAGCCCGGGACTATTACTACAAGGTGATGGAGACCGTAACGGAGAAGGACGGGAAGCCGGACACCGTCCGCAACCAGATCCTGCGCAGCTACGCCATGCTGTTCTGCGACGACATCGGCGCCGTCGCCGGCCAGATGGCCGGCCCGGACGAGGTGGAGGCGACGGCGGACCGGCTGCACACCGGGAACATGGGCTTTGACCCCCGGCACTGGTATAGGATGCGGCACCACTTCCCCGTGATTGACGAGGACAACTACGACCGCTTCGCGGCGCTGGTCATTTCCGATCTCAGCGCGGGGCCGCTGCATGAGGCCGCGGTAAACGGCGGAGACATGCTCCTGGTGGGCGCCGCGGACCCCCTGCACATGACGCGGGAGCAGCGGGCGCACCAGCGCGTGCGGACGATCGACATCGGAGGGGACGTACGATGACGGTACTGATCACGGAGGAGAACGCAGGCGTTCTGAAAGAGGTCTCCGGGATGGCCGAAAAACTCCTGCCGGACGCGGAGGTTCTGTGCTTTGGCAGCAGCCTTGAGGCGCTGGCGAAGGCCAGAGAGCAGGAAATCGACATCGCGCTTCTTGGCACCGGCATGGCGGAGCTGAGCGGACTTAACCTGGGCCAGTACCTGAAGGAACTCTATCCCTTTGTCAACCTCATCTACCTCTCGGAAAACCGCGAGGATGCGTATGAGGCCATGCAGCAGCACGCCAGCGGCTATCTGATCAAGCCCGCGACGAAGGAAGGGATGCGCCAGGAGCTGGACAGCCTGCGCTATCCCGCGGAGCAGAAGAACCGCAAGCGGGTCTTTGCGCAGACCTTCGGCAATTTCGATCTGTTCGTGGACGGGAAGCCCGTCGCCTTCAAGTACAGCCGGACGAAGGAGATGGTGGCGCTGCTGGTGAACAACCGCGGCGCGCAGACAACCAACGGGGAAATCATCGCCTCCCTGTGGGAGGACGAGGGAGACCCGGAGACAAAGGCTTCCTACCTGCGCAACCTCCGGCAGGACCTGCAGAATACGCTGAGCAGCCTCAAGCTGACGGGCATCATCCTCAAGCAGCGCGGCAGCCTGGCCATCGCGGCCGACCGCATCGAGTGCGATCTCTACGACTGGCTGGCGAAGAAGAAGGATTCCAAATACCAGTACCTCGGCGATTACATGAACCAGTACAGCTGGTCGGAATACCTGCATGCCGAGCTGGACGAGATCAGCTACGCGATGGAGGACGAGTAAGAAGAGCGGAACACGAGAATCTGCTCGATGGGCACGCCGAAGACGGCGGCGAGGACGGCGATGTTGTCCAGGGTGGGCAGGCAGTCCCCGCGCTGCCACTTGTAGATGGCCTGGGGCGTGGTGAAACCGAAGATGCGCTGGAGGTCCCGGACGGAAAGCCCGGCCTCCCGGCGGATCCGGGCGATCCGGGCGCCGGTGGCGGCCATATCGATGACGGGAAGGGTGTTCATTTTCTTTGCGCTCCTTTCCGGCCGGGGCCGGGGAGCGCCCCGGTCAGCCGGCCTTGAAATTGTACAGGGGTTTTAAAACTTCAATAACATCCACCGAATCGGAGATGACGTCCAGGATATCGGAGAGACGCTTGTAAGCCATGGGGGCTTCGTCGAGCGTCTTTTCGTTTACGCTGGTGGTGTAAACGCCCTCCATCTCCCTGCGGTACGCCTCGAGATCCAGCTGCCGGAGGGCGGCGCTGCGGGAGAGCAGGCGGCCTGCGCCGTGCGGGGCGGAGAAGTTCCACTCCGGGTTGCCGCGGCCCGTGGCCAGGACGCTGCCGTCCCGCATGTTGATCGGGATGAGCACCCGCTCGCCCGCATGCGCCGCGATGGCACCCTTGCGCAGGATCCTCTCGTCCGTGTCGATGTAGTTGTGGATGGTGTGAAAGACGTCCCGGGGGGCGAGGCCGGCGCGCTCGAGCAGAATCTGCGCCATCAGCTCCCGGTTGCGCCGGGCAAACCGCTGGCAGACGGCGATGTCGTGGAGGTAGTCCTCCATGCAGCTGCCGAAGAGCCAGCAGAGGTCCTCCGGCTGGTCCGCCTTTTGATCGCCGCGCTTCAGCTGCTCCAGCGCGGACTGGATTTCGCTCTCCCGCCCGGCGGCTTTGTACTCGGCGATGAGGACATTCCTGTCCGCATAGCGGGGCTCCATCCCGCTGTGGAGCTGCACGGCGAGCTTCTGATAGATTTCGGCGACCTGTTTGCCCAGATTCCGGGAACCGGAGTGGATGATGAGCCAGAGCGTTCCGTCCGACGCGGCGTCGACTTCGATGAAGTGGTTGCCGCTGCCCAGCGTGCCGAGGCTGCGCTCCAGCCGGCCGTTATGCCGCAGGCGCGGGAAACAGCGCAGCTGCGTCAGGTCGAAGGGCTCCGGCGGGTTGTCCCAGACCTCCATACCGGACGGGATAAAGTGCGCGGCTTCGTCCAGCACGGCGAAATCGGGCTTTATCCTCCCGAGGTTTACGGTGTACATGCCGCAGCCGATGTCCACGCCGACCATGTTGGTCACGACCCTGTCCGTGAGGGTCATCGTGGTGCCGATGGTGCAGCCCTTGCCCGCGTGCACGTCCGGCATGATGCGCAGGCGGCTGCCCTGCAGGGCGGGGCTGTCGCACATGCGCCGGATTTGCGCTTTTGAGGTTTCGTCGATGATCTTTGCGTAGCATACTGCGGTGCTGAATGCACCGTGAATTTCCAAAGGCTTCATAAGGTTTTCCTTTCCTACCAGTGACGGAAAAAGCCGCCTGCTCCCACTGGAGACAGGCGGCTTGCTGCACGGTTTTTCTGCGTTTACGGATGAAAGGCAGAGGGACGCGGCAAATCCTGCTTTCTGTGACTCCGGGAGCATACGCAAACAAAGCACGGGGTATCCATGCCGGACTGCAGTGTAACCGTATGTTCCTTTATCCAGACAAAGCGGATCGACAGCATCTCTTTCTCCTTTCCGGGCAGGACCCTGATTCTTTCTACACGTATGGTAACACAAAACGAACGGGCCGTGCAATAAACCGGCGGTATAAAACAGGATTAATCTGTCGCAACAGGTACCGGCAAATCAAAAGCATCCCCGCGGTGTCCGCAGGGATGCCCGTATGAGACCTGTTACTTGGCCAGCTTGTTGGAGATGTACCCTTCCACGCCGTTGCCCAGCCGGATGCGATACCAGCCGTTTTCGGCGGTGTCCAGCAGCGGATAGCGGCGGCCGGCGATGGCCGTGCCGACCTTCTCGCTGTCAAACTTGGGTTCCTGGCGGACGTTGACGTTGCCCTGCCGGCGGATGGTGACGGTATTGCCCGTTTCGGCCTCTTCCGCTTTGGCGGCAGGGGCGGGCGTGGCGTCCGGGTTCTCGCCCGGCTCCGAGACACGGCTTACGACCTTGGGGGAGACGTAGCCGACGATGCCGCCGTAGAGGAGGATGCGGTACCAGCCGTTATCGGCGGTGGAAAGCAGCGGGTAGCTGCGCCCGGCACGCGCCACGCCGACGCGTGCGCTGGCAGCATCGGCTTCCTGGCGGACGTTGGCGTTGCCGCTCTTGCGGATGATGACGCGGCTAGCCGTTGCGATCTCCGGCTGACCCTGTACGAGCTTGGACGAAATGTAGCCTTCGAGCCCGTCGAGAAGGCGGATGTGGTACCAGCCGTTTTCGGCGATGTCCAGCAGGGCGTAGGTGCGCCCGGCCTTGGCGACGCCGACCTTGTCGCTGTCATACCGGGGCTGCCGGCGCACGTTGACGTCGCCCTGCCGGCGGATGGTCACCGTCTGCGAGGAAAGCGCGGCGCCGGCCGGAACGGGTGTGGCAGCCGGCTGCGGGGTGAAGGCGACGGGCGCCGCCTCAGACGCGCCGGTATATTCTTCGCCGGGCGAGGTGACGCTGACCGGCTCACCTTCCGCCAGCGCGGCGCCGCTGAGCGCCAGCGACAGGATGACGAGCAGAATAGCGATGGTTTTGTTCATACTGGGGCCCCCTCTTGAAACCGGAATCCGGTTTTTTGCGTTACAGAGATTATAGCACCTGCAATCGAGGTGTTCAACGGGCGAAAGCGGATTTATTCGGCTGTATGCACCAGTGCTTTCGGCGAAGGAGGGAATCAGCGGGCCCGGTCGTAACATCCCCTGGCCAGATGCAGAAAAGCGGAGACTGCGCTGGAAGGCTGACCGGTAAAGGCGAGCCCGATGGGATCCTCCCGGGACTCCGGCAGGAAGGGGACGCGCGAAAGGTTTTCCTCCCCGGCGACCTGCACATAATAAGGGAGGACCAGAGCGAACTTTCCGCTGCCGGAGAGCAGACGCGCCTGTGCGCTGACAAAATCGGCAAAGGGAACGAGATCGGAAACGGAAACTTCTGCGGCCATCTCTCTGCGCATGCTGGCCATAAAAGGCCCGTTGGCGGGAGTGACGCTCTGCACGAGGAAACGGTAACCGGCAAGGTCCGAAAACCGGAGGCTCTCCTTTGCGGCGTTTGCGTCATCCGGGGAAAGCAGGACGGAGTATCTTGCGTGGCCCAGGGGAAAGAAGCGGATGGCGTCGTCGCCCAGCCAGCTTTTGCGGACCAGGTAGAGATGCCCGGGGACGAGGGAACCGGCGGAGGCATAGCGGTCGAGGGGAACGGGCGGGAGGATCTCCACGCTGGCGCCCGGGTTCTCGGTGTAGAATCGCAGCAGAACCCGCTGAATAGGGTCGTGCACATCCCCTTGGACGAAGTGCAGGCGAAAAGCCGGCGTATCCGGCCGCAGCGTCTGCTGCGCTTCCTGCAGGAGGGCAAGGAGGCGTTTGGCATAGGGATAGAACAAATCCCCTTCGCGGGTCGGTATAACCGAGTGCCGATCCCTGTCCAACAGGGTGACGCCGAGCGTCCCTTCCAGAGAGCGCAGCTGCTGGCTGACGGCGGGCTGGCTGATAAAGAGCAGGCGGGATGCCGTGGCAAAGCTTTTCGTTTCGTAGACGGCGACAAAGGATTCCAGCTGACGGAAATCCATGAGACACCTCCTCTGAAAACTGGTGATAAGGTATTCTTATTATAGCGAAGGAATTCCGATGAAACAACAGACACAGTGTGTGTTACAATAATATCAAACCCCGGATTTGGGGTGAGAAAGGAGAAAAGGATATGAAGAAATGGACAGCGGTCCTGCTGACGCTCGCGATGCTGCTCTGCAGCATCTCAGCGATGGCGGATTACACGGCCGGCACCTACAGCGCCACCGTGCCCGGCGCCAGCGGAGACGTGACGGTCGAGACGACTGTAGACGAGACCGGCGCGATCCTGAAGGTTGAGGTCGTCAAGCAGACGGAAACCTCTTCCGACATCGCCCGCGTGCTGACGGACGTGCCGGCTTCCATCGTGGAAGCGCAGAGCACCGAAGTGGATGCCTTCTCCGGATCCACCATCACCTCCAAGGCCATCTTCAAGGCCGTGGAAATGGCGCTTGCGCAGGCCCGCGGCGAGGAAATCGCCGAGGAAGCCAAGGCGGAAGGCGAGGCCGTGGCCGAGAAGGCCGAAGTGGCCATCCCCGAAGCGGCTGCCCCCGTCTCCACCGAGAAGGGCGCGGACTTTGCGGATACCGTCGCCTGGAACATGACCTACGACGTGGTCGTGGCCGGCTACGGCGCTGCGGGCGCGACCGCTGCGATCAGTGCGAGCGACGCGGGCGCCAGCGTACTGCTTCTCGAAAAGGCTCCCAAGGGCGCTGAGGGCGGCAACTCCAAGTTCGCTGGCCAGGACGTCATGGGCCCCACCACCTATGAAGGCGGCCTTGCCTACTACAAGGCGCTGCGCGGCATGTTCACGGAGAGCACCAGCGACTCCATGCTGGAGACCTACGTGGCCGAGTGCGTCAAGAACCCCGATTATCTCGTGAGCCTCGGCGCCGTGCGCGAGGAGTTCTGGGACAAGCCCTGGCCGGAGTTCCCGGAGTTTGAGGGCGCGGATACCATCCACACCTGGATCGTCGGCGGCCAGTCCTTCCAGGGCACGCTCTACAAGCTGCTCCAGGACAACGTTGCCAAGCGCGATATCGACGTGCTGTTTGAGGCGCGCGCCCGTCACCTGATCCAGGATCCCTACACCAAAGAGATCCTCGGCGTGCAGTTCGAGAAGGACGGCCAGATGGTCAACGTCCGCGCGACCAACGGCGTCGTGCTGGCGACCGGCGGCTTCGAGGCCAACCAGGAGATGATCCAGAACTTCCTGCAGCAGCCCTATGTCTACGTCGTCGCGGCCATCTACAACGAGGGCGACGGCATCAAGATGGCGCAGGAAGTCGGCGCGGACCTGTGGCACATGAGCAACAGCGCCGGCTTCAGCTGGGGCTTCCAGCCGGAAGGCCAGCCCACTGCCGTGCGCAGCCTGACGCTCAACAAGGGCATCATCGTCGGACCGACGGGCGAGCGTTTCATGAACGAGACCACCTCTTCCCGCCACGGCAAGATCAACTACGGTGGCCGTTGGATCGCCATGCCGACCCCGCTGCCCGCATATTACATCTTTGACGAGGCAGCCCGTCTTGCCGGCCCGGTTTCCCGCAACTGGAGCGAGGGCAACGTGGACGAGATTGAAAAAGGCTGGATCGTGAAGGCTGACACCGTGGCCGAGCTGGCTGAGAAGATCGGCCTGGACGCCGAGACCCTGCAGGCGACGCTGGACAAGTACAACGGCTTCGTCGATGCGGGTGAGGACATCCAGTACGGGCGCAATCCGGAGACGCTGGTCGCCGTGAAGGAAGGCCCCTTCTACGCGTTGGAGATTGGCCCCACGATGCTGAACACCCAGGGTGGTGCGAAGCGCAACGAGAAGGCCGAAGTGCTGGACGTGAACGGCAATCCGATCCCGCACCTCTACAGCGCGGGTGAGATGGGTGCGCTGTTCGCCGATATGTACAACGGCGGCGGCAACCTGGGCGAGTGCGTGGCCTTTGGCCGCATCGCCGGCGCGAACGCAGCGGCTGCCAAGTAAGCCGTACGGAGACCTGCAAACAGGATAAACTAGGCGCACCGCGGAGATTTCCGCGGTGCGCCCTTTTCTGCCTGTAAAGGATGTTTACAATTTGGCCCGGCTGTGCTATCGTCTGTCGACAGGAGATGAAAAAGAAACGGCAGGAGACGGAGGGGCAAACGGCATGAAGGTTTACATTCCGAGAAGAATCGCCGACGAAGGCATCGCTTATCTGGAAGAGCGGGGGTACGAGGTGAAGCTGGGCAGCGCACAGGACGAGGAGACCATGGCCCGCGAGATCTCGGACTGTGACGCCGTCATCGTCCGGCTGGACCGGCTGACGCGAAGGATCATCGACGCTGCGCCGAAGCTCCGGGTTATCGCCAGGCACGGCGTCGGGCTGGACAACATCGACGTGGCGTACGCCACCGAAAAGGGCATCTGGGTGACCAACGGCCCGCTTTCCAACGCAGACGCCGTGGCGGAGCATACCCTGATGCTGATGCTCTGCCTGGCCAGGAGAACCGGGGGCTTTAACGACGACGAACCCGCCAGGGCCTTTCAGCGGTACCAGCACAACCTCGGCATGGAGATCACGGGGAAGACGCTGGGGATCATCGGCTACGGCAGAATCGGCGCCCGCGCGGCGCACATCGCGCACTTCGGATTCGGCATGCGCCTCGTCGCTTGGTCGCCGCACATCGCCAGGAAGAAACTGGAGGAAGGCGTTACGGCCGCCGCGGGACCGGAGGAAGTCTTCAGCCGGGCGGATTTCGTGAGCCTCCACATGCCGCTGACACCTGAGACGCGGTGCAGCGTGGGCCGGCGGGAACTCTCCCTGATGAAGCCTACAGCCTACCTCGTCAATACGGCGCGGGAGGAGCTGGTGGACAGGGAAGCGCTGCTGGAGGCGCTCCGGCAGGGGAAAATCGCAGGGGCTGGCATCGACTTCTGCGCGGATGACGAGGCGATGCCCTATCTTTCGGCGCTGGTGGCCACGGGACGGGCGCTGGTCACCCCGCACAGCGGCTCCATGACGGTGGACGCGATGCGCAGGATGGCGCTGCACGCGGCGCAGGGCGTGCACGAGGCGCTCTCCGGACAGACGCCCGCGTGGGCGGTCAACCGTCCCAAACGATAAAAAGGATCCCCCGCGGCAGCGGGGGATCCCGTATTCCGCAGGGGGGGTTACCGGGCCTCCTTGGAGCGCATCGCTTCCAGCGCCGCGCGGCCTTCGGGCGTCACCGGCTTCATCCACCGGCCGGAGAAGAGGTGGCGCTGCATGAGCACGAAGCGGACAGGCTCGTCGACGTAGCAGCAGGCGAAGACGAGCAAGAAGGGACTGTGCAGCACCATGCCCGTGACGAACACGGCGGGGAGCACGACGGCGAACATGAAGACGATTTCCAGCAGCGTGCCGTAAGCGGCGTCGCCCGCGGCGCGGTAGGTGTCGTTCTGCACCCAGTTGGACATGCGGATGACGGCGACGGCGGCGTAGATGCACAGCATGCCGTAGGCGAGGCGGAAGCTTTCGCCGGAGAGGCTCATGGCGCGCAGGATGGGCGTGTGCAGCGCGACGAGGATCAGCCCGATGAGCCCGATGAAGCCCATGCACAGGTAGACGAGGCGGATGGCGCGCTGCCGTGCGGTTTCGAGGTGCCCGGCGCCCACCTGGGTGCCGACGAGGACGGAGGAAGCGTTGGAGAAGCCGGCGAAGAACCCGATGACGAGCCCTTCCAGCGTGCGGAAGACGGCGGTGGCGGCGATGGCCTGTTCCGACTGGCGGCCGAGCACGACGTTGATGCCCATGTTGCCTACGCCGATCAGCACCTCGTTGCACAGGATGGGCCAGCACTTGACGAAGTACTCGCGGATGAAGGGCCGGGTCCAGCGGAAGTGCTCCCGCACCGCGAACAGGTACGGGTGGCGCGTGCGCAGAGAGAGCAGCGCAATGGTGGCGACGTTGACGGCGCCGGAGAAGACGGTGGCCAGCGCGGCGCCGCGCACGCCCATGGCGGGAAAGCCCAGGTGCCCGAAGATGAAGACCCAGTTGAGCGCGATGTTGGTGGCGACGCCGGCGACGGCGCCGAACAGGGGCAGGCGCACCCGCTCCGTGGAGCGCAGCAGCGCGGCCATCGCCATGGACAGGACGGACAGCGGATAGGAGAAGCCGGCGATGCGCAGGTAGGAAGCGCCGATCGCGCGGATGGACGCCTTATCCGTGTACAGGCACATCACATCTTCCGGCCGGGCGACAGCCAGGAGGGCGAAGAGGAGGCCGACGCTCATCATGCAGCACAGGGTGAGGCCGTAGGAGCGCTTGATGCCGTCGTCGTCGCCCGCGCCGAAATACTGGGAAAAGAACAGCATGCCGCCGCCCACGAACCCCCAGTAACCGGAGAACATGAGGGAGGAAAACTGTGCGCACAGGCCGACGGCGCCCACGCTGGTTTCGCCCAGCGAGGCGATCATCATGGTATCCACCATGGAGCCGGTGATGGTCAGCAGGTTCTGCAGCGCGACGGGAATGGCGATGACGGCCAGCTTCCTGAGAAAATCAGGCCAGGAGAAGGTGGTTTGCATGGTGCCTCCGGTAAACGGCGCAAGCGCCGGGTCAGTCCGCACAGTATAGCATGCACGGCGCGGCTTGAAAAGCGTTTCGGGACGTACGCACGGTAAAAAACGGACAGGTGCTTCTGTCCGGAAGCCGGATGTGCTATAATCCTAAGCATGGGAAAGAAATAATAGGAAGAGGAGACTGCGTCATGGCCAAAGTGAGCGCTTTTCTGGCGCCGGGGCTCGAGGAGGTCGAGTGCCTGGCCGTGGTCGACGTGCTGCGCCGTGCCGGCGTTTGCGTCGATCTCGTTTCCATTTCGGAAGACCGGTGCGTCACCGGTTCCCACGGGATCTGCATCGTTGCGGATACGCTGCTCGGCGAGACGGATTTTGAAGACACCGACTGTCTGTTCCTGCCGGGAGGCATGCCGGGAACGGAAAACCTGTACGCGTGCGGGCCGGTTTGCGCGCTGCTGCGCCGGTTTGCGGCGGAAGGGAAACGGATCGCCGCCATCTGCGCGGCGCCCAGCGTGCCGGGGCGCCTGGGCCTGCTTGAGGGCCGCCGGGCCACCTGCTATCCGGGCCGGGAAGCGCAGCTGCAGGGCGCGGAAGCGACAGGAGAGGGCGTCGTGACCGACGGGCCCTTTACCACGGCCCGAGGACTCGGTTTTGCCATTGACCTGGGGCTGGAACTGGCGGCGCTGCTGGTCAGCCCGGAAAAGGCGCAGGCCGTCAAGGCGGCGATTCAGCATCCGGACTGTGCGAACTGAACGCAGGCGGAAAACGGGGTATTGAAAAGACAGGAGGATTGGGAATGAAAAGAGTACTGTGCATCCTGGTGTTTGCGGCATTATTCCTTGGCTGCCTTGTACCGCTTTGCGTATGGGCGGAAACCCCGGAGCAGACGATTGCCGTGCGCATCGGGCGCAACGTCGATGCCTATCGGCGTGCGACGCCCAAGTCGGTCTTTGTCGGCTGGGCGCAGGCGGGCGGCCACTATACCGTGCTGGAAACGGTAAGGGGCTACGAGGATTGCGAATGGATCCGCATCCGGCTGGAGAACGGCGCGGAGGGATACATCCCCGCTTATATGACCAGCCCGGTCGTAAAGGACGTGGAGAGCCTTACGACAGGATACGTCCTGATGCGCTTTGAATCCGACGTCAACGTGCGCCGCCGGCCGGACAGCGGCAGTGTGACGATGGGCATGGCGAAGAAGGGGTCGGTCTATCCGGTAATCGGTGAAAAGGTGCGCGGCTGGTGGCCTGTCGCCCTTGAGAACGGCACGACGGGTTATGTCTATGAGGGCATCGCTTATGCGGCAGACCCCGCCGAGGTTGCGAAGCCGCGTCACGTGAAATTCTCTGGCCGCTCCCTCATCTATGCACAGCCGCACGGCGGCAGCGCCGTGCTGACCGGCATCGGGCCGGATGCTGCGCTGCGGTGCGTGCGCGTGATCCCGCACCCGACCTACATGGACAAGACGGGCGAGATGGCCTATGACTGGTACGAGGTGGAAACCCTCGGCGGCGGTTACGGTTACGTCTCCAGCCGGAACGCGACGCTTGTGGAAGGCGCGCTTCCCCAGTAAGTCCAAACGCCAATCCCGCCGGCTGTGCCGGCGGGAAACACATCCTCAAATCGTCTCACATCTGAAAGAGATGTGGGGCTTTTTTGATGCCCTGAATGGATGGGGTGCGGAGAGCGGATGCTTTTTGCAAATAATAATATAAATTGATATATACAATAAATAGTTACATTTGTAACTTTTCGTGTAACTTTTAGATGTTACACTGAACCCGTAAACAAGAGACAAGCGCTGCGGCGCTGAGACGACAGCGAAAGGGGATTCCCACATGAAAAAGACGATGAGCAAGCTGCTGGCCCTCGCCCTCGTGCTGAACACCCTGGCGCCCTTTGCGGCGATTGCAGAGGGAGACGCACAGGAGACACCCGCAACGGAGAGCCATGTGGAAGTACAGGTAGTCACCGTGAGCGAGCCGAAGGCGGAAGCAAAGCAGGAAAGCGCGCCGGCGCCCGCGGCGGAGAGCAAGCCGGCGGAGCCGAAGAGCGAACCCGCGAGCGAGCCGAAGGCGGAAGCAAAGCAGGAGAGCGTACCGACGCCCGCGGCAGAGAGCAAGCCGGCAGAGCCGAAGAGCGAGCCTACGGCGGAAACGAAGCAGGAAAGCGCGCCGGCGCCCGCGGCGGAGAGCAAACCGGCGGAACCGAAGGCGGAAGCGAAGCAGGAAAGCGTACCGGCGCCCGCGGCGGAGAGCAAACCGGCGGAACCGAAGAGCGAAGCAAAGGCGGAAGAAACCAAGGCCGAGAGTGCTCCGAAGGCAGAGGAAACCGCGAAAGCCGCGGAAGCGGAGAAGGCTGCCGAGCCCGAGAAAACCGCCGGGAACGAGAAGGCTGCCGAGCCCGTGGAAGCCACCGAGACCGAGAAGACGGCCGATCCCGCGAAAGCCGCTGAAGCCGAACAGACCGGCAGCGCGGCAACCGAAAGCGAGCCGGAGACCGAAGCCGGGCCCATGATGGTGGCGGAACAGCCCGAGGCCCGCGGCGAGACGGAAACCGAAGAAGCCGCCAGCCCGTCCGGCATCACGGACATCGCCGAAATCGAACGCCCGGCGCAGAGCGAAAGCGTTGAGACACACGCGGGCGGCGCGGGCAGCGACAACTGGGACGGCTTCTATGACGAGGCGAAGAAGACCTACCAGGTGACCTACACGATCAAGGAGGACGCTGAGGGCGACCAGACGCTCGATCTGTCCGGGGTGCTGGACAAGCTTTCCGGATACGCGGACGCGGCTTACGAAGGCTACGAGGGACGGAATGAAGCGCTGAACAGCTTCCTGACGGACGTCGCAGGCGACAACAGCCTGAGCAACCGGGAAAACGCGCTGCGCTACCTGGAGGAGCAGGGGATGGACACGGAGGATCCCTACGTCCGCCGCTACGCGGATTACATGGTAAACAGCGCGGATTACGCCTTCGTGCGCGACAACTACCCGTCCTACTATCTCGACTATTACTTCCCGAACGGCAATCCCTTCGCGCCCTCCCTCGGGACGGCGCAGGCGGATGCGGTCAACCTGCTGCCCGGGGACACGGTGCAGGTCGACATCACCATCGAAAGCGAATCCGGCCACACCTACTGCTACAAGGACGGCAGCCTGACCCTCGCCACGCCGGATCTCTCCGGCTCGGGCGCGGAGACCGGCGTCACCGGCTTTGACGGGCAGGAGCTGCCGGAGGACTACCTGAACGACGGTGTGAACCGCGTAGGCTACAATACCGGCATCGCGGCAGGCACCGTGCGGGCGGCGAGCGCCATCCTGGAGAGCGACCCGGAGGCGGAAATCGACGTGGAAGCGCTGCTGGACGATCCCATCGCCATACTGGTCTACCGGGCGCAGCTGGAGGACGCGGCGAAGCAGACCGAGCGCAATGTCGCCTACTACGGCGGCGGCCGCGGAACGCCGGGCCTGTACAAAAACCTGACAGGACACCTGACCGAGGCGGAAATCTACGCGCTCTACAGCCTGTCCAACTCCCCTTCGGCCTACGCGACCATGACGCGGAACAACCAGGCGGTCGCCGGCTATCTGCAGGCGCACTACGGCGCGGAGGGCGAGGACGCCTACAAGGCCTATCTGCTCGACTACTACGCGCAGAAAGACGGCGTGGCCTACGCCGACTTCGACGAGCTGGCCGAGAAGAGCACCGTCATTTCCGACCTGAAGGCGACGACCAACGCGACCTACGGCACGATCACGCTGCCGGAATACACCGACTACAACAACTTCTACAAGAACCTGCTGAGCTTCGCCTACGGCGACGAAGCGATCGCGCAGGCGGACGCCTCCGACAGCTGGGACAGCGACGGACACGAACTCACCGTGGGCGATTACATGGCGGGCATGACGGACAATACCGGGGCATGGGCGCGGGCCAACGAATACTTCGACGGGCTGCTCGCCCAGGGGCTCTCCGAGGACGACGCGAGCTGGGTGGCCTTCAGCATGGCGTTCAACGTGGACGGCATCAAGACGGGCAACGACTACCAGCTGACCAGCTGGGGCTGGCACAACTCCATCGTGCTGGACCAGGTCGACGGCGAATTCCACCTGGAGAAGACCGACGAGGACGGAAACCGCATCGAAAAGAAGGAAGACGGCAGCGCCAACGAGACGACCTTCCGCCTGTGGACCTATGAGGATACGGACGGGGACGGCAGCTACACCGAGCGCGACGACAAGTACTACTACACTACCACGACGGCTGCGGATGGCAGCGAGACCCGCGGCTTCGTCAAGTATGACAAGGCCAACCAGAACCTCACCTACACCATCGACACCACCGGCGGCAAGCTGGACATCGACTACGCGCTGCTGGAAGGAATCATCTACTACCTGCAGGAGGCTGTGGCCCCCGAGGGATACGACATCGACACCACCGTCTACATCCTGTGCGACGACGAAGAGACGGCGGCCCTGGCGCAGGAGATGCTGAAGGACGCCGGCGTGGACACCTCCGCGGGCTTCGAATACAAGGGCGCCATCGACAGCGACAAGCCGCTGACCGTGAAGGTCGTCAACAAGAAGAGCGTAAAGCCCGATCCCGCGCCGGACCCGGAGAAGCCGGCAGGCGGAAACCCGACGAATGACACGCCCACCCGCAGCACCCGGACGACCGTTACCATCGGCGACTACGAGATCCCGTTGGCCGGTTACGCCGCGATGAACGAAGGCGATTGCTACAACTGATATCCGGAAGGAGAAACGGCAGGAGAGCTCCCGCTGCAGGGCAGGGGCTCTCCTGCTGACGGACACACAAAATGTGTTTTCTCGTCCTAACAACAATCTTGAAATAAATAATTAACAAAATTGAAATATAACGGTTGAGAAACAAAACTATTTATGGTAGAATGTTTGGGTAATAAATATCATAAATTGATATTTGCGGAGTTATGTAAGAGCAGCTGAAAGATATGCGGCAGGCTTTCAAGAGAAGATAGGAGAATTGAGATGAAAAAGGTTTTGAGCGTCCTGTTGTCCGCGGTGATGTTCCTCAACTGCTTCGCGCCGCTTTCCGTATGGGCGGACGGCGTGGAGGAGACGGAGACGCCGCAGACCGGCACCATTGACGTGCACGTGGTGAACGTGGGCGATTCCGCGCCCGCGAAGGATGAGCCGGCGGAAGCGCCGGCGGCTGCGCCCGCGGAGAGTAAGCCGGCGGAAGCGCCGGCGGCTGCGCCCGCGGAGGATAAGCCGGCGGAAGCGCCGGCAGCTGCGTCCGCGCAGAGCGAGCCGGCGGAAGCGCCGGCAGCGGCATCCGCCCAGAGCAGCGACACAGACAGCACCGCTTCCGCAGAGGAGAGCGGCAGCGGCAGCGTGTCTTCCGAAGGCGGGGATGTGAAGAGCGAACCGGCGAAGGCCCCGGCCGTGGAATCTGCGCCGGCAGCGCCTGCAGCGGCCGAGGACGCTCCTTCCGCCGCGGAAGCATCGTCCGCGCAGGAACCGGCGGCGGAGGCTGAGGCGGCCGGGCAGGAGGCTCCCGCGGGCAGCGATGCCGAAGGGGACGCGGAGCCGGAGACGGCCGGGACGGACGATAACGGCGAAGCAGCCGAACCCGCTGCCGATGCGGCCGCGGCGGAGGACGCGCAGGGGGAAGAGAAAGCGCCTGACGCCGTCGATCTGGTGACGAAGGGCGACGAGGAGAGCGGCTCTGATTCGTCCAAGGCGCCTTACGAAGAAGCACCGGAAGACCTTGAAAGAACAGAAGACGGCAAATACATCATCCAGCGGGACGATCAGTCCTCCGAAATTGAGACGACGGTCGGCGACATGGATCAGACGGACGTCAAGTTTGACATGCTGGAGGATAATTACGACGTCCTGGTAGACGGAAACGGTGTCTACAGGCTGACCTATACCATCAGCAAAGATGCGGAAGCGGAGAACCTCACCGTCGACCTGACGAAGGCGCTGGAAGCGCTGCGCCGTTACAGCGCGGCAACGAGCTCCGGTACGCTGCAGCCCGGTGATACCCGTGAGTTTCAGATCTGGATTCAGAGCGAGTCGGGCCATACCTACCGCTACAAGGACGGTTATTTCGTGTTGACAACCGGTACGGACACAGGAGAAAAGGCGGATCCGGATGCCGATCCGGTCATCGGCTTTGACGATCAGGAACTGTCCGACAAATATACCAACCGTGAGCGGCAGACGGTCGGCTATCACGCGAATTCCAGCGATATCTGTTCAACGATTAAGCAGGATGCAGACAACGGCATGACGGATATCAATCCCGAGGATTATATGAAAGGGCCGTTTGACGTCCTGCTCTACCGTGCGCAGCTGGCCGACGCGGCCAAGCAGAGGGCTTCGGATGTCCAGTATTATTCGACGGGCGGAGGCGCATACGGCTATCAGAAGAGGCTGAGCGGAATCCTGACGAACGATCAGATTTATGCAATCGGAATGCTGAACGCGTCCCCGACCAGCTATGCGGGTCTGACGACAAACCGTAAGGCGATCAGCAATTATCTGGATGAGATGGGATACGGCAGCGGCGAAACAGGCCTGCAGAACTATCTGATAGACTACTACTCCGAGAAGGACGGGAAGGATTATCAGGATTTTGACCAGCTGGTCGACGAGAGCGCGGCCGTATCTGCTATCCTGTCTTCCTATATGTATGACATCGGCACCATGAACATCTCCAAGAGCGGCAAGTATGACAATTTCTATAAGAATATTATGCGCTTCGTCTACGGCGAGGACGATGTCAAGGAAGCGACGGGCGGAAAGACCAGCGTGACGACGACAACCAAGACGCTGTACGACGTGGTCGATTGCGACGACGGCCAGGAGTACCACAACTGTGTGGCGGCCAATACGCTCTCCGATCTGGACGACGAGTACTGGTACTTCAAGCGCTGGCTGCAAAACAGAGGATACCCCGAAGATATTCTGGTACAAATCAATGACGACGGAAGCATCGGCTACTTTGCCTTTGTCAATGAGAACGGGGAGATACTGACAGCGAGCAACAGCAGTGAAAACGCCCGGACCTTTACCACTACCCAGGCTGAATACAAGAATTCAGAATGGAGCAAAAGCCAGAATCCGGATATCGCGGACGCGACAATCGGAAACTATATGAAGGGCCAGGATACCTGGAGCCGGGCGAATGCCTACTTCCGCGAATTGATCGGCAGCGGCATCAGCGCCAGCGAGGCTTCGGCCATGACGGACCAGTACGTCGACTTCATGATGGCCGTGAACGTGGACTACGAGCTGGCCGGCAACTCCTATCAGGACTCTGCCTGGGGCTGGCACAACACCATCGAACTGGAGCGCGTGGACGGCGAATTCCACGTGGAGAAGGTGGACGAGAACGACAATCCGGTGACCAGCGGCGAGACCACCTTCCAGCTGTGGACCTACAAGAACAACGACGAAAGCCAGAAATACTATTACACGACCTACGAAAAGGAAGTCACGGACGAGCAGGGCAATAAGACGAAGCAGCAGACGAAGGGCTTTGTAAAGTACGACCCGGACAACAAGAACATCTCCTGGACGATCGATACCACCGGCGGCAAGCTGGACATCGATTACGCCATGCTGGAGAACATGATCTACTACCTGCAGGAGAAGGTGGCGCCGGAGGGGTACGAACTGGACTCCACCGTCTACATCATCTGCGACAGCGAAGAGGACGTAAAGAAGGCGGAGGAACTGCTGAAGAAGGATTCCTCGGTCGATTCCTCCAAGACGAAGTACGCGGGCCGGATCAACAGCGAGGACAAGGGCGGCCTCACGATCAAGGTGGTCAACGTCAAGAACACGCCCACCCCGACCCCGACGCCCACCCCAACGCCGACCCCCGGCACGCCCGGAGACAACCCGCCCCCGCCGCTGGTGACCATCGGCGATTACGAGGTACCGCTGGCCGGCTACATCAACATGAACGAGGGCGACTGCTTCAACTGAGCGCAAGCGGGAAAGAGGAAGATAAGCGATGAAGAGACTTTGGATCGTTCTGCTGGCGCTGCTGATGCTGCAGGCGGCGGCACTGGCGGAGGACATGGAAGTGAATCCGCGCTACTCCGTGCTGGAGATTGCCCGGATGCGTCCGGAAAGCGAAGAGCCTACGCACCTGACCGTGGGGAACACCACGAAGGTGAGCGGCAGCTTCTGGACGACGTACTTCGGCAACAACACCAGCGACATCGACGTGCGCACCATGCTGCACGGCTACAGCCCCGTGGTCTGGGACAACCAGGTGCAGTTCGTGCCCGATCCCCAGGTGACGACGGGCATCACGCGCGACAGGGTGCCGGGCGGTACCGCCTACACCGTGTCACTGCAGCACGACCTCACTTACAACGACGGCACGCCCATCACGGCGCGGGATTACGTGTTCGCCTGGCTGCTGACGGCCTCGCCCCAGCTGGCGGCCATCAGCGCCGAGACGCCGGACATGAACGTCGTAGGCTTTGACGCGTACCACGACGGCGAGACGCCCGTCTTCGCGGGCATCCGCCTCGTGGACGAGTATACGTACCGCATCGTCATCCACGAGGAGTACGACCCGTACTTCTACGATTACGCACAGATCGCGCTCAGCCCATACCCGGAAAGCGTGCTGGCGCCCGGCTTTACCGTCGCGGACGACGGACAGGGCGCGTACATCACGGGGACGGACGGCGGCGAGCTGACGGCGGAGCTGCTGGAAAAGACGGTGCTGGACCCGGAGACCGGATACCTTTCGCACCCGTGGCTCTCCTGCGGCCCGTACAGCCTGACCGGCTACGACCGGGCGGGCGGCGTCGTGGATTTCGCGCTCAACCCGTATTACAAGGGCAACTACGAAGGGGTCAAGCCCGTCATCGACACCATTACCCTCGTGCCCGTTCTGCCGGAGGACATGGTGGCGAAGCTGGAGAGCGGCGAAGTCGGCCTGCTCAACAAGTGCGTGGACGCCTCCGTCATCGACAAGGGCATTGAGCTGACCGGGCGCGGCCCGTTCGACAGGGTCAACTATGCGCGCCTGGGCTACGGCTTCTGCGCGTTCAGCTGCGAAAAGGACGGACCGCAGCAGTTTGTGGCGGTCCGCCAGGCGCTCAACTACGCGTTCGACTCCGAGCGGTTCATCACGGAGATCCTGGGCGGCTACGGCACGCCGGTCTACGGCTACTACGGCATCGGCCAGTGGATGGTCAGCGCCGTGAACGGCTCCGTGCGCCCCATGAACGTGGACGCGCAGGAGCTGGCGCGCTGGGACGCGCTCTCTCTGGATCAGCTCAATCCCTACCCGTACGACGTGGAAAAGGCGAAAGAGCTGCTGGAAGAGGACGGGTGGACGCTGGCGGGCGACGGCACGCCCTACGACGAGGAGAAGGGCGGCCTGCGCTACAAGCAGACGGCAAGCGGCCTCATGCCCCTTAGGCTGCACTTTGCAAAGTGCGCCGACAACGCCGCCGCGGACAAGGTGCTGGAGCTCTTCGGCGAAAGCCTGCCGCAAATCGGCGCGGAATTCGACGTGGAGGAGGTCCCCTTCACGGAGCTGCTGTCCGACTACTACCGCGAGGGCGAGGAGCGCCGCTTCGACATGAACTTCATGGCGACGAACTTCTTCTCGACCTTCGACCCGTACATCACCTTCAGCGCCAGGCCGGACATGCAGGGCTCCGTAAACACCAGCGGCATCGATGACGCGGAGCTGGTGCGCCTCTCCTGGGAGATGCGCAAGACGAACCCCGGCGATCTGCTGACCTTCCTGCAGCGCTGGATCCGGATGCAGGAGCGCTTCAACGAGATTCTGCCGACGATGCCCATCTACTCCAACATCTACTTCGATTTCTTCGAGAGTGACCTGCAGAACTACCGCGCCAACGCGGAGTACAGCTGGCCGGTGGCGATCCTCTATTCGTATCTCGGCGAGCCGATCGAGCTGCCGCAGGAGGAGCCGGCGTTTGAAGAGGAACCGGAGGTTGAGGAAGAGCCTGCGGCCGAAGAGGCAGCAGAGGACACGGAGCCGGCGGGCGGACAATCGGCCGTGGCATCCGGCAACAGCGCAGCCGCAGACCCGGCGGATGAAGGGAAGACCGCTCACGCCGGGGACAGCCTGGCGGCGGACGGCTCCATCGACGACGATGCTGCAGCCCAGCCGGACGGCACGCCGCAGGCAGGCGGCGACGCCGCGGCCGTGCAGGCACAGACCCTGACCGCGGAGGGCGGACAGATCGTCGCGGTCCGCAGCGAGCAGAACGTCGGCGCCTACCGGCGTGTGACGCCCAAATCCAACTTCGTCGGCTGGGCGAAGGCGGGCGGCCACTACAGCGTCCTGGAGACGGTGAAGGGATACAACGGCCGCGAGTGGATTCGTGTGCAGCTGGAAAACGGCGCGGAGGGCTTCATCCCCGCCCGTATGACCACGCCGGTGGTGCAGGACGCGGAAAGCCTCACCCGGAGCTACGTCCGTGCCCGGTATGAGAGCGACGTTCCCGTCCGCAGGAAGCCGGAGGGCGGCGCGCTGCTGATGGGCATGGCGAAGAAGGGCACGGTTTACCCGGTCATCGGGGAGAAGGTTTACGGCTGGTGGCCGATCGCCCTGGAGGACGGCACGACCGGTTACGTCTATCAGGACGCCGTCTACGAAACCGGCTCGCCGGAGGGCGACGGGGAGAACCACGTGACGTTCTCCGGCCGCTCCATCATCTATGCGGAGCCGACGAGCGACAGCGCCGTGCTGACCGGCATCGGGCCGGACGCCGCGCTGCGGTGCGTGCGCGTGATCCCGCACCCGTCCTACACGGACAAGACGGGAGAGGAGGGCTTCGACTGGTACGAGGTGGAAACCCTCGGCGGCGGTTACGGCTACGTCTCCAGCCGGAACGCGGCGCTTGTGGAAGGCGCGCTGCCCCAGTAAGGAAAAACGAAAACCCCGCCGGCCTGGCCGGCGGGGGTTTTGTATGGATCGGGGTCGGTTACTCCGCTTTGAGCGCCGCGTCGAAGCTGAAGGCGGAGGGCTCAAAATTGATGCGGCGGGTGAACTCGCAAGCCTCTTTGGCGCCGAAGAGGCGCTCCATGCCGCTGTCCTCCCACTCCACGCACAGCGGCCCGTGGTAGCCCATCTGGTTGAGCTCGCGGATGATGCCGTCGAAGTCCACGTCGCCGTGGCCCAGGGAGACGAAATTCCAGCCGCGGCGTGTGTCGCCGAACTCGATGTGCGAGCCAAGGATGCCGGAGCGGCCGTCGCGGGAGAGCTTTACGTCCTTCATGTGGACGTGATAGATCTGCGGCGCGAAATCGTGCAGGAAAACCTGCGGGTCCACGCCCTGCCACAGCAGGTGGGAGGGATCGAAGTTGAGGCCGAGCGTCGGGCGGTAGTCCAGCTCTTCCAGCAGGCGCTTCGTGCTCCAGTAGTCGAAGGCGATCTCCGTGGGGTGTACCTCCAGGGCCAGGCGGACGCCGCACTCGTCATAGACGTCGAAAATGGGCGCCCACAGCTCGCGGATGCGCCGGAAGCCCGCGTCCACCATTTCGGGCGTGGTCTGCGGGAAGGAGTACCACATGCTCCAGATGGGGGAGCCGAGGAAGCAGGTGACGACCTTTACGCCGAGGATCTGCGCGGCCTTCGCGGCGGTCTTCATGCCCTCGACCGCCCAGGCGCGGATCTCCTCCGGCTTGCCCTTGACGGCGGCAGGCGCGAAGTTGTCCAGCCGCGGGTCCCAGTTGTCGCCTACGCACTGGCCCATCAGGTGCCCGGAGATGGCGCCGATGCCCATGCCGTAGTTGGCCAGCGTCTCCCGGAAGGTATCGCGGTAGGCGGGGTCGTTCACGATGCGGAAGACGTCGACGTGGGACTGGGCGGCGAGCTCGAAGCCGTCGTACCCGATGGCTTTCATGGTGCGGCAGAGCTCCTCCAGGGAGAGGTCGCCGAACTGGCCGCTGCAGATGTTGACAGGTCTCTTGGACATGGAAAGGCCCTCCTTTTTTACACGGGGTTGTCTGCCGGTTCAGGGATGGGAGACGGTGACGGTGCGCTGCTCCCTTGCGGACTGCTCGGCGGCGAAGATGACGCGCATCGCCTTGGCAGCCTCGCGGCCGTCGATTTCGGGGGCGCGGCCGCTGGTAAGGCAGCCGACGAAGGCATCGATGACGCCCGTGTTCGTGCGCCCGCCGCTCGTCTGCTCCTTGTTGGAGGTCAGCTGGTCCAGGGCAAAGCGTTCGATCTCCCCGTCCGGCTTCTCCAGGATGAGGGAGTACTGCGGGTCGTCGTAGATGCGCAGGATGCCGCCCGTGCCGTAGATGCGCGTGGAGTTGTCCTCCTGGCCGTAGAAGGTCCAGCTGACGTGCATCGTGCCGCGGACGCCGCTGGCCGTCTCATACAGGCAGAAGGCGTTGTCGTCCACGGTGATGGGCGTCCCGTCCGGATACTTCTTGTCCAGGGTGGCGATCTGGGCCGTGACCTTTACGATGGGCTCGCCCAGCAGGTAGTGCATGAGGTCCGTCTTGTGTACGCCCAGGTCCGCCATCGCGCCGAAAGCGGCGCGCTTTTTGTCGAAGAACCAGGAATTCCGGGATCCGGTCCAGCCCTCCGGCCCGGGGTGTCCGAAGGTGGTGTGGAAGGCGAGCACGCGGCCGATCGCGCCCTCGGAGATGAGCCTGCGGGCCTCGACGTGGGCGCGGGCGAAGCGCTGGTTCTGCGCGATCATGAGGAATTTACCGCTCTTCTCCTGTGCTTGGATCATGGCTTCCACGTCCTCGGGCGTGACTGCCATGGGCTTTTCGCACAGCACGTGGATGCCGCGCTCCAGCGCCGCGATGGCGGCGGAGGCGTGGGCCACGTTGGCGCTGCAGATGCTGACCGCGTCCACGCCGCTTGAAAGCAGCGCTTCCAGCGAGTCGTAGGCCTTCGCGCCGTACTCGGCGGCGAGCTTCTGCGCGTTTTCGGGGACGAAATCGTAGAAGCCCGTGATCTGACAGTCCGGATTTTCGCTGTATTCGGGCGCGTGGCGGACCTGTGCGATCTTGCCGCAGCCCACAATTCCGATTTTCAGCATGGATGGACCTCCTTATCTGCGCCGGCCGCGTACGTTCTGCAGCAGCACGGCGATGATGATGATGGCGCCGCTGATGGCACCGGTGAGGAAGGTGGGAACCTTGGCGGCGACCAGCGTGTTGTTGATGATCTTGAACATGAGCACGCCGAGGAAGCTGCCGATGATCTTGCCGCGGCCGCCGGACATGGAAGCGCCGCCGATGGCGACCGCCGCGATGGCGTCCATTTCAAAGGCGTTGCCGGCGCTGGCCGCCGCGACCGCCATGACGCTGGAGGAATACAGCCAGCTGGTGAAGCCGCACAGCACGCCGGTCATGGTGAAGACGGAGACCTTGACGAGGTTGACGTTCACGCCATCCAGCCGGGCGGAGACCTCGTTGCTGCCGATGGCGTAGATATGCTTGCCCCAGCGCGTGCGCCGCATGATGAGCCCGAAGAGCAGCCCCATCGCGATAAAGATGATCATGGGGTAGGGCACCTTCTGGCCGAACAGGACGAGGGACCCGTTGGCGACCTCGCGGAAGGTCTGGTAATAGGGCTCCGTGGACATGCCGTCTGCGACGGCGAAGGGACCGCCCTGGCCGAAGTGGTTGATGATGGCGCGGCAGGACGTCTGCATGGCGAGGGTCGCGATCATCGCGGGCATGTGCCCGTAGGCGACCAGCACGCCGTTGACCGTGCCGATGAGCGCGCCGCCGGCCAGACAGAAGAGCAGCATGAGCCAAATGCTGCCGGTGGCGTTGAGCACGGTGATGCCGAAGCCGGAGAGCAGCGCGACCTGCGCGCCGACCGAGATGTCGATCTGTCCGGCGCAGATGATCATCGTCATGCCCAGCGCGATGATGCCCGTCGTGGTCGCCGACTGGCGGAAGATGGTGGTGATGTTGCGCCAGCGGAAGAAGTTGGGGTTGACACAGACGGCGATGATCAGGATCAGGATGAAGGAGACGACGTAGCTGTATTCGGAGAACAGGCGCCGCCCGTTCAGCCGCCTGGGGTTGACGGTCTTTCGGTCCATATCAGGGTACCATCCTTTCCGCTGTATCGGTCTGTGCGGTGCCGCGTTCCAGGTTTGCGCCGGTGGAATAGTACATCATATCCTCCTCGTTCATCTCGCTGCGCTCCATGATGCGGTTGATCTGCCCCATATAGAGGATGATGCAGCGGTCCGCGACCTTCATGATCTCCGGGAATTCGGAGGAGAAGATCAGGATGGACTTGCCCTGGCGGGCGAGCTCGATGAGCAGGTGGTAAATTTCAAATTTCGTGCCGACGTCGATGCCCTGCGTGGGGTTGTCAAAGAGCAGCACATCGGCGCCCGCTTCCAGCCAGCGGGCCAGGATGACCTTCTGCTGGTTTCCGCCCGAAAGGGAGGTGATGGGATTGGCGGGGGTATCCGCCTTGATGGACAGCGCCTGTTTCTCCCTGGCGTAGCGTGCCAGCTCCTCCTTCATGCTGATGAGCGGGCGGGTCATGAGGGCGTTGTAGTAGCCCATGGAGGCGTTGTCCAGGATGGAGAGGTCGTTGTGGATGCCGCGCTCCTTGCGGTTCCGGGGCACCATGCCGAAGCGACGTTTCATCCTGCGGCGCACGCTGCCCGTGAGAGGGGCGCCGTGGAGGGTGAGCGTCCCCTTGCAGGGGGCGACGCCGAAGAGCGCGTCGGCCAGCTCGTCGCGACCGGAGGACTGCAGGCCCGTGAAGGCGAGGATTTCGCCCTTGCGCAGCGCAAAGGAGATGTCCCGGAAGGTTTCGCCGGTGAGGTTTTCGGCGCCCAGCACGGTCTCCTCTGTGGCATAGCATGGCTTGTTGTCGAACGCGCTGTCCGCCAGCTGGCGGCCGATCATCATCTCCGTGACGCGCTTCTCGTCGATGTCCGCGATGCGGCCGCTGTCCACGAAGCAGCCGTCGCGCAGCACGGTGTACGTGTCGCAGATGGTGAAGATTTCCGGCATCTTGTGCGAGATGTAGATGAAGCCGATGCCTTCCTCTTTCAGCTGGCGCATGATGGTGAAGAGGTTTTCGATTTCGCGGTTGGACAGAGCCGTCGTGGGCTCGTCCATGATGATGAGGTCGCACTTGAAGAGCAGAGAGCGGGCGATTTCCACCAGCTGCTTTGCCGCGATGGGCAGATCCTCCACCAGCGCCCAGGGGTCGATGTCCACATTCATCCGGCGGAAGATCTCGGCGGAGCGCCGGGCCATCTCCTTTTTGTTGAGCAGGGGGCCGGGCCCGCGGATCTCCTGGGCCAGGTACAGGTTTTCAAAAACCGTGAGGTCGTTGCACAGGTTGAGCTCCTGGTGGATAAAGCGGATGCCGCGGCGCATGGCCTGCATGGCGTTGTGGAAGACGACCTTCTCCCCGTCCAGCAGGATGTCGCCCGAGGTGGGCGGGAAGGTGCCGGCCAGCACGTTCATCAGTGTGGACTTCCCGGCGCCGTTTTCCCCCAGAAGGCCGAGAATCTCCCCGCCGTGTACGGTGAGATTCACGTGATCCACGGCGCGCACCGGGCCGAAGTCCTTCACGATTTGCTTCATTTCGACGAGCAAGGATTCACCCTCCCTCTATCAACAGATAAAGGGCCGGCCGAGCACCGGCCGGCCCTTTCGCCCTGTGCGGGCGCTTACGGGGTTACGGGTTGTCAGATGGAATAACGGTCGGCGAACTCCGCGGAATTGCGGTACTCTTCCACGGTGCTCTTGTCGATCTCGATGGTGGGGATGAGGAACTGCTGTCCCTTGATCTCCTGATCCTGATAGGTCTCGCCCTTGGCGGCGGCGACGGTCAGGCGCAGCGCCTCGCGGATGTAGGAGGGGCTGAAGAAGTAGGTCAGCAGCTCGGGCTTCTCGACGCTGTCGAAGGTGGCGAGGGTCTCGCGGCGGCCGCCGACGGAGGTCAGCAGGCGCAGCTCGCCCAGGCGCTCGTCCTCGGGGATGACGGTCATGATGCCGTCGATGATCTCGTCGTCATGGGTCACGATGAGGTCGAGGTCGGCCACGGTGGCGTCGTCGGTGGTGTTCAGCCAGTTCTCCATCTGCTCCTTGGACTTGGCGTTGGACCAGTCGGTCTGGAACGCGTCGTGGATGAGGACGAAGTTGTCCTTGTACTCGGAGGCGTTGATGATCTCCAGCATGCCGTCGGTGCGCTGCTTGGAAACGGTGGAGCTGTCGCCGATGAACAGCAGGTAGTTGATCTTCTTGCCTTCCTTCAGGTCATCCTCGTAGTACTTCAGCAGGTATTTGCCCATCATGTTGCCGATGGTGACGTTGTCGCCCATGATCTCGCCGGCCATGCCGGTGAAGTTCTCGATGAGGCGGTCATAGATGACGAGCGGCACGCCTTCGTCGATGATGGTCTGGGCGGCGTTGCGCAGCTGATCGCCTTCCAGCGGCCAGAGCATGATGGCGTCGGGTCCCCAGTTGAGGATCTCGTCGATGCCGGAAATCTGCTTGGAGGCTTCCGCGCCGACGGCCATCATGTAGTCTTCGATGATGCCGGCAGCCTTCATGGCCTCGGCTTCCGCGCGCGCGTGGGCGACGGACTCGCCGGTGAAGCCGTGGTCGGCGTCCGGCGTGACGATGCCCAGCTTGATGCCGTCCGCGAGCGCAGCGGCGCATCCCATAACGAGGCAGAGGGAAATCAGGATCGCGAGCAGTTTCTTCATGGTACAAACCTCCTTCTATATTTACCGGCGAAGCCTGCCGGCAAGGTGCGGATCAGAAGAAATGGTAGAAGAATAACCGAAGCAATTATGGATAAGTGCACATATAGAATATAGCACGGCCCATCATTTCTGTCAATAAACGCTGCCTAAAATCAATGAGTTTAGCCGAAACGATGCTGATATCCGGGAAGGTGCAGCCGGGGCGGCGGATCAAGAAGAATGCCCGGTCAGGAGGCCCTTGCGCTTCCAGCGCGCGACGAGGGAGAGCTCCCAGACGAGCATGACGGTCCAGCCAGCCGCACAGGCCAGGGGGACGGCGTCCAGGCCGAGACGGGAGATGAGCAGCGCCGTGCAGACGGCGCGCGTGAACATCTGCGCGTAGGTGATGATCATCGTAAGGTTCAGCCTGCCGATGGCGCGCAGATACCCCTGCAGCCCGTTGTTCAGCCCGGGCAGGAAGTAGAACAGCCCCATGATGCGCAGGTAGCGCACGCCCAGGCGGATGACCTCCGTCTCTTCGGCACTCACGAACAGGCGCATCAGCGGCCCGGCGAGGAAGAAGATGGCAAGGGAGACGCAAAGGCCGTAGAGGGCTTCCAGCAGCAGGGCGGCGCGGAAGCCGCGGAGCATGCGTTCCGGCTTTCCGGCGCCGTGATTTTGCGCGACCAGCACGGTTTCCCCGTTGGCGATGTCCCGCTGGGGGATGAGCGCGTAGTCGTCCAGCCGGTTGACGGCGTTGAAGGCGGCGATGGAATGGACGCCCAGCGGATTGACGAGGGACTGCACGAGCAGCTTGCCTACGTAGATGCCCGCCTGCTGCAGCGCGCTGGCGTAGCTGAACTGCATCGTGCGCCGGAGCAGCGCGCGGTCGACGGCAAAATCCCCGCGCCGCATGCGGAAGGGCCCGGAGCGGAGCAGCAGCAGCGCGCAGAGCAGGGCGGCGACGCCCTGGCTGATGACGGTGGCGGCGGCCGCACCGCCGACGCCCAGGCGCAGACCGGCGACAAACCAGACGTCCAGCGCGACATTGACGGCGGAACCGGCGACGAGGCACAGCAGCGGCGTGCGCGTGTCCCCGACGGAACGGGAGGCGGCGGCCAGGATGTTGTAGAAGGCGGTGAGCACCATCCCGGCGGCCACGATGCGCAGATAGCGCACGGTGTCGCCGAGGATCTCCGCGGGCGTGCGGCACAGGCGCAGCAGCGGGCCGGCCAGCAGGAAGAGGAACAGGGCGATGACGGCGCCCAGCAGCGTGGAGAGGGACAGCGTCGTGCAGAACTCACGGCGGAGCGAGGGCAGATCCCCCGCCCCGAAAAATTCGCTCATGATGACGGAGGCGCCGATGCCGATACCGATGATGAAGAACATGGCGATGTTCATGAGGGGGCTGGCGATGCCGACGGCGGCCAGCGCGGACGGCCCGGCGTATTTGCCGACGATGATGCTGTCCACCGTGTTGTAGGTGACCTGAAACAGGTCGCCGAGCACGGCGGGGACGGCGTAGAGCAGCAGGTGGCGGGCCACGCTGCCCTCGGTCATGTTGCGGACGGATTTGCGCATGATGTCCTTCCTTTCGGAGCCGGGTCTTCAGCTTTTTTTAATGATCCTGTTGCGCGCGGGCTCTGCATATCGTATAGTAATCAGTGACAATCTGTCTGTAAAGGAGGAGAAAAAATGCCCTTTCAATGCAGCAAGCCCTATCCGCATCCGGTGGAAACCCTGTGCCACAGCCCGTGGGAACTGGCGGTCGGCCCCTTTCAGGTCAGCCCGAGGACCTATTACGTTTCCGGCCAGAAATGGGTGGGCGCCTACCTGATCGACACCGGAGCCGGCCTCATCCTGATCGATACCGGCATCGCGGAGAGCGTCTACCTGCTGGTGGACTCCATCTACCGGCTGGGCTACAAGCCGGAGGACGTCAAGGCTATCCTGTTGAGCCACGCGCACCTGGATCATTTCGGCGGGGCCGCCGCGCTGCACGCGCTCACGGGCGCGCCGCTGTATATGTCCAGGGAAGACGCGCGCTTTATGGAGGAATGCCCGGAGGAGACCGAGCTGCCCCACGAGCCGTGGCACGTGCAGCACATTCAGATCGACCATTATCTGGAGGACGGCCGTCCGGTGGTTCTGGGCGACATCTCCGTTCAAACCCTGCTCACGCCGGGCCATACCGTCGGCTGCACCAGCTTCTTCTGGCAGGAGAAGAACCCGGAGACCGGCGAGGTGTACACCGTCGCCATGCACGGCGGCGTCGGCGCCAACACGATGAACGACGATTACTATAAGACCAGCCGCTACCTCACGCCGGATCTGCGCCAGCGCTTCCTGGACGACGCCGAGAAGCTGAAGGCCATCCACGTGGACATCGCGCTGCCCAGCCATCCCAACCAGATCGAAATCCTGGACCGCGCGGGCACCTATACCCACCGGACGCAGCCCTATCTGGACGCCACCGTCTGGGCGGACTTCATCGACGAGCGCGTGCGGCAGGTGAAGGCGCTGATGAAGCCGTAAACAGTTTCAGCAAAGTTTCTCTATTCTATCTCTTATAGGATTAATTGTGGAGAGTTTTATGAAGCAGCACAGGCTTGGACACACGTTTGTGCTGTTTCATTTTTGTCATTAATCGAAAACTCTATGATGAAAGTGATCTGACGGAAACGAAAGTGCCAAATTATGGTTTAGGAGGGAAAAGTGTGTGTCTGACTGAATCAATCATTCCTTATATAGGTATAGAAAGCATAGCTTTGTATCAAGACATCATTGTCGTAAAGCAAGTCCTTTCCAATGCTGGAATTAGGTATCGTCAAGAGGTTTGGAGTAGCAGCCATGAGACAGTGCCGAATCCGTGGACGGTTTTAATTGTGGATAATATATTAAGCCTGTTTTTTGCAAAGAACAATAAGCTCTTTAAAATGGTATTCTGGAAGGATTATCAAGGTTCTCTGCCAAATGGAATTCATACCAGGATGCAGTTAAAGGATGCCCGGATCATCGACCCGAGCCTTGCATTCGACGACTGGAATGAGGACTTTGAATCACCATTTGGTTATTGGCTTGAGGATGACCTTGAAACAGGAGAAATTGATTCCATTAGCATTTTCATTCGGGAAGTGTTGGACGAGGAGCGTTTCGATGATTGCGAGTGGTAACACTTCGCCCTAACCCGATAGACTTGACCAATACAAACAGAAACATACGAACCCGTTTCCAAAACGGAAACGGGTTCGTATCAGACCATCAACAATACCCTTGTTTTCTGAGAAGGAAGCAAGGGTATTTGTTTTACAAAAGCAAAGAGGATAAAAAAAAGAAGCCTTTACCATGAACCGCACCCCATTTGTTAGACAGTATGGTATACTACTAACGAATGGGGTGTTGTTATATGTCAAGAGAAAAACCAAACAAGAGATATACAGGGGA
>CACZHW010000009.1 GCA_902781095.1 uncultured Eubacteriales bacterium
GCCGCCGCGCTGCTCTCCGGAGACGGTGCACAGGCCCTGGCCCTCACCCCGGGCACGGAAGCGGACAGCGGCAGGCTCTCCGAAATCCGCGACCTGCTCCGCCAGGCGAAGGACGCCGCGGAGGCTTCCCCCTTCAATCACAGTGAGGAGGACGGCTTCTCCGTTACGGACGACACCCTCTCCTACTCGGCGGACGGCATCGCCTCCGCCACGCTCCGCGCGACCGGCGAAGGCGACTGGCTCACCGTCGGCGAGGGCGACGTAAGCGGCCTCGTCGGGCAGCTGGAAGACCTCACGAAGAAGCTGAGCGCCACCCCGACGCCCGACCCTACCGCCACGCCGACCCCGACGCCGGAGGTGACGGCTACGCCGGAAGTGACGGCTGAGCCCGAGGTCACGTCCGAGCCCACGCCCGAGATGACGGCGGAGCCCGAGATCACGGCCGAGCCCACGCCCGAGCCGACGGCGGAGCCCGAAGTCACAGCCGAGCCCGCGCCGACCGCGGTGCCGTCAGGCACCGTGAGCGGCCCGATGCTGCTCCTGCCGATCCTCCTCATCCTGCTGATTCTCCTGATCCTCTTCCTGCTGCTGCGCAGGCGCAGGCAGGATAAGCGCTGACAAATCCATAAAGCGGGGCCCCGGCTTTATGCCGGAGCCCCGCTCTTTTTATGCTTTTTTCGACGGCTCAGCGCTTTCTGTGCAGGACGGCGGCAAAGAAGCCCTCGTACGCCTCCGTCGGGCGCACCAGCACCGTCCCCGGGAGGCTGCACGGCAGCCGCGGCACCTCCGTAAAACGTCCCTCCTCAACCGGGACGAGTTCACACTTCCCCCCTTTAAGCAGCGCTGCAACGACGTCCTCGTTCTCTTCTCTCAGGATGGAGCAGGTGGAGTAGACGACGGTTCCGCCCGGCTTCACCAGCCGCAGCGCCTTCTCCAGCAGGGCGCGCTGCAGCGCCGCCGTCTTTTTGAGCAGCGCCGGTTCAAACCGCCCCCGGCTGTCCCTGCTCACCGTACCGCTGCCGGAGCAGGGGGCGTCCAGCAGCACGCGGTCGAAGGAGAAGAAATCGTCCAGCTGGCGGGCGTCCACGTTCATCGCCGTCACCCGCGTACAGCCCTGCCGTGCCAGATTGGCCTTCATGCGCTCCAGCCTCGGCAGATTCCGCTCGCATGCGGTGATCATCGCCTGCCCGCCCGTCAGGCTCGCAATCTCCGTCGTCTTTCCGCCCGGCGCCGCAGCCATATCCAGGATATTATCCCCCGGCCGTGCACCGAGCAGCAGCGGCGGCAGCATGGAAGAGAGGCTCTGGACATAGATTTCTCCCTGCGCATACAGCGGCAGCTGTGAAATCTCCTTTTCCATCCCCGCCTCCAGGCGGAACGCGTCCTCAAACCAGGGGACGCGCTCAAAGGGGATGCCCGCCGCTTCAAGCGCCGCAGCCGTTTTTTCGGGTGTTCCCTTCAGCCGGTTCGTGCGCAGCGTGGTGCAGCGCGCGGCAGAGAACCCCCGCCGGATGCTTTCCGTCTCCTCCGCTCCGTACTGCTCCAGCAGGCGCTGCTCCAGATAGGGTGCGATCTCCATTTTTCTTCCTCCCCGGTCCGTCCGCCGATCGTCCTTTTCAACAGCGATTCTACCACGAATCCCGCTGCCTGTCACGGTATGGTCTCCTTTTCCCCGCCGGGCACGGCGTTTTGCGGCCGGCCGCCCCGAACAATTTTCATTTTGCTCTTGTCCGCCTCTTTTGTCTGTGTTATACTTTTTCGGCCAAAACAATCATCGTGAACGACAGAAGGAGGATTTCCCGCATGAAAAAGCTCTTTGCCCTCGTGCTGGCCGCCCTGATGCTGTGCTCCGCCGCTGCGCTGGCTGACAACATCAAGATGGACAAGCTGACCTTTGAGTTCGTCCCCTCCAAGGATGCCGACGTCATCATCACCGGCACCAAGAACCTGCCCGATCTGGTGAAGGCCGAGATGGCCAAGCAGGGCTACGACATCGGCGAAGTCGAAATCACCGTCGGCACCAAATACGAGGCGACCGGCGAAGCCATGGCTGCAGGCGCCATCGATGTGGGCTGGCTGCCCGGCGGCACCTACGCCATCTTCAGCCAGGACAAGGAAGTGGACGTCATCCTGACCGCCACCCGCGCCGGCCTCTCCAACGACTCCACCGATCCGTGGACCTGGAACGGCGACGAGAACAAGACCCTGCCGACCGATCAGCAGGTCACCTTCTACCGTTCCCTCATCTACGCCACGCCTTCCGAGTACGGCAAGCAGCTGGCCGCGAAGGTCAACGCGCATGAGGCGCTGACCTGGGAAGACCTCTCCAAGGCGACCTGGGCTGTCGCTTCCACCTCTTCCTCCGCCGGCTATGTGTACCCCACCATGTGGCTGATGAAGAACTACGACGGCCGCAAGCTGACCGACATCCAGGCCGACGGCGGCAACCTCATCCAGCTGGGCTACGGCGACGCCTTCGCGCAGGCCGCTGCCGAGCAGGTCGACATCGTCTGCTGCTATGCGGATGGCCGCCGCGACTATGAAGCCGCCTGGATGCTGCCCATCGGCGAGCAGGACGCCACCGGCAAGCAGGGCATGGGCCGCAGCGACTCCATCTGGAACGAGATGAATGTCATCGGCGTCACCGAGGGCATCTACAACGATACCGTCGCCATCACCACCGCCAAGCCCGACGTGTACAACCCGCAGTTCATCGCTGCGCTTCAGAACTCTCTCATCAACATCATCAATACCGATGAGGGCAAGGAAATCTTCAGCGTGTACAGCCACACCGGCTACGCCGTCGCCACCGACAGCGACTACGACGGCGCCCGTCTCGCGCTGACCGCCGTACAGTAATCCCATATCCTTCGGGACCCCGGCATTCGCCGGGGTCCCTTTATTAAGACCGGATGAAACCTGCCTTCGGTTTTCTCTTGTTTGAAGCGTCCGTCCATGGTATCATGTTGCAAGATACGCACAAAAAAGCAGTGCGAGGGAAGGAAGGGTTCAATTGATCGAGTTCAAGCATGTCAACAAGGTCTACCCCAACGGCGTCAAGGGGCTCAGCGACATCAACCTCACCATTGATCAGGGTGAATTCGTCGCCATCATCGGCCTCAGCGGCGCGGGCAAATCCACGCTCATCCGCACCATCAACCGCATGATCGACGTGACGGACGGTCAGCTCGTCGTGGACGGAACGGACGTCATGACGCTGAGCGGCGCTTCCATGCGCAAATACCGCCGCAAAGTCGGCATGATCTTCCAGTCCTACAACCTTGTCACCCGCGCCACCGCGCTGCGCAACGTGCTGACCTCCATGGTGCCGGATATGCCGTTCCACCGCGTGCTGCTCGGCTTGTTCAGCGAGGAGCAGAAAAAGAAGGCGCTGGAAGCGCTGGACAAGGTCGGCATCCTGGACAAGGCGTACACCCGCTGCGACCAGCTCTCCGGCGGCCAGCAGCAGCGCGTCTCCCTGGCCCGCACGCTGAACCAGAACCCCACCATCATCCTGGCCGACGAGCCCGTCGCCGCGCTGGACCCCGTGACCGCCCATCAGGTCATGGCGGACTTCCGCCGCATCAACCAGGAGATGAACATCACGGTGCTCATCAACATCCACCACGTCGACCTCGCGCTGCAGTACTGTTCCCGCGTCATCGGCATCCGCGCCGGCCAGATCGTCTATGACGGCCCGACCACCTCGGTCACCCAGGAGATTCTGGACGAGATTTACGGCGGAGCGACGGTGCCGACCGCCGGCACCTGAGGTGAGCGCGATGAAAAAACAATCCCGCTCCTCCCTGCTGACGCTTGTGCTGCTGCCCCTGTTCGGCATCCTGTGCGTCTGCTTCTCCATGGACCGCGTCCCTGCAGCCGTCCTCTCCCTTCTGACGGTCGCCGCGGCCGCGCTGTCCCTGCGCACGCGCACCTATACGCTGTCCAACGGCAAGCAGATTACACAGCCCGCCTCGCGCGCGCTGCTCATCGCCGTCGTGCTGGTGGACGTGGTCCTCGCCTCCGGCCGGCTGACCGGATTTGACCTCTCCATCATCGCCAAGCGCGGCGGCCAGTTCTTCGTCATCCTGGACAGGATCTTCCACCCCGATTTCAGCTACTTCGAGAAGGTCGTCAATCCCCTGATGGATACGATCAAGATGTCCATCCTGGGTTCCTTCATCGGCGCGACCCTCGCGCTGCCCATCTCGGTGCTGGCCTCCACCAACATCGACAAGTCGAAAGGCGTCGTGTGGTTCCTGCGCATCCTGCTCATGGTCGTGCGCACGTTGCCCACCCTGGTCATCGCCAAGTTCGCGGCCCTGATCTTCGGTCTGGGCACCTTCGCCGGCACCGTCGCCATCATCGTCTTTACCTTCGGCGTCATTTCCAAGATGATGTACGAATCCATCGAAACCATCGACATGGGCGCCTTCGAGGCGGTCGAGAGCTTCGGCGGCACCAAGTTCCAGTCCTTTTGGGCGGCGTGCATGCCGCAGATTCTCCCGACCTATCTCAGTTACTGCCTCTACGCGCTGGAGATGAACATCCGCGCCGCAGCCATCCTGGGCTACGTCGGGGCCGGCGGCATCGGCCTTTTGATGGACGAGCGCATCGGCTGGCGCGATTACAACGGACTCGGCATGGTGCTGCTGGCGCTCTTCGTGGTCGTCGTGCTCATCGAACGGCTGTCCCAGTACCTGCGCCACAAGCTGAGCTAAGGAGGGCGGAACATGACAAAGAAAGACAACATCCTGAATGTCAGCCGTCCCCTTACGGTGGACGAGGTCTACGAGGCCCGGCCGCGCCTGTGGTGGGTCTATACGCTGGTCGTCCTGGCCGTATGCGCGATGCTCGGCTGGAGCGGTTCCACCGTGCGCTACAAAGGCCTTGCCAGCAAGGGCGTCACCATCGCGCAGGGCATCGGCAACGGCCTGCTGCACCCGGACACTTCCCTGCTGTTCAACCTGACGCCGGAAGGCGTTCCCTACCAGCTGCTGCAGACGATGGCCATCGCCGTGCTGGGCACGCTGATCGGCGGCATACTGGCCGTCCCCTTCAGCTTCCTGGCCTGCGACAAGATCGTACCCAAGCCGGTCGCCTTCGTTTTCAACCTCTTCATCCTGCTGATCCGCACGATTCCCTCCCTCGTCTGGGCGCTGGTGTGGATCCGCGTGACGGGGCCGAACGCCTTCTGCGGCGTGGTTACGCAGAGCATCTGCTCCATCGGCATGATCTGCAAGATGTACATCACGGCCATCGAGGACATCGACACCCGCATCCTGGAGAGCCTGGACGCCTCCGGCTGCAACGGCTTCCAGAAGGTGCGCTACGGCATCCTCCCGCAGATCATCCCCAACTTCATCTCCACCGTCATCTACCGCTTCGACATCAACATGAAGGACGCCACGACGCTGGGCATCGTGGGCGCGGGCGGCATCGGCGCGGCGCTCATCCAGTGCATCACCTCCAGCCGCTGGAGCATGGTCGGCGCCTACCTGTTCGGCATGGTCGTCCTCATGATCGTCGTCGAGCTCTTCTCCACGCACATCCGCACCAAACTCGCAAGAGGCTGATATGGCAAAAACACTTCGCATCCGCTATACCTCGGACATGCACGGCTATTTCTTCCCGACGCGCTACGCCGACCGCGAGGAGGCGCCCATCGGCCTCATGAAGCTGATGGACGAATTTCCCCGCGACGGCAACACGCTGATCCTGGACGGCGGCGACACCCTGCAGGGCTCGCCGCTCACCAACCTCTATCAGCGCCTTACCGCCGCGGAAAAACAGGAGTGCCTGTCCTGTGACACCTACGGCACGCATCCCGTCGCCGCCGTAATGAACCTGGCCGGCTATCACTTCGTGACGCTCGGCAACCACGACTTCAACTACGGCTTGGATGCGCTGCTGGACTACCTGCAGAACCTGGATGCCTTGTGCCTGTGCGCCAACATCCGGGACAAGGCGCACCGCCTGCCCATCGCCCCCTACGCCGTGACGCAGATGGAGAACGGCCTGTGCGTCGGCCTGGTGGGCGTCTGCACCCATTTCGTCTCCCGCTGGGAGAATCCCGCGACCGTGGCCGAACTCGAAATTGAGGATGCTTTTGAGGCGGCGAAGGCCATGCTGGAAGTCATCCGGCCCCTGTGCGACGTCACCGTGCTGCTCTATCACGGCGGCTACGAGCGCGATTTGGAGGACGGGCGGCTGCTATCGCAGACCTCCGAAAATCAGGCCTGCCGCATCTGCAGCGAACTGGACTACGACCTCGTCCTCACCGGCCACCAACACATGCCCACCGAAGGCCGCATGCTGGGCAACAGCTACACGCTGCAGCCTGGTTACCGGGCGTCCCACGCGTGCGCCGTCGACGTCACCGTTGAGGAAGGCGGCAAAAAGCATTTCGAAAGCCGCTTCGTCGAACCCGCCGGCCGCGCCGACGAGGACGCGATGAATCTCCTTGCGCCGCTCGCGCGCCGGGTGGACACCTGGCTGGATACGCCGGCCGGGCACCTGTCCCGTCCGCTCCCCTCGCAGGATCCGCTCTACGCCGCGCTACACGGCAACCCGCTGGCCAACTTCGTCAACGAGGTCCAGCGGCAGGCCACCGGCGCGCAGGTTTCCACCTGCGCCATGCCCAACGAGTACAAAGGGCTCCCGCAGGAGGTCACCATCCGCGACGTCGTCTCCACCTACATCTACTCCAACACGCTCGTGGTGCTCGGCATGGACCGCACGACGCTCAAAAACTACATCGAGCGCAGCGCGGAGTACTTCACGCTCGACGAAAACGGCCGGATCATCCTCGGCGAACTCTTTACCCGGCCCAAGGTGCAGCACTACAATTACGATTACTTTTCGGGCATCGATTACGTCATCGACGTGCGGCGCCCCGCCGGCGAACGCGTGATCTCCATCCGGCTGAACGGGCACGAGATGCTGACGGACGAGGCCGTCTCGGTCTGCGTCAACAGCTACCGCTACGGCGGCACTTCCGGCTACGGCATGGTCAGCAGCGCTCCCCTGCTCCGGGAGGTCCAGACCGACGTGGCCGACGCCATCATCGAGTACATCTCAAATCACCCCGACATTGAGGTCGACGACCATCCGTGGTCGACCATCCTGCCGAAGTAAGGCGCAGACAAAAGGATAAGGCGTTCCGCCGCTCAAGCCCGAGCGGCGGAACGCCTTTGTCATTTCTTCAAGATTCTTGTACGCTAGTCCGCGCTGAATCCCCGCTCTCCCGCGACCACGGGAATTGTGCGGCTGTCCATGTTCTCGATGCGGACGTACGCGCCGCGCTCGATCGCCAGGATGACGCTGTCGATCTGCTCCTGCGTGCCCTGGATTTCCATAGTCACGCTGCCGTCCCACTCGTTGCGCACCCATCCGGTGCAGCCGTACAGGGCCGCCGCGTGCCGCGCCCTGTAGCGCAGCCCGACGCCCTGAACCCAGCCGGTGAAGACGATGTGCCTGCGGATCATGCCAGGTGACCTTTGGCCCGGATGACGTCGATCACGCCGTCCACGTACCGCTCGCACACGTCCTGCGAATCCGCTTCCACCATGACGCGGAGCACCGGCTCCGTGCCGCTCTCGCGCACGAGGATGCGGCCGGTGTCGCCCAGCTCGTCCGCGACCTTCTGCACGGCCGCCTGCACGTCCGGGTCGTTGCGGGCCTCCGGCTTGCTCTTCACCTTCACGTTTTTCAACACCTGCGGATAGAAGACGCACGGCGCCGCCAGCTCGCTCATCGGTTTCTCCTTGGCCAGCATCACTTCCATCAGCTTGAGGCTCGTCAGGATGCCGTCGCCCGTCGTCGCGTACTTGGAGAAGATGATGTGGCCGGACTGCTCGCCGCCGATGCGGTGTCCGTTCTCCACCATGCACTCGTAGACGTACTTGTCGCCGACCTTCGTCTTTTCATAGCCGATCCCGGCGCGATCCAGCGCCTTGTACAGGCCGAAATTGCTCATGACCGTGGTGACGACTTTGTTGTTGAGCAGCTTGCCGCGCTCCTTCATGTACACGCCGTAGACGTACAGTATGTGGTCGCCGGTTACGACGTTGCCCTTCTCATCCACGCAGATGCAGCGGTCCGCGTCGCCGTCGAATGCGAAGCCGATGTCCAGCCCCTTCTCGACCACGAACCGCTGCAGGTGCTCGATGTGCGTGCTGCCGCAGTCCGTGTTGATGTTGTAGCCGTCCGGCTCGTCGTTCATCACATACGTCTTCGCGCCCAGCGCGTCGAAGACGCCCCTGGCGATCTGCCAGGCCGCGCCGTTGGCCACGTCCAGCCCGATCCGTTTGTCCTTGAAGCTGTACTTGGACATCGAGATCAGGTAGCCGATGTAGCGGTTGCGCCCGGCCACGTAATCCACCGTCCGCCCGATGTCGTGCCGCTGCGCGATCGGGATCTCGCACTCGCCGTCCAGATACCGCTCGACCTGCAGGATCGTCTCCTCGTCCATCTTCTCACCGTTGCTGCTCAGCAGCTTGATGCCGTTGTCGTAGTACGGGTTGTGGGAGGCGGAGATCATGATGCCGCAGTCGAAGTCATCCACCCGCGTGATGTACGCGACGGACGGCGTCGTCGTGACGTGCATGATATACGCATCCGCGCCGCTGGCCATGAGGCCGGTGCACAGCGCGTACTCGAACATGTAGGAGGAACGGCGGGTGTCCTTGCCGATGACGATCTTGGCCTTCTTGCCCTGGCACTCGCCGTAGTACCAGCCCAGGAAGCGCCCGATCTTCACCGCATGCTCGAAAGTCAGGTCCCGGTTGGCCTCGCCGCGGAAACCGTCCGTGCCGAAGTATTTGCCCATTACAGCCGCTCCCCTCTCTCAATGTCCAGGAAGTACTTGTAGGTGTCCACGGTCAGCTCGCCGCATGCCTCCTCGTCGCAGGCGATGATCGCGCCGTTGTGCAGCTGCAGTGCGGAGCAGGTCCACCGCTGGCTGACCCCGCCTTCCACCGTCGCGGCCAGGGCGCGCGCCTTGTTGTGACCGCTGATGAGGATCAGGACCTCTCTGGCATCGGTGACCGTACCCACGCCGACGGAGAGCGCCTGCTCCGGCACTTTCTCCGGATCGCCGCCGAAGAAACGGCTGTTGACGATGCGCGTGTCCGTCGTAAGGCTGCGGACGCCCGTCCGGGAAGACAGGCTGGTGAACGGCTCGTTGAAGGCGATGTGCCCGTCCACGCCGATGCCGCCCAGGAACAGGTCGATCCCGCCGCAGGCGGCGATCTTCCCCTCGTAGCTGCGGCACTCCGCCTCCGGGTCTTCCGCCATGCCGTCCAGAATGTGGATGTTCTCCGGCTTCATGTCGACGAGGTGGTTGAAGAAGTTGTCGTGCATGAAATACCAGTAGCTCTGGTCGTGCTCGTGCGGCAGGCCGAGATACTCGTCCATGTTGAAGGTGACGACGTTTGCAAACGAAAGCTCGCCCGCCCGGTTCATCCGGATCAGTTCCCGGTAGACGCCGATGGGGCTGGAGCCTGTCGGCAGGCCGAGCACGAAGGGCCTTTCTTCCGCGTGCGAGCGGATTTTCCCCGCGATGTAGCGCGCCGCCCACAGGCACATTTTCTCGTAATTATCCTGAATGATGACTCTCATGGGTTCTCTCCTTTACGCTTCTGCGTTTTTTCTCACGATCTCGCCGCTGTTTTTCCAGATGCTGCACGCCGGTACGACGCCGCGCACGCAGGAGGTCGGGTAGATGTTGCTGTGCCGGCCGATGACCGTTCCCGGGTTCAGGACGCTGTTGCAGCCCACTTCCACGTAATCCCCCAGCATCGCGCCGAATTTCTTCAGGCCCGTCTCCGTCTGCTCCGTACCGTTGTGGACGACGACAGGCTTCTTGTCGCTCTTGACGTTGGAGGTGATGGAGCCCGCGCCCATGTGGCTGAAGTAGCCCAGGATGGAATCGCCCACGTAATTGTAGTGGGGCGTCTGCACGTGGTCGAAGAGGATCACGTTTTTGAGCTCCACGGAATTGCCGACGACGCAGTCCGCCCCCACGAGCGCGCTGCCGCGGATGAACGCGCAGTGGCGCACCTCCGTGCGCGGGCCGATGATGCACGGTGCACCCAGGTAGGCGGACGGAAAGACTTTCGCCGTCCTGTGGACCCAGACCCCCGGCTCCCGCTCCTCGTATTCCTCTCCGAGCGTGGGACCGAGCGAGAGGATCATCTCCTTGATGCCGGAGAGCGCCTCCCAGGGGTAAGTAAACCGGCGCAGATAGTCTGCCGCCAGCGTATGATCAAGATCGTACAGATCACAGATGGTAACCATAGACACTCCTTCTTGCCCTGCTTTTTCGGTGCCGGGAGAGCCTCTGTTGCGGTTTTGATTCCGTTTTTTGCTCTCTCCCTCTCGGCCCACCGCTGCCGGGACAGCATCCGCCGAGTCTTTCGATCGCTGCCCGCCCTCGTCGCCCGTAACGGGCCTGGCGCTATGGAAACCCCTGTCCTCCTGCCGCGGGGAGACCATTTACTCCGTCCTCCCCCGCCGCACGGCCGCAGGGCAGCAGCCGGTTGCGGGACGGATGACAGACAGATTATATCATAACAGTTTTTTATCTCTTGTCAATGCTGCCGTCCCAGCTCGGCCGCAAGATTCTTACGGGACACAGACAGCAAAAAGCGCGGAGGCCAAAGCCTCCGCGCCGCGCGTTTTGCTCTTACTCCATCCAGATGCCCTGCAGAATCTCAACGGCAAACGCCTGATCTTCCGCCGTCAGCTCCGTAAAGTCCTCCTTGTACTGGATGATCTCAATCAGCGTGTCCTCGTAAATCGTCCATACGCTGCGCGTCACCGCGTCGCCCACCGCCAGGAAGGTGTTGCCGCTCTCCGTCTTCTTGATCTCGGAGACGTACTTCCCTTCTTCGAACTGCTCCGCCACCTTCGCGATGAAGGCCTGCAGCTGTTCCTCCGTCGCCTTGTTCAGGTTGGCGTGCGCGCCGTAGTCCGCCGGTGTGATGGAGACCACGACGGGCGCTACGCCGTCCCGGCGGATCTTTGCAAAGAAGCCGTCGCTGACGTCCACCTCATCGATCATCTCGATCTCGACGGGCTCCGCCGTCTCCAGTGTCACCTTTACCGGCTGCTCGAGCAGGTTGCCCGCCTCATCGACTTCCGTAGCGGTATTCTCCCAGAGTACCACCTTGTTCACCGCCTCGGCGAAGGCCGTGCAGCACCCCAGCGCGAGGACCGCGCAAAGTACGAGAATCATCTTTTTCATGTGTCATACCTCCTGTTGTCTCTGATTGGCATTTTCATCCGGTGCCTTACACTCAGCCGTTTTTCTCTTCCTCCACCCGCAGCAGCAGGGACTTCAGCATAAAGCCGACTTCTCCGGTGGACTCGTCCATCACCTGGCACCAGTACGCGTTCTCCGCGATCACCTTGAGCTTCGCGCCGTAGTAGTACACCTTGCGGACCTGAGAGGTCTTGCTCGCTTCCCAGCGCATGTTCACGTAGTTGTTCGTCGGGTTGACGATGACGTTATAGGCGGCCGCGGTGAAGTTCTTATAGTCGCCCTGCGGCGTGGTGTCGGTGCTGGTCTTGGAAGGCGTGACGTTCGAGCCCGACTTCGTCCGGCTCAGATACTTCGTGGAGATGTAGCCGTCCTGGTTATACGCTCCGGCCAACTTGACCACTGCCCAGCCGTTCGTGGTCCGCTCGACGTAGACCTTGGCGCCGCGGTTGTTGTGGAACAGGATGTCATAGTCCGTTCCGGGGCCGCTGCGCACACGCACGTTGTTCGCCGTCACATAGTACAGGGTGGCTGCCGACGCCGTGACTACCAGCGCCAGCATCAGCATGGTTGCAAGCACCATCATCATCAGTTTCTTTTTCATAATTTTCTCTCCTTTTCCCGGCCTTGGCGGCCGCCGTGTTTCATTGACAGCGTCAGTTTATCAGACAGACTGTCACAGAAGCGTCACACCGGAAGATTATTATGAAAAAGATTTCTGCCAATCAGTCAAAGGTGAGGTATTCCGTCATGATGTAGCCGCGCGTGCCGTCCTCCTTGACGACGCACGTCCAGTTACTGCCGTAGTCCGCCACGCGCAGCAGTTCGCCCAGCCGCGCCTTGCCGATGATCGGGCTGTTCCTGTCCGCACTCTGGCGGATGTTCACCTTGTCCGTCCGTACGGCGGCCGTGAGGTGCGTCGTTCCCGCCGGCGCGTTGAGCCGGTCCAGCCGCACAAAGCCGGTCTTGTCCGACCGGTCGCCGCCGATGGTCAGGTCCGGCTTCGCCGCGACGTTTACGAACGCCCACTCGCCCACCTTCGCCAGCATGTAGACGCGGCTGCCGGCTTCCGCCGTGCCCGTCTCCTCCGCGTCGTTCGCCGGCTCGCGGCAAAGCGCCGCCTCTTCGCGCACCACGGCGCGCTGCGGGATCCGGTCGCTGGGCGAGTCGCCCGCGTCGGTCATCAGGCGGATGCCGCGCTTCTTTGCATACGCCGTCATCCCGCCGAGGGAGAGCTGCACGTATTCCGTCTGCGTATAGTTGAGGATCCGGACCTGCGCACCGGCTTCCAGCGCACCGATCACGCGGCCGTCGCTGCCCGGCGTGTTGTACAGCAAGACAGGCAGGTCGCCGTCGTCCGCCTGGGCGACGCCCACGCTGCCCGCCGCGTCCGTCGGGCCCAGGTCGGCTGCCAGGATATAGCCGAAGTCGCCGCTCTCATAGGCGCCGACGCCGCCTTCCAGCGTCCGCACATAGGCGTACTCTCCCGCCGTGCCGAGCACTTCCACCTTCATCCCTTCGCCCAGCGTCATGTACGGTCCTGCGGTGCTGCCTGCGTCGCGGCAGAGCAGCGAATCCTTCGCCACCTGCATCAGCGGCGGATAATAGGGGACGCTGGAGCGCGGCGCGCCCTTCAAAAAGACGAGATCCTCGCTGGGTTCGTTGCGGATCCAGCCTGTCACGCCGCCCACGCGCACGCGGTACCACTCGTTGCCCGACCGCCCGAACAGGACGAGGCAGACGGCCCCGTTGCGAACCTTGAGCACCTCTTCCGCCTTCGCCTGCGGCTGGCTGCGCAGGCTGACGCTGCCCACGTCGTCGCTGCCCATCGCGATGGCCGCCTTCGCCTCGCCGCCCTCGGTGAGCACCGAGAGGCGGACGTACCCGAAGAGCCGGCCTTCCGGCGTCTCGACCGCCACATAGAGCCAGTTGCCGACAAAGCCGAAGACCTGCACGCTCTCGCCGCTCTGCAAATCGGAAATCTTCTGGGCGCCGGGAGACGGCGCAGCCTGCAGCGGCTCGGTCGTAATCCACATGCCGGTCAGATCCACCTCTGCAGCGCGCCCTTTGGCGAACGCGGAGACATCTCCGTACCTGGATGCAGCGTCGTCGGCGGTGATCAGGAACTCCTCGGACATATAGCCCGTCTTTCCGCCGACCTCGACCTTTACGTACCCTTCGATAATCTCTTCGTCCGCGAGGGTGACCTCCGTCCCCGAATAGTAGGAGCCGATCGGCTCAGACGTCGCGTTGGGCTGGGTTCGCAGGTTCAGCCGCTGCGGCGTCGCCTTGTCCCGGTCCCGGTTGTCCACGTAGCGCGTTTCGCCGAGGCCTGCAGCCGCCGCAAACAGCAGCGCCAGCAGCACCAGGGCCAGTCCCGTCCTTTTCATCGTTTTCTCCTTTCCGTATTCCGACCTCCGAAGGGAGGGTATTGCGTTTAACCGGCAGACGGCCGCATCACCCGCAGCGCGCCCGGACAGATCTCGTAGAAGCCCTCGTCCATGCGCTCCAGCCGGCCGTCGATGTTCATCGTCATCTGCGGCGCACACAGCCGTACCTGCTTCGCCGCATAGCGCCTGGCGAGCGGGAGCCGCGTATGCAGGCCCAGGATGAAGAGCGGAAAGAGCATCGGGATCAGCGGCCTCGGCACGGCACGCACCAGCACGACCTCAAAGACGCCGTCGTCCACACGGGCCTGGGGCGCCACGCACATGCCGCCGCCGAAATACCGTCCGTTCGCAATCTCCACGATGGAATATGAACCCGCTTCCACCTTTTTGCCGTCGATCTCAATTGCCGGCCTGAAGGGCACATAGTGCCGGATCGTATCCGCCACGGCCTTCCGGTAGGCTTTCGCCCCCGGATAGACGGCTTTCAGCTCCTCCGTTCGCTCCAGCACGCGAACGTCGAACCCGGACCCGGAGATGTTGATGAACGGCTTGCCGTTGAGCCGCCCGCAGTCGATCCGGCCGGGCGTCCCGTCCAGCTGCGCCCGGAACGCCTCGATCGCGTCCTTCGGGAGGCCCAGCGTGCGCGCAAAGTCGTTGCCCGTCCCCGCCGGGATCACGTAGAGCACGGCCTCGCTGCCGCACAGCGCCTGGACGGCCTCGCTCAGGCTGCCGTCGCCGCCGATGCAGGCGACAGCGTCACAGCCGTCCGAAAGCGCCCGCCGCACCTCGTCCGAGATGCCGTTCTCGCAGCAGCTCCTGTAAATGCGCCCCTGCAGCCCCCGGCCCTCCAGCAGATCCTGCGCCCGCTCGGCGAGCGCCTCACCCTTTCCCCCGCCGGACACGGGATTGAGCACGATTCCGATCATTCAAAAGCCTCCTCCGGCTCTTCGGTCTTCCGCTTCCCCGGCAGATTCCAGCGGACCGGATCGATGGTGACGGGCCTGTCCTCCATAACGAAGATGCCCATCTTGATCGGCACGCCCATCTGCGTATACTTCTGCTCGTGCTCGCTCACGTAGTTCGGAGCGAAGCCGGAGGCGTGCAAATCCCGCGTGAGGAACCGGCAGCCGAAGCCCGACACCTCGAAATACTGCAGGCTGTCCTCAAACAGCTCGTCGTTGTCCGTCTTAAACCAGATTTCCGCGCCCGGCGCAAGGAAGGTGCGGTACTGCAGCAGCTGTCTGGGGTGCGTCAGCCTGCGCTTGGCGTACTTGGGACGCTTCGTCCACGGATTGCAGAAGCTGATGTACAGCCGCTCTGCGCGGTCCTCCGGCCCGAAAAGCCGGTCGATGTACTCGATGTCGTAGCGCACGATCCTGACGTTTGCCGGCTGCGCGCCGCCGAAAGCCTTTTCCATGTTCCGCCGCGCATCCCCCAGGATGTCGCAGGTGATGTCGATCGCCACGTAATTCGTCTGTGGGTTTTCAAACACCATCTGCGCCGTGGAAACGCCCTTGCCGCAGCCCAGCTCCACATGCAGCGGCTGCTCCCTTTCAAACTGGCCCCTCCAGCGGTTTCTCAGTTCCACCGGCGCGTCCAGATAGTAGGGGCAGACGGAAAGCTCCGGCCGCGCCCATTTTTTATGGCGCATGTGCATTGCTATCACCCTCGTTTTCGGATTGTATTATTATACTTTCCCCGCCGCGTCCCGGTCAAGCGCAGCCCGCTTGCGGAGGACGCCGGCAATCGTCTGCAGCATCTTCTGCTGGTCGACGGGTTTGGCGATATGGCCGTCCATGCCGGCCGCCTCCGCCTGGCGGATGTCCTCTTCGAAGGCGTTGGCCGTCATCGCGATCACCGGGAGATCCGACAGTTTTCCGTCCGGCAGGGCGCGGATCTGCCGCGTCGCCTCGTAACCGTCCATCACGGGCATCTGGATATCCATGAGCACCGCGTCATACGGCTGCCCTGACGAAAGCCGGACCTTGTCAACCGCCTCCCTGCCGTCTGCCGCCGTCTCCACTTCAAAGCCGGCCTGCTGCAGCATCATCGCGGCCATCTCCCGGTTAATCTGCATATCCTCGACCAGCAGCAGCCGCTTTCCCCGGAAATCCGCGGGCTCGGATGCGGCCGTTTCGTTCTTCGGGTCCGCTGCCTCCGCCTTCTCCGGGCAGAGGCGGAAGGCGGTGTGTACGGTAAACGCCGTTCCCTCCCCCGGTGCAGTCTCAACCTCGATACTGCCGTCCATCGCGTCCACGATGCTCTTGGTGATGGCCATGCCGAGGCCCGTGCCCTGGATCCCGCTGACCGTCGAGTTCCTTTCACGCGAAAACGCTTCAAAGACCGTCGCCGCAAACTCCTTCGTCATGCCGATGCCGTCGTCCTCCACCCGCAGCTCATAGGCTGCCCGGCCGGCGGACGGGTGCGGCTGCTCCGTCAGCGTCACCTTCACCGTCCCCCGCTCGGGCGTGAACTTGCCGGCGTTGCTGATGAGGTTCATCAGGATCCGCGTATAGCGGTTCGCGTCAAAAACCGCCCACGGATGCCGGACGCCGTCCATCTCCAGGCTGTAGCGGATCCCTTTGCCTTCCATCTGCGTTTCAAACATCCGGAAGGCGCTTTCAACCGTTTTGCAGAGGTTGCCTTCCTCCTCGATCAGGTCCATCCTGCCGCTTTCGATCCGGCTCATTTCCAGCACGTCGTTGATCAGCGTGAGCAGATGCTGGCTGGAAATACCGATTTTATCGATGTATTCCTGAACCCGGGGCGGCACGTCCGCCTCCCGCTGGGCCAGATGGGTATAACCGATGATCGCGTTCATCGGCGTGCGGATATCGTGGGACATGTTGAAGAGGAACTGGGTCTTCGCCCGGCTGCTCTCCTCCGCGTGGATCTTCTCCCGCTCGATTTGCGCATGGCGCTCGCGCAGAAGGTTCTGCACGTACAGCATGACCAGCAGGCCTACGAAGATGATCCCGATCAGAATGCCGAACCGCCGGAGGATAAGCCCCCGCACGGGCTCCGTTTCCGGCGCGCCCGTCAGGCTCAGGAAAAACCACATGAGCACGGAATAAAGCAGCAGCGAAAACAGCACCGTGCTGGACGTGGAGACGCCGTTGTAATCCGTCATCTCCCCCTTGTTCATGGTACGCCAATAGAATACGAAACCCAGCAGACACCACACAGACAGGAAGAGGAAGGACTCCGCGCCCATGGTCTCCAGCCGTGTCACCTTCGGAATGAGCTGCACCACCGCAAATGCCGCCGTGATCACCGTGCCAATGGCGCCGGAGAGGAGCACGCCGCGGTTCTTCTCCTGCCCCGCGATCCTGCAGGCAGAGGCGGATGTATACCCGAAGCCGACGATCGCGCCGAACGTCGTCAGCTCCACAAACCACTCCAGCGCGCCGCGCCCCAGGATGGAGACGCCCGCGGAAATCGCCATGATGAACAGGATGCAGAACGAGGTCCCGGAGAACCGCTCCGAAAGGATGTGGTCCTCCGCCATGGTGGAGAGTACGCGCATCGTTGCCCGATAGGCGCCGATGATACCCGTCAGGATGGCGGAAAGCGCCGTGATCCCCATGAGTACCAGGCCGAAACGGCCCATGATGGACTGTGCGGCATAGAATGTGGGCACCGTCTCGATGCCGTTCAGTTTCTCCAGATTCAGGATGTAATCCTGCCAGGACCGGGCCCCGTCCGGTACGGAGGTGATGCTCACCAGCGACATGGCGGCGTAAACGAAGCCGCCCAGCACGATGGACAGCGCGATAATCCCCTTCGACCGGCGGACGGGGAAGCGGAAATGGGCCGTCTCCAGCGAGATGACGTCGAAGCCGACAAAGGCCCATGGAGAGAGCAGCACAATCGTCAGGATGACGGAAGGCGATCCACGGCCGTCCGGCCCGGACAGGCTGAAGAGATCCGCCGTATGCGCCCTGGGCAGGCAAACCAGCGTAATGATGAGCGACCCCGCCAATAAAACGAGGGCCAGTACCGTCTGGATCCGCTGCAGGAGGGGCTTTTTCAGGATGAAGAGCAGGCCCACCGCGCCCAGCGCCGCAACAGAGAGCAGCACCTCGCTGAGATAGACGGTGTGGCCTGCGACGGCATAATGGAAGCCGCTCTGCATCTGGCTGCCGAACAGCGTCCTCGTGACGAGGAAGAGCGCCGTCGCATTCAGAAACACGATGCTGATATAGGACAGGCACAAAAACCAGGAACACAGGAACGCATGGTCTCTGCCGAAGGCTTCCTTGGTATAGGAATAGACGCCGCCCGTCCCCGGGTGGCGGATCATCAGATAGGCGTAGTTTTTGCCGATGATGAGCATGATGAACGCGCTGATCGCCATCGCGACCACCGTACCTCCGGGCCCCGCGACCGGCAGGAAGGTCGTCCCGGGCATGACGAATGCACCCCAGCCGATGATACAGCCGAAGGCGATCGCCCAGACATCCGTCACGGACAGATACCGGTCCATGCTGCCGGTCCGCTGCCCGGATGCGTTCTTTCCGCCGCTCACTTCCGTTTCCCCCGTTTTACAGGCCGGCCGCTTTCAGCGCGGCCTTGTTCTCGTACATCACCGCGTCCGCGCGCTCGAAAACCGCCTCGATGCCCGTGTCTGTGCCGGGCTCGTAATCGGCCGCCCCGCACGCGATCACCACGTCGCCGCACGCCACGTTTTCACGGTTCTGCGCGTCCATCTCCAAGAGCAGCTCCTGCCGCCTCTCATAATCCCTGCCGCTCAGGATCACCGCGAATTCGTCTCCTCCGATCCGGTAGACCGGGCTGTGCTTGAAGGTGTTGCAGATGAGGCTGCAGGCCCTTCGGATGATCTCGTCCCCGGCCTTGTGCCCCAGGGTATCGTTGACGGCCTTGAGGCTGTTCACGTCGCACACGGCGACAGCGAAGGGCTCCGCCGCCGATGCGGCCAGCTTCTCGTTCCACTGCGTCTCCGCCGCCGTAAAAGCGGTCTTGCTCTTGACACCCGTCAGCGCGTCGCGCAGGATCATTTCCTTGGCATCGCGCAGCTCCTGGGAATGCTTTTGTTCGCGCTTCATCTGCGCGTCGATGTTCGAGACGCCGATGACGATACTCGGGTCACTCTCGTTTCCAAGCCGCGTCGCCTTCAAATGGACATAGGTCGCCTCACCGCCGATCATCAGCCGGTAAGTCAGCGTAAAGCTGCCCGTCTCCCTCATCGCCTCCAGCATGTAAGCCTTGTTCAGGGCGGAACGCACCATCTCCTGATCATCCGGATGGACGACGCGCAGGATATTCTTCCGGCTCTTTCCGAAAAAGTCCTCTCCCTGCTTCTCGATGCCCAGCCCCGTGTATTCTGTGTTCTCGCTGTACTCGATAAAGCTGTCGTCCGTCGTGTCCACGCAGTAGATGCTGAAGTAATCCGTGGCCAACGCCTGCGCGATGCGGGAATAGGTGGCCGCGCTCTGGCGGGCCGCCTCCAGCTTCTGCGCGTCGGTAATCTGCGCGTCGACGTTGCTGACGCCGATGATCAGGTGCCGGAGGTTGTGCGGCGTGGGAGAGGTGACCTTCATGCGGTAAAAGACCGGCTCGCCGCCTACGAGCAGCCGGTAATCCATTGAGAACGACTTCTGTACGCCGAGAATGGCCACCAGCTTCTTTTTCTCGAGGACCGCCGCCACCTTGGCCCGGTCGTCGGGATAAACGGCGCTTTCGACGTTTCTCCTGCACTCGTCAAAGAACTGCCGGCCCGACTCCTCCAGCCCCATCCTGGCGTAATCCCCGCCCGTTCCGTATCTCAGATAGGTATCCGTGGCCGTATCCACGTAGTAGATGCACTCCGTGTCGCCCGAAAGCGCCTGCGCCAGGCTGCTGAAGTTCAGCGGATCGGCGTCCTGCGCCGCGCCTCCGGCGTCCCGCATCTGCTCGTCCACGTTGCTGATGCCGATGACGAGGTGATGCTTATCATGCCCGCCCGCACGCACGGCCTTCAGGTGATAGTAGACCGGCCTGCCGTCCTCCATCATCCGGTAGGTCATGGAGAAGGGGTTGGAACCCACCAGCTGGGAAAGCAGCGTCTCCTTCGCCAGGGAGAGGGAGAGGCGCGCCTGATCGTCCGGATGAATGACGCGCGGGATGTTCCGCTGGATCTCCGAAAAGAAGTCCTCCCCGCTGCGCTCGATCTGCAGGTCCTCGTAACGGCCCTCGGAGGTGAACTCCAGATAGCTGTTGTCCTTCGTATCCACATAGTAGATGCTTTCGAAGCCGCTGGTCAGCGCATGCGCGATCAGGCCCAGGTCGGTCGCCTGGCGTACCCGGTCCTCCGCGGCCCTGCGGCTCATCGCCCGCTTGTCCGCCATGGAGCTGTCCCTGCGCATCCGCTCCAGCATAAACTGCTCGTACTCCTCCGCCGGAACGGGGCGGGAAAAGTAATAGCCCTGCACGATGTCGCAGCCCATGCTCTTGAGCGCCTTCAGCTGGTCCTCCGTCTCCACGCCTTCCGCGATGACCGGAACGCCGAGATAATCCGCGATGTCGATGATGACCTCCACCATCCGCGTATCCCTGCGCTGGCTGAAGGCGTTGCGGATAAACTGCATATCCAGCTTCAGCGCGTCGATGGGCAGCTTCGAAATCATGTTGAGGGAGGAATACCCGGTGCCGAAGTCATCCATCTCGATGCGGAAGCCCAGGTCCCGCAGCCGGTTGACCGTCTCAATGATCTGCTCGGAATCCTGCGTATACGCGGATTCCGTGATCTCCAGCAGGAATTCCGTCGGGTGCAGCCCGCGCTGCGACAGGATGCGCTGCAGCGTGCCGATGAGGTTCGGGTCGAGGATGTCGATCCGGGAGACGTTGACGGACACCGGGACGATGAAGCCGAAGCGGCTCTTCCAGTCCTCGATCTGCGCCGCGGCGTGCTCCCAGACGTAGATGTCCAGCTCCTGCACCAGCCCGTTGTCCTCGAACAGGGGCACGAAGATGCCGGGGCTGATCATCCCCAGCTCCGGGTGGACCCAGCGCACCAGCGCCTCGGCGCTGGTCAGGAAGGGAATCTCCGGCCTCACGTCGAACTTGGGCTGGTAGTAAACCTGAAACTGCTCCTCGCGGATGGCCCGGTGGAAGTCCTCCACCAGCCTCTCCTCGTAGAGTTCCTTGTCGTGCAGCGCATTGTCGTAGATGGCGACCGTCCGGGTGACGCTGTTGCGCACGGTGTCCGCCGCAATTTTCGCGCGGTCGAAACGCCGCTCGATGTCGATCTCCTTGTCCACGACCGAGTAGACGCCCATCCGCAGCCGGACACGGCTTTGCTGCGCCCCTCCGTCCGGAAGGCCCGCGGTGACGTCCGCGAGAAATGTCTCGTAATCCGTGCGGTGCGGGCAGTAGACGAGGAAGGTGTCCGCCTCCCGCCGGCAGACAATGCCGCCCGAATCCGCCACCAGATCCCGGACTCTCCCGCCCACATCGCGCAGAATGCCGTCTCCGTAAGCCGTGCCGAAACGCTCGTTGAGCATGCGGAAATGGTGGATATCCAGCACGATGGCGTCCATCTCCATCTGCCTGTGATGCTGGTCGAACTGCTCCGCGTAGCGGTAAAAGAACTCCCGGTTATACAGCCCCGTCAGCGGATCGCGCTCCGTGGTGCGGATGATCTCCCTGTCCTCGGACAGTTCGATGGTCCGCCGTACGCGGGCCAGGATGACGGCTGATTGCGGATAGGGCTTGGGAATAAAGTCGATTGCGCCCAGCCCCAGGATCTCAACCTCCGCCGCCTGCTCGGAGGTCAGCACGATCACGGGAATCCGCGCCGTATCCGGATCCTGTTTGAGGCGCTGCAGCATTTCGGTGCCCGAAATCTCCGGCATCATAAGGTCCAGGAGGATCAGGGACAGCGTATCCCTGTGCTCTCTGGCCGCCTTCAGGCCCTCCCGGCCGTCCGCAGCGTAAAGCACCTCATATTCGCTTTGGAGGACGTTCCCCAGCAGCTCCCGGTTGATGAATTCATCATCCACCACGAGGATTTGCCGCCTGCCGTTCTCCGAATGAAATCTGTCATGGCTTCTCAGCATCATCTGGCTGCCTCCCGTCCGTTCACATGTATAGGAAGGGGCTCCAGTCCCCTCAACTGTTCATATAAAAGCCCATATTCCTCCAATGATGAATTATACCATCTTCCTGCCGGATTGAGAATCCCTTTTTGAGCGGCACGCGTCCTTGACGCCCCGCGCTGCGCAGGCTATACTGTGCTGGCCGGCGGCCTCACGCTTCCGGCGGAAGGGGACATTATGGAACAATCCGTCTTTATCGCTACCGCGGCCTTCGGCCTGGAAGGCGTCGTCACGCGGGAACTCACGCATATGGGCTTTGACGCAAAGGGAGAAAACGGCGGCGCGCGCTTTCACGCCGACCTCGCCGGCGCGATGCGCGCCAACCTCTGGCTGCGCACAGCCGACCGCGTCCTCCTGGAGGCCGGAACCTTCGAGGCGCTGAGCTTCGAGGCGCTCTTCGAAGGCGTCCGCTCCCTCCCCTGGGAGCGGTGGATCGGCGCCCACAGCCGCTTTCCCGTGACGGGAAACTGCGCGCGCTCCCAGCTGATGAGCGTGCGGGACTGTCAGTCCATCATCAAAAAAGCCATCGTGGAGCGCCTGAAGGCCCGTTACCGCCTCACCTGGCTTCCGGAAGACGGCGAAACCACCGCCGTGACCTTCCAGCTCCACGAAAACCGCGTGCGCCTGTGCCTCGATTCCAGCGGAACGGCGCTCAACCGCCGCGGATACCGGACGTGGAACGGCGAAGCGCCCCTGCGGGAGACGCTGGTCGCCGCCCTCGTCTCTCTCTCCGGCTGGCGGCCGGGGCTGCCGCTGTACGACCCCATGTGTGGCACGGGCACCCTGCTGGCAGAAGCCGCCATGCGCATGGCGGACCGGGCACCGGGGCTCACCCGTTCCTTTGACCTGGAGCGCTGGCCCGGCGCTCCCGTGCGCGAATTCGAGCGCCTGCGCGCAGAGGCAAAGGAAGCTTTCCACCCGGAACGGGCTTGCGGCATCGCCGGATCGGACATCGATCCCGCGGCCGTCGATCTGGCCGAGCGCCATCTCAGGGCCGCCGGTTTCGGAAACCGCATCCCCCTGCACGTCGCCGATATGCGCGCGTGCGCGCGCGAAGAGCAGGGCGGCGTTTTCCTCACCAACCCACCGTACGGCGAGCGGCTCGGCGACAGAAAGGCCTGCGAGGCGCTTTACCGCGATCTCGGTCAGATGGCCGCGCGGCACCCCACCTGGTCGCTGTCTGCCATCTCCTCCCATCCCGGGTTCGAGCGGTGCTTTGGCCGGCGCGCAGACAAAAAGCGCCGCTTCTACAACGGGCGCCTTGAGTGCGAATTCATGACCTTCCGCGCCAGGGAGCCCTTCCGCAGGGCTGTTGCGGCGGAAGACGGCGCGTGACGGGCGTCCCCGCCCCGCCGTACGCATTCTTTTGCTCTTGCATAAGCGAAGCCCGCCGGCAATCGGCGGGCTTCGTCTTTCAGTTGAACGGCGAATAGTTTTGAAGCAGGACGGTCAGCTTGCCCTGATCGTCAAACGTGATCTCCGTATTGTTCTCGTCGAGGAAGACTTCCTCGTTCAGGATGCGCCGCATCAGCTCCGCGAAATCCAGCTCCGTCGGCTCATCCGCCTCCGGATCGCTGAAGTCCTTGTAAACGAGCGAGCTGTCCGCACGGACCTCGAAGGCAATGACGTCGTGCCAGAACGGGAAATCAGTCTCGTTGGTCGCGATGTAGTCGCCGGTCTCGTCCTTGAAGAAGAACAGCGCCTCCTCCAGCGGGTCGTCCCGGTTGACGCAGAAGCCGAACTCGTCCGCCTTCACGCTGTTTACGGGGTAGGTAATCCCCTTCCCCGTCACGATCTCGTCCCCCACCGCAAGGGATTCGATGACGGCCGGGTCAAAATGGTCGCGCTCGCACACCACGAACATCAGGGTCGCCTCGTCGCTCCCCTCCACCGTCGCGTAACCGTCCAGCCTGGCCGTGAACGTCTTGCCGGCGATGATGTCCTTCAGCGTGTCGCTCATCAGCGGGCGCATCGTCTTCGTCTCTGCCCCGCAGGTTACCACGGCCAGGCAAAGTACCGTGAGCATCAGCGCCGCTGCTGCGGCTTTACGGAATCGTTTCATCGGATCAACCTCTTTTCTATCTTGTTGTGCTATTCCTTACCATTGCGGATGGATGGTCTCCTTCAGCAGGCGGTTGTAAATTTCCTCTGCGGCGCGCATCTGCTTCTGCGAAAGGGGCGGCAGTTCCGCAGCCTTCACGTTTTCCGTCACCTGCGACGCCCGGCTGGCCCCGGGGATCACCGCGCTGACCGCCGGATGCATCAGCACCCAGCGGATGGCGACGGGCGCCAGCTCCTGTGTGCCGAAAACCCGCTTCAGCTCCTCCGCCGCCTCAAGGCCCAGTTCGTACGGCACCCCGGAGAAAGTCTCGCCCTTGTCGAAGGACGCGCCGTCGCGGTTGTAGGTCCTGTGGTCCTTCTCGCCGAATACGGTGTCCTTCGTATAGCGGCCCGTCAGCAGGCCGCTGGCCAGTGGAACCCTGGCGATGATCCCAACCTGCCGGCTGGCGGCTGCGGGGAAGAGCTCGTCCAGCGGCTTCAGGCGGAACAGGTTGAAGATCACTTCCATGGCGGCGATATCGTATTCCATCGCCTGCAGGCCTTCCGCAACTTTCTCGATGCTGACGCCGTAATCGGCGATTTTGCCCAGCTTTTTCTGCCGCTCCAGTTCGCCGAAGATGTCGTCCCTGGCGAACACGGAGGTCGGCGGGCAGTGCAGCAGGATCAGGTCCAGCCGCTCCAGCCCCATGCGCCTGAGGCTCCCCTCGATAAAGCCCGCAACGGCTCCGGGGGTGTACATCTCAGCCGTGTGCGGATTCAGCCTGCGGCCGCACTTGGTCGTAATATAGAATTTGCCCGGATGCGCCGCGACGTATTCGCCGATGGTCTCCTCGCTCTTGCCGCCGTTGTAGACGTCCGCCGTGTCGATAAAGGTGATCCCCGCCGCGTCGGCGGCCTCCAGGATCCGCAGGGCTTCCCCCCTGTTGAAAGGCTCGCCCCACTTCGTGCCCAGCTGCCAGGTCCCCAGGCCGATTTCCGAGACCAGCCGCCCTGTCCTGCCGAAGATGCGCTGTTTCATCGTCATGCCTCCCCGTTAGGTCGCTGTCGTAAACCGCCTTCATGATAGCAGACGGGCCGGCCGCTGTCAATGAAGCGCCGGCCGGGGACTTCGCTGCTCTGCCGCATGAAAAACACCCTTCCGGACGTATTGGGCTTAACAGCAGGCCGCATTTATGCTATCATCCGTACAGAATACCGGGAGGGCGCCTTCCCGCATTCCGGGACAGGTGGACAGAAGCCGCCCTGTCAGCAGAAGAGGAGCATTCGATGAAAACCATACGGGTAACAGCCGCTGTGATCACAAACGGCAGCCGAGTTTTCGCGACGCAGCGGGGCTACGGCCCCTATAAAGACGGCTGGGAGTTCCCCGGCGGGAAGATCGAGCCGGGCGAGACGCCGCAGCAGGCGCTTCTCCGGGAAATCCGGGAAGAACTGGACACGGAGATCGCCGTCGGCGAAAAGATCACGACCGTCGAATACGACTACCCGGAGTTTCATCTCAGCATGGATTGTTTTTACGCGACGGTGACCCGGGGAGACCTGGTCTTAAGAGAGCACGAAGCGGCCAGATGGCTGGAGATCGGCGAACTGGACGCCGTCCGCTGGCTGCCCGCGGACCGGATCGTCGTGGAGGCTTTGAAACACGCGGATGCAAAAAAGCCCTGAAGCCGCAGCGTTTCAGGGCTTTTTTATAGTGGGAAGACCGGGGGGTTCCGGTCATTTCGCGTACCGTTCAAACCATCCTGTGATTTCCTCCAGGCGGCGCAGGCGGTGCGCCGGCTTGCCCGTGCGGGAAAGCTCGTGGTTCTCCCCGTGGAAGACGACCATCCTGGCCGGAACCCGCAGATAGACGAGCGCGGTATAAAGCTGGTAGCCCTCCGCAATCGGGCAGCGGTGATCCTCCTCGCTGTGGATGATGAGCGTCGGGGTCCTGGCATTGCGGACATACTTCAGCGGCGAAACCGCCCACATCTCCTCAAAGCCCTTCTCGGAATACGGGTCCGCGCTGCAGACTTCGAAGTTGGAGACTGGCGGGATGTCGCTGATGCCGTACATCGTCACCCAGTTGGAAATGCTGCGCTGGGTGGCGATGCAGCAGAACCGGTCCGTGTGGCCCAGGATCCAGTTGCTCATGTAGCCGCCGTAGGAACCGCCGGTGCAGCACACCCGCCCGGCGTCGATGGCCGGATAGGCCCGCAGCACTTCGTCCGTAAAGGCCATGATCTGGCGGTAATCGATGCCGCCCCATTGCAAATCGAGGTAGGAGAAGGCGTTTCCCCTGCCGTCGGAGCCGTGCGGGTTGCAGAAGAACACGATGTATCCCTTCGCCGCCCAGGCCTGCATCTCGTGGAAGAACACCGGCCCGTAGGCGCACTTGGGGCCACCGTGGATGTCCAGCACGGCAGGATACTTCTTCTGCGGATCGTAATCCTGCGGCAGAAGCACCCAGCCGTCGATCTCTTCGCCGTCCAGTTCCGCCTTGAGCGGCCGGGGCTGCGCCACATAAGTGTCTTTCAGCACCTCCCGGTTCCACGCCGTCAGGCAGCGGTTCCCCTCTTTTTCCACACGGTAGAGTTCAGGCAGCTTCATGCCGGACATGCCCGCGAAGACAATGCGCCCTCCCTGCACGTCGTAATCGCTGAGAAGCCCGTCCGCCGACGCGACGGTCTCGATTCTGCCGTCCAGTCCGATGCGTTTCAGCTTGCATCCGTCCCTGTCCAGCGCCGGGAAGTAGACGAATCCGCCGTCCGCCTTGGTAAAGCGGGAAGAGCCGTATTCGACATCGGTCAGCATCGCGTTGCCCAGGCTCTCGTCCGCGTCGCACAGCAACTCCAGCTCCCGCATGGTCGGATCGAAGGTATAGAACCGCGGGTTTTCGTTGTCTCCGAAGCGCTTTCCGTCCGCCCCGATCACCACCAGCGTATCCCCGATGAACTCGATGGCATAGAGCATAAAGCGCGGGCCCAGCACCTGCTCGGTCTTTCCCGTCTTAAGATTCAGACGGTACAGGCAGTCCCGGTTGGGGCGGCGGCTGCGGTAGGTCACGCCGGTGAAGTAGACCTCCTCCCCGTGGACGCGGAAGATGCCCACGTCCGTCCATTTCCCGGTCAGCCGGCGAAGTTTCTTTCCCGCCGTATCATACAGGAACAGCGCGCTGCGCTTCCCCTGGATGAGGCCGCGCCCGTTTGAAACGAAGGGGGATTCGGTCAGCACCTCGTAGTCCCGCTCCTCCTCCAGCCGCTCCAGCGCCTTCTCCCGCTTCTCCCCTTCCAGCCGGTACAGGTCGGGGTTGCCGGTGCTGATCTCCCCGGTCATGAGGAGGTTGCCGTCCGAAAGGCGCTCGAAACCTGCGGCCGCCATCGGAAACGCATAGGCCTTCTGTGCCTCGCCGCCGGTCAGCGGCAGCCGGTAGAGCACCGTGGAGGCGTCTCTCTCCTTCTCTTTTCCCTTGTCCTTCTTCTCCCCGTCGCGCCTGTCCGTGGAAAACAGGATGTGCTCCGCGTCCTCAAAGAAGAACTCCCCGATTCTGCCGTCGCTGACCATGGGGCGGTCGTCGTCTCCGGTGCGCATCCGCAGCCGGCTCACATACGCCTTCTTTTCGCGGTCGATTTCCGTCAGCACATAGCAAAGCTTCCCGCCGTCCGGGGAGAAGCGCAGCGCGGAAAGCATCCGGAAATCCATAAAGGTGTCCAGTCCAATCTTTTTCATCTCTGTCCGTCCTTTCTTCCCCTGCGCGGACGACGTGTGTCCCGCCGTGGAGAGACAAAAGAAAAAACCCCTTGAACAGCAAGGGGTTCATGGTGCGGGAAACAGGACTTGAACCTGCATGAAATTGCTTTCACTAGAACCTGAATCTAGCGCGTCTGCCAATTCCGCCATTCCCGCAGAATAAGATGGTGGGCAGGGATGGATTCGAACCATCGAAGGCTGAGCCGGCAGATTTACAGTCTGCTCCCTTTGGCCACTCGGGAACCTACCCATGAAATATGGAGCTGGCGAAGGGAATCGAACCCCCAACCTGCTGATTACAAATCAGCTGCTCTGCCAATTGAGCTACGCCAGCACGAACGCCCAATGGGTTTGAGCGAAGAACAAAAAAATGGCGACGCAGAAGGGGCTCGAACCCTCGACCTCCAGCGTGACAGGCTGGCATTCTAACCAACTGAACTACCGCGCCAAAATGGTGGGCCTTCAGGGTTTCGAACCCCGGACCGAGCGGTTATGAGCCGCCTGCTCTGACCACTGAGCTAAAGGCCCTGAAGAACCACATCAGGAAAAAAATGGTGACCCCGAGGGGAATCGAACCCCTGTTATCGCCGTGAAAGGGCGGTGTCTTGACCTCTTGACCACGGGGCCACATAAAGCCATTGAAAGTTGGTCGGAGTGAAGGGATTCGAACCCCCGACCTCATGCTCCCAAAGCACGCGCGCTACCAAACTGCGCCACACTCCGTCGCGCCGGAACATACCATTCTCTCAGGCACTGTGCAATTATATCGTCGCAAACCGCATTTGTCAATACTTTTCTTCAGCGCCGCCGTTACCCTGCGGTTTACGGTTTGGAAGGAAACGCGCCTGCCTCACAGGAAGCAGGCGCATCGGCTCCAAATGGAGCGGTAGACGAGATTCGGACTCGCGACATCCACCTTGGCAAGGTGGCACTCTACCACTGAGCTACTACCGCATCGCCGATTATTCTAACCGAGCGGTGCGGTTTTGTCAAGCATGAGTTTTGCGCTTTCGGCGTCAGCCCATCTTCTCCGTCATTTCACAGCCGCCCATCACGTGCATATGCAGGTGCTGCACCGTCTGCCTCGCGTCCGCGCCTGTGTTGGAGACGACGCGGAATCCGCTTTCGGTCAGTCCTTCCAGCTCCGCAACCTTTGCAGCAGCCCGCATCATCCCGGCGAGCAGGGCGTCCTCTTCCCCTCGGGCTTCGTACCAGTTTGCGATGTGCCGCTTCGGGATCACCAGCACATGCGTGGGCGTCTGGGGCGCGATGTCCCGGAAGGCGAAGGTCAGCTCGTCCTCATAGACGGCCTTGCTCGGGATTTCTCCGCGGGCGATTTTGCAGAACAGACAATCGTTCATCTTTCTTCCTCCTGTTTATCCAAAGGTTCACAGAGGAGCCCCCCCTGCTGTATCCCGGTCACCCTGGCCCCGACGAGCGTCCCCTCCCGGTAATCGCCCGGCAGCGAAGCCCGCATGTAAGCGCCCGTATAGCCGGTGCTGACTCCGTTTTCCGTACGCTCCACCAGGATCTCGACCGCCCGGCCCGCAAAAGCCCGCAACGCGTGCTCCTCAAGCTGTTTGCCCAGCCGGATCAGCTGAACGGCTCGCGCCTCGCGCACCGCGCGCGGCAGGGCGCCGTCCATTGTCGCCGCGGCCGTTCCTTCCCGTTCCGAATAAGGGAAGACGTGCATCCTTGAAAACCCGACGGCGGCGCAGACGCGCTCCGTCTCCTCGAAATCCTCCTGCGTCTCCCCCGGAAAGCCCGTCACGATGTCCGTCGTCAGCGCGCAGTCCGGAAAAGCCGAGCGCAGCAGATCGCAGGCCGCGAGGAATTCCGCAGCCGTGTAGCGCCGGCGCATCCTTGCTAGGATCGCGTCGCTGCCGCTCTGCAGCGCCAGGTGAAACTGCCTGCACACCTTGGGCATCGCTTCCAGTTCCCGTACGAATGCCTCCGTCACGATCACCGGCTCCAGCGAGCCCAGGCGGATCCGCCGGATTCCGGGCACTTCGTGCACCGCACGGATCGCGTCCGTCAGCTGCGTCCCGTCCCTGAGGTCCTGGCCGTAGCTCGTCAGGTGGATGCCCGTGAGCACGATCTCGCGGTATCCGGCCGCTGCCAGCCGCTCCGCTTCCGCGCGGATGTCCGCGATCGCCCGCGAGCGGATAGGCCCCCGTACGTACGGAATGATGCAGTAGCTGCAGTAGCGGTTGCAGCCCTCCTGTATCTTCATATAGGCGCGCACGTGCTCCGAAAGGGAGGTGATGGCCAGGCTCTCGAAGCGCGCCGCCTTCAGGCTGTCCACGGCGACGCGCTGGACACCCTCCCGCACCGCCGCCTCATACAGCTCCACGACTTCGCCGCGGCGCTGGGTGCCGAGGATGAGCCGGACGCCGGGCAGCTTCACCTTCTCCGGCGAGCGCTGCGCCAGGCAGCCGGTCACGATGATGCCGGATGCCGGATGCTCCCTTGCGCACCGGCGGATCATCTGCAGGCTCTTCTTGTCCCCCACGCCGGTGACGGTGCAGGTGTTGATGACGTAGACGTCCGCCTCCGCCTCAAAGGGCACGGTCTCGTAGCCGGCCTGCTCGAAGAGCTCGCGCATCGCCTCGGTGTCGTACTGGTTGACCTTGCAGCCCAGCGTATGGTATGCCGCCTTCATTCCCGTTTATCTCCCGTGATTTGATCAGTCCTGCACCGTGTCGTACAGGTCCACGCCCATCCGTCCGTCAAATTCAGGCACACTGACGCCGATCATCTCGCTCTTGCGCGTCGGCACGTTCTTGCCGACGTAATCCGCGCGGATGGGCAGTTCCCGGTGTCCCCGGTCGATCAGCACTGCCAGCTGGATCTGTGCCGGCCGGCCGCGGGAGCAGATCGCGTCCATCGCCGCCCGGGCCGTCCTGCCCGAAAAGAGCACGTCGTCGACCATCACGATCTTCGCCCGATCCACGTCGAACGGGATTTCCGTGCTGTGCACCACCGGCTGTTCGGAGCGCATGGACAGGTCGTCCCGGTAGAAGGTGATGTCCAGCATCCCCAGCGGCAGCTTCGCATGCTCGAACTCCCCGATCTCCGCACAGAGCATGCGCGCCAGCGAGACGCCCCGGCGCTGGATGCCGATGACGCAGAGGTTTTCCGTGCCGTGGTTGTTTTCGACGATTTCGTGGGCGATCCGGCGCAGGGCGCGCTTCATCGTAGCCTCGTCCATGATTTCCGCTTTATGCAAAAGGGACGGCATGGCTCTCTCCCCTCTGCCGGTCACACCGGCCGTCAAGATGAAAAAGAGCGTCCCGCGACGCTCTGTATCCTTCTGAATCGTAGAATGCTCGGGGCAGAAAATCCCACGGCACATACGATACAATGCTTATTGCTGCTGCCTTCCGGCCCTGACAAGGTTCACACCCTCGCATTGCATAGGCTCCATCCGTCATCACATTCTACACGCCTATTCTACACGATTTTGCCGGAAAGCGCAAGCCCCCAATCCGGTGCGTTCTCCCTGTGATGCAAAAACGCCCGCCCTTTTGCAGGGCAGGCGTTGCGCTGTCTGAATACGGGGAATCCCGCGGGCGTTTGACGGATCAGGAAGCCTCGCAGACCTTCCCGCAGGCCTCCACGTAATCCCGGGTCGTCTTCCTCAGCCTGGCGGAAAGATGGCGCAGGATCATGTCCACCTCGAAGGGGTTCTTCTCAAAGAGCTCCGCCAGCTCGCCCGGGCGGATGATCTCCACACAGGTGCCGTCTTCCTCGGCGACGGCCGTGGCGCTGCGGGGCTCGTTCTCGATCATGCCCATCTCGCCGAAGAAGTGGTCGGCGGTCACTTCCGAGAGCTTGGTCTCCTCCCGCGTGCCGTAACCGGCGTAGATGCCCACGACCCCCTTCTGGACGGAGTACATGCACTTGCCGATCTCTCCCTCGCGGAAGATGATCGTGCTGGGTGCGTAGGTTTCCAGCTCCAGCTTAAAGTCGCTCTCGCCCGCGGGCCGCTGTGCCTCGCGCTGCGATTCCACGCTCCTCGCGAACACGTCCTTGTGGCTGTTCTGATAGAAATCCACGAATTTGCGGATGCGCTGCAGCAGGCTCTCGCTGCGCTCTTCCTTCTTCGTCTTTCCGAGCTCATCCAGCGTCTCCAGGACCTCCTGGTACTCCTTCGTCTGGTCGCGCAGGCGGCTGCTCAGCACCTTCATCAGCGCCATGATTTTGTCCGGCTGCGCCCTGAAATAGCGGTTCAGGCTTTCCTCGGTAATCTCAAGCGCCTTCACGTCCTCCAGCGCGACGACCGTCGCACTGCGCGGGTAGGCCTCGATGACCGCCATCTCGCCGAAGTATTCGCCCGGGCCGATCTCGGCCACCTTGCGCTCGTCCGTCTCGCCGTAATGGGCAAAGACGCCCACCCTGCCGCTCTCAATCTGATAGAAGCGGTCGCCGTAGTCGCCCTCTCTGAAGATCACTTCGTTTTTTCCGTACTGTTTTTCAAGCATGCCGCAGCCATCCTTTCCGCTTTTTTCTCAGTCCGGCTTCCGCCCGGGGGTTCCGTCTCCCGCCCCGTGCAGCCGCCGATGCTTACAAATCCCCAATTTACATAAAAACCTTTATACATTTTAACATTTTCTGCCAAATTGTCAACGGCTTTGCGCAGAAACAGTCAAAGGACGCCGGTCATCTCTGAGACTCATGAAGACGGTTCCGCTGGATTCCGGTGTCGGAGGCGTTCCGCAGAAGATCGTCTGAGGGTTCAGGCTGTCCGACACGACGTATTTAAGCGCGGATTCCTGATCCGTCGTATATTCCTGAGCCTCGTCGATCACAAGAAGGTCGAAGCCTTCACCAAGGCCGCCCTTGCTCGTTCTCGTTCGGAACTGCACCCGACCCATCCCCGGCAGACGAATACTTTCCTGTCCCAGGGCACCCGTGGCCTTGTATTCGATTCCGGCGTCGTCCAGCAGCTGGCACAGGCGCTCCCATGCCGACCGGCTGGTCGTTGTCCTGTGCGCGGTATGAAGGATCTTCTCGCCCTCACGGAGGCCGTACAGCTCGCGCATCGCCACGACTTCGTTTTTGCCGTTTCGGCGCGGTACTGCATAACCGAACTTCGTGTGAGTCCAGAGACCTTCGTCGTTTTTTCCGAGAATGTTCGTCAAAAGAAGACGCTGCCATTCCTGCGCCGTGCGGCCGGTCATCTCATAGATCCGGCACGCTTCGTCACCCTCTGAGCTGGTGTAGGGCAGGATCACGGAATGGGAGGGAGTCTGGCTGCCCTTTCGGACGTCCATGCACTCCCTCCTCTATTCAGTTGTCTTGGGGCCGTCTCTCGCCCTGGATGTGCTCATGTGTGCTCACTCCTTTTTCAGCATTTGATCTAATAGCCGATCCAGCATTTCATCGTCATCCGTATCCATATATGCGTGTGTTCTGATTTTGAGATCGGCAAGAGAGTACTGCATAATACCCTGGCTTAATGCTGCCTCAACCTTCACCACTTTATCGAGAGTTTTGTTGATCTCCTTCAGCTGCTCGCAAATGTCATTCAAGGCCTTTTCGGTCTTGTCCATAAATCATTCTCCCAAATCAAAAAGAGCGCCAGAGCGCTCTCAGCCACAATCAACTTGTCTTTCTTTTGGGAAAGCTTCTCGTACGACCTTCCAGAAATGTTCAATCGCCATGTCTGTGGCTCTTTTCCCGTAAGGTTTGTCATCCGAGCAGGCCTCAATATAAATATGCTGCGTCACTTCGTTAAAAACAATTTTCCCATCTAAAGGACTGCTTTCTCGAGAGTAGGCATATGTATAAATCTTTCCTTCATGGCTTATAAAACTAAAATGCCACCTCACTTAAAAACACCTCCTTCTTCAAGATATGCTTTTGCCCAATTGTAAACTTTATTCGTTTGTTTATGAGCTTCTTCATAAGTGCATCCGGTCTCTTTCATTATACGTGATTCCATTTGTTCATGCAACAGCATCACACGATCACTCTCTCGTATATTCTTTCCGGATACAAGTCGCTGCCATGCTTCAGCTTGTTCATAGCTAGCATCAAACCTAGCTATTCTCCCATCACGTCTATGTTCTCTAAAGAACATATGCTGTCTGATATCTTCAATTTCGTCTACAGTGAAGCCCTCAATATGATTAGCGATCTTTTTGGCATCTGACATAGGAACACGCTTCCTGATTTCTTCATAGTATCTTTCAGCGTGTCTGTCTTCCCAACCAGATGTTTTCTTGGCACCTGTCTGTATTGCTACATTTCATTTCGATGTGTTCAGCTGAAAAACGCTGAACCAATTCGGACACCTTCTGTCTGTCCGGATTTGCCGTAATGATAAAGGCCCGCTTCCATTCACCGGTTTGGTTTTCTATTTCCTCGTATATCGCTTCTCTGGCCGCCAGCGCAGCCGGCAGTACGACACTGTGATCCTGATGCAAACCGGCAGCGCCCTGAATTGCGCAGCACAGTGCATCCATATCCAGAATCAAGTCCTGATCAGTCGCGTTCTTCCTGACATATGTGCTCTTTCCACTGCCTGGAGCGCCTGAAACAACAAAAACAGGTCGCTGACTATCAGGGTAGAATTCTCTAGCCCATCGGCGATAAATCGTTTGTAGTTCTTTATTATTCATAAACCATCCCTGTGGCGCAAAGAAATACCGAAATACTTGACATAAATCAAAAAAACGCTATACTATAGGTGAAAGCTTTCAGGACGTCGGTCCTCCGCTATGTAGGTGGGGGATCGGCGTTTTTTTATAATCTTGGCACATATCTCAAAACTTTTTGAATCTTCTGTTTTTGGATAATCATCACATCGGCATTTGCATTAGGATACCATTCCATTCTTTTCTCTATATGATAAACAACTTTTTCAATGTCAACTTGTGAATCACCATAATTTAGAAAAACTCCACCTGGATTTGCTGCAATCTGCTCTAATCCTTTCCTAACTGCGGAATTTGCTGCTTTAGCTGTTGTTGTAGTTTTTAAATCCCATATCTTACCACGCCATTCGTAGTCAGGATTTGGTTTTCCTTCATGTTCCTTACTTTCGTCTTCTTTTTTTAGAACAAAATCGCCACCCAACGTGTTATGAACCAGCTTTGCTGTGTCTATTTCATCTCTATTTTTATCTTTGTTATATCCTTCTTCATAGATGAATTTTCCTTTTCCAGGCGTAGCATTCCCGAAGTATTCAGCCGTGACATCAATGCCACGGCCTGTCTTTTCTCCAGATGGAAGAGTTGTATTGCTTAACTTTTCACGCTGCTTTGTTAATTCCGGGCTTACATCACTGTTGGGTCTCGTGTAGTTATTGACTACTTCTGTTCCACCGTTTCGATTCAATTCTATCAGGCAGTCACAGTTTCTATGCCTTGAAAAGATACTCTTGTCCATCGACTGAGGGTTATATTCCCTCGTTCCTGAGAGATCATTACAATAATCACACGTTTCTCCCACGGTGCTTCGCGTGATCGTCGGTGTGTAGCCCATCTCTCGACGTGCTAATCCCGTCTCTTTCTGAGACTCATCAACGATGCTTCTGGAATTGTTTTCAACCAGTTCCTTGAAATCAAGCTTGTGATCCTCAAATCTCTCGAATTCAGAAGCATATTTCGCCAAGTTGCGGGCGCGATCCGCGTCGAACGCCGGAACGGCTGTGCTCAATTCCCCATCTTTTTCCAGCCCACGGATCAGCGATGACACAAACTTGTGATTCCTGCGGAGCGAAGGCGGCACGACCGCCAGCGCGTCCGTCAGCGCCAAGGCACCGTCGCCGGCGAGTCCGCCAAGGCCATCCGCCATCAGCTCACCCAGCAGCTTTCCAGTCAGCCCTGCCGCTGTCGGGAAAACAAAAAAGGAGCTCAGGAAAGCGGCTCGCGACCTGATCCTGAGCATCCTCGGCGGCCTGATCGCCAACCTCATCTGGTTACTGATAAGAGGCTAGGCCGGCGGGAGTGGGAAACCGCTCCCCTCTCCTTGGATTATAAACGACTGAACGGAGGTTTCAAGATGAAAACAGTTTATACCCTCTGCATCCACTTTGTTGCATTCATGAGTGAAGAGCGGCCGCGCCGCAAAACGCCTGCGTTTTCCTGTGCTCATTCGTATTTGTCCTGACAGGTGCAGAGTTTGCAGTACCCACCGTAAAGAATCCCATAATGAGAAAAGGCAGAAGCGGTTTTCCGCCTCTGCCTTGATTCTTCTGTGTCCGATCAGTACATGCCGCCCATGTCGGGGTTCGCCGGGGCCGGCGCCGGATTCTTCTCGGGGAGATCCGCCACCAGGGACTCGGTGGTCAGCACGGTGGCCGCCACGCTGGCCGCATTCTGCAGGGCCGTACGGGTGACCTTGGTCGGGTCGATGATGCCCGCTTCGTTCATGTCGACGTAGCGGTCGTTCAGCGCGTCGTAGCCGAAGCCGGCCTTGTGGGAGCGCTTGATCTTGTCCACGACGACGGAGCCTTCCACGCCGGCGTTCTCGGCGATCTGGCGGACCGGCTCTTCCAGCGCGCGCAGCACGATCTGCACGCCGGTCTTCGCGTCGCCCGTGTACTTGGCCAGGATGGCCTGCACGTTCGGGATGACGCTCAGCAGCGCGGTTCCGCCGCCGGGCACGATGCCCTCTTCCACAGCGGCGCGGGTCGCGGCCAGCGCGTCCTCGATGCGCAGCTTACGCTCCTTCATCTCGATCTCGGTGGCAGCGCCGACCTGGATGACGGCCACGCCGCCGGCCAGCTTGGCCAGCCGCTCCTGCAGCTTCTCACGGTCGTAATCGGAGGTCGTCTCGGCGATCTGCGCCTTGATGGAGGCGATGCGCGCCGCGATGTCTTCCTTGTTGCCCGCGCCCTCGACGATGGTGGTGTTGTCCTTGTCCACCTTCACCTGGCGCGCGTTGCCCAGCATATCCATGGTCGCGGTCTTGAGCTCGTAGCCCAGCTCCTCGGAGATCACCTGGCCGCCGGTCAGGATGGCGATATCCTGCAGCATGGCCTTGCGGCGGTCGCCGAAGCCCGGCGCCTTGACGCCGACGCAGGTGAAGGTGCCGCGCAGCTTGTTGACGACCAGCGTCGCCATCGCCTCGCCCTCGATGTCCTCGGCGATGATCAGCATCTGGCGGCCGCTCTGCACGACCTGCTCCAGCAGGGGCAGGATCTCCTGGATGTTGGAGATCTTCTTGTCGGTGATGAGGATGTACGGATTGTCCAGGACGGCTTCCATCTTCTCGGTGTCGGTCGCCATGTACGCGGAAACGTAGCCGCGGTCAAACTGCATGCCTTCCACCAGGGAGAGGTTGGTCTGCATGGTCTTGCTCTCTTCGACGGTGATGACGCCGTCGTTGCCGACCTTCTCCATCGCCTCGGAGATCAGCTTGCCGACAGAAGGATCGGAAGCGGAAATCGCCGCGACGCTCTCGATGGACTGACGGCCGCTGACCGGCACGCTGATGCCCTTGAGGCCTTCCACCGCAGCGCTGGTCGCCGCCTCGATGCCGCTGCGCAGCACCATGGGGTTCGCGCCGGCGGCCAGGTTCTTCAGGCCCTCGCGCACGATCGCCTGCGCCAGCAGGGTCGCGGTGGTGGTGCCGTCGCCGGCCACGTCGTTGGTCTTGGTCGCGACTTCCTTGACGAGCTGCGCGCCCATGTTCTCAAAGGCGTTCTCCAGCTCCACTTCCTTGGCGATGGTCACGCCGTCGTTGGTGATGAGCGGCGCGCCGTACTTCTTGTCCAGCACCACGTTGCGGCCCTTGGGGCCCAGGGTGATCTTGACGGTGTCGGCCAGCGCGTTGATTCCGCGCTCCAGGCTGCGGCGGGCTTCCTCGCCGAAGATAATCTGCTTAGCCATAAATCATTCCTCCTGTACTTTCCGTTCTCACATTACTCAACGATCGCGAGGATGTCGCTCTGGCGGACGATCTTGTACTCTTCGCCGTCGATCTTGATCTCCGTGCCGGCATACTTGGAATAGACCACCTTCTGGCCTTCCTGCACCTGCATGGTGACTTCCTTGCCGTCCACCACGCCGCCGGGGCCGACCGCCACGACGTACGCGTACTGGGGCTTCTCCTTGGCGCTGGACGTCAGGATGATGCCGCTCTTGGTGGTTTCCTCGCTCTCCGCGTCGCGGATGACGACACGGTCAAACAACGGTTTCAAACTCATAACAAAGAACCTCCTTTGGTTTTGTCTCTATCTTGTTAGCACTCAAAATAATCGAGTGCTAAAATCCTGCTATACTATACGGCAAGTTCCGAAAAGTGGCAAGTGTAAAGATTCAACAAAAATTTGCAGATTCTTTGCACTATTCTATTCTCGCTCCCCTAATAATAAAAGGTACGCGTCCTCGTATCCGCCCGCCGGATACACCCCGGCCAACGCCTCTCCCCGTACCCGTCAGCCGGAGCTGCGGAAGGCTAGTCGAAAATCTTGCGAATATGCTTGACAGGTTAGTCGAGACAAACTATAATACGGAAGACGTTAGTAAATGCTAACGTCTAGGTGAAGATTGCAGACGCATTGAAAAGACAGGAGAGAACAGGATGATACCGCTGAGCTATGCTACCCCGGGCGAGGAATCGGTGATCCGCAGGATCGGCGGAAGCCCGGAGGTCAAGAAGCACCTGGAGAACCTTGGGTTCGTGGCGGGTGGCACGGTAAAAGTCATTACTGCGTTAAACGGGAACGTCATCGTGAAGGTCAAGGAATCCCGCGTTGCCATCAGCGATGAAATGGCCCGCAAGATCATGATTTGACGAGGAGGAGCAAGATGAACAACCTGAGAGAAGTGCCGGTCGGCGGCAAGGCCAAAGTCGTGAAAATCCACGGTGAAGGCGCCGTCAAGCGCAGGATCATGGACATGGGGATTACCAAGGGCGTGGAAATCTACGTCCGCAAGGTCGCGCCGCTGGGCGATCCCATCGAGATCACGGTCCGCGGATATGAACTATCCCTGCGCAAGGCGGACGCGGAGAGCATCGAGGTCGAATGATTTTTATTTGGCCACACGTTAGATTTGTCTAATTGATCATCTTGAGGAGGAACAAACTGCGATGGACATCAGAATCGCACTGGCAGGCAACCCGAACAGCGGCAAAACGACGCTGTTCAACGCGCTGACCGGCTCCAACCAGTTCGTTGGAAACTGGCCCGGCGTCACGGTGGAAAAGAAGGAAGGCAAGCTGAAAAAGCACGACGGCGTGGTCATCACGGACCTGCCCGGCATTTACAGCCTGTCCCCCTACACGCTGGAAGAAGTGGTGGCCCGGAATTACCTGATCGGCGAACGGCCTGACGCCATTCTCAACATCATCGACGGCACCAACCTGGAGCGCAACCTCTACCTCACCACACAGCTGGTGGAGCTTGGAATCCCCGTCGTCGTGGCCATCAACATGATGGACGTGGTCAAAAAGAACGGCGACAAGCTGAACACCGCGGATCTCGCCCGGCAGCTCGGCTGCAAGGTCGTCGAAATCTCCGCGCTGAAGGGCACCGGCGTCATGCAGGCGGCCGAGGCGGCGATCGAGGCGGCGAAGGGCGCGAAGACCGTACCGCAGCACACCTTCTCCGGCCCGGTGGAGCACGCCCTGGCGCACATCGAGGAGGCGGCCGTGCACAGCCTGCCCGAGGAGCAGCAGCGCTGGTACGCCATCAAGGTGTTCGAGCGGGACGACAAGGTGCTCGAGCAGCTGAACATCCCGCAGGAAACCCTGCGGCACATCGAATCCGACATCAGCGCCGCCGAGAAGGAGCTGGACGACGACGCGGAGAGCATCATCACCAACGAGCGGTACGTCTACATCGCGTCGGTCATCCAGTCCTGCTACCGCAAGCACAACGCCGGCAGCCTGAGCACCTCCGACAAGATCGACAAGATCGTGACCAACCGCTGGCTCGGCCTGCCGATCTTTGCCCTCGTCATGTTCGCGGTATACTGGATTGCCATGGTGGCCGTGGGCACGCCCGCCACGGACTGGGCGAACGACGGCCTGTTCGGCGACGGTTATCATCTCTTCGGCAGGGGCACCGCCCAGTACGAGGAAGCGGCGGAGCGCTACGGCGATACCGACGCGATCATCGGCGCCTTTGCAGAGAAGTACGGCGTGGAAATCAGCGAGGAGAACCCGGAGGAGTCGCTGAACGCCCTGCTCGCAGCCGTTCCGGAGGACGCCAAAATAACCTATATCACCCAGGACGAAGAGACGCTGGAAACCGAAGAGCATCCGGATACCGGAAAAGCCGAACTCCAGGCTGCCGTCTCCGAATTCCTGAGCACCGAAGAGGGCTACAAGTCCGCCGTGGGCGCGCCCGATCCCGCAGCTTACGGCACGTGGGTCCCCGGCATTCCCGTCCTCGTGGAGGGTGCGCTCGATCAAATCGGAGCGGCCGACTGGCTCAAGGGGCTGATCCTGGACGGCATCGTGGCCGGCGTCGGCGCGGTGCTAGGCTTCGTCCCGCAGATGCTGGTGCTGTTCTTCCTGCTGGCCTTCCTGGAGGCCTGCGGCTACATGGCCCGTATCGCTTTCGTCCTGGACCGCGTCTTCCGCAAATTCGGCCTGTCCGGCAAGTCCTTCATCCCGATGCTGATCGGCGTGGGCTGCGGCGTGCCGGGCATCATGGCCTCCCGTACCATCGAGAACGAGCGTGACCGCCGCATGACCATCATGACGACGACCTTCATCCCCTGCGGCGCGAAAGTCCCCTTCATCGCCATGATCGCGGGCGCCATCTTCCACAAATCCGCGTGGGTGGCCACGAGCGCGTACTTCATCGGCATGGCCGCGATCATCATCAGCGGCATCATGCTCAAGAAAACGAAACGCTTCGCCGGCGAGCCCGCCCCCTTCGTCATGGAGCTGCCCCCCTATCACTGGCCCACGCTGGGCAACGTCCTGCGCTCCATGTGGGAGCGCGGCTGGAGCTTCATCAAGAAAGCCGGCACCATCATCCTGCTGTCCACCATCCTCGTGTGGTTCCTGAGCCGCTTCGGCTTCGCGGACGGCGCCTTCCGGATGCTGGAAGAGGATGAGCTGGAGCTGTCCTTGCTGGCCCGGTTCGGGAACCTCATCTCCTGGATCTTCATCCCGCTGGGCTTCGGCACCTGGCAGGCTACGGTGGCCTCCATCACCGGCCTCGTCGCCAAGGAGAACATCGTGGGTACGATGGGCATCCTCTACGGCGGCACGGAGGCGTACGCCAACCTGGCCGCGTCCTTCACGGGAATCTCCGCCTATTCCTTCCTGGTCTTCAACCTGCTGTGCGCGCCCTGCTTTGCGGCCATCGGCGCCATCAAGCGGGAGATGAACAACACCGGCTGGACCTGGTTCGCCATCGCCTATCAGTGCGCCTTCGCCTACGCCGTCAGCCTGATGATCTACCAGTTCGGCTCCCTCATCACCGGCCATGTCAACGTCATCGGGCTCATCGCCGCGCTGGCGGTGCTCTGCACCATGGTCTACATGCTCTTCTTCAAGAAGTATCAGGAAGCCACAAGGCTGACCCGGAAGGTGTAACGCTATGTTTCAGTGGATTGCAGGCAACGCCGGGACGATCCTCGTCACGCTGCTGCTGGCCGCCCTTGTGGCCGGCATCATCCGGCAGCTGCGCAGGGACCGCCGGATGGGCAAGAGCTCCTGCGGCAGCAACTGCGGCAGCTGCCCCATGTCCGGCTCCTGCCACAAATCGAAATGACGAACGGGAGGCGCGGAAGAGAACATCCGCGCCTCCCCCTTCTTCAGGAGGATAAAGATGATTCAAACCACGGTTGAGATTTCCGGCATGGTGTGCGGCATGTGCGAGGCGCACATCAACGACGCCATCCGGTCCGCCTTTGCGGTGAAGTCAGTGCGCTCCTCCAGAAAAAAGGGAGAAACCGTCATCCTCTCCGAAGAGCCGATCGACCGGGACAAACTCCGGGAGACGATCGGCGCCACGGGCTACGTCATGCTGGGCGTAAAAGAAGAGACGGCAAAAAGGCGCTTTTTCTTCCCGCTGTAACCGCATCCTGCCCTCTCCCCGTTGAAACTCTCCCCCGCTTCTGCTAAAATGACGGGAAGCAGAAGCCTCATTGAAACGTGGGAGGGATCGTCATGTCCGGAGGGGGTACCCTCAAGCAGGCTGTTTACGACGCCATCTTCGAGGACATCATCGAAGGCCGGTACGCGCCCGGCAGCATTCTGACCGAGAGCGGCCTTATGGAGAATTACGCCATGGGCAAAGCGCCCGTGCGGGAGGCGCTCATCGAGCTGTGCAAGGATCACGCGCTGCGCAGCCTCCCCCGCAAGGGATACCTCGTCATTCCGGTCACGCTGGAGGAAATCGTGGATCTGCTCGATTTCCGCGTCGATCTGGAGATCGCCAACTTCCGCAGGGCTGTCGGCCGCTTCACGCCGGAACAGATCGTCCGGCTGCAGAAGCTCAGCGTCGAAACCGACGCCTCCGGCACCGGCCCCGTCACGCCCCACTGGCTGAAGAACGAATCCTTCCATCTGGAGCTGTGCGGCTGCTCCGGCAACCGCTATACGTACTCGATCCTCCGCAACACGCTGCGGCATTCCGTGCTCTTCATCGGCCAATACTTCCGCTCCGCGTGGGCTGCCTCGCGGGAGTCGGACGGCACCTATCATCTCGCCATCGCAAACGCCATACAGGAAGGGGACTACCAGACGGCGGAGCAGATGCTGAGGAAGGACGTCCTCGCGGTGAAGAACGAAATCCTGACGGTCAACCGGTTATAAGGCGTCTTTTGGTTAAAATCACAGTTTTTTCATATTTTATATGACGGCGTTGACAGCGCCGTCTTCTTTTATTATACTTAAATCATACTACTGATCATATTAGTTTGGGCGTCCTGCCCGAAGGAGGACACATGACCAAGAAAGAACGCGTATGGGCCGCCATCCGCTGCGAAGAGCCGGATGCCGTTCCTTCCTGTTTCTCGCTCCACTTCCCCGCCGAATGCAACAGCGGAGAGGCCGGCGTCCGCGCCCATCTCGATTTCTTCCGGGAGACGGACACCGATATCCTCAAGATCATGAACGAGAACCTCGTGCCCAATTACGGCCGGATGGATACGGCGGAGCGCTATGCTTCCCTCCTCCCCGCCTTCGGCGTGCGCGATGCGTGGATGGCCCGCCAGTTGGATTTCACACGCCGAATCCTGGACGGCTGCGAAAAGGACGCCTTCACGCTGGGCACGCTGCACGGCATCGTCGCCTCTGCGCTGCATCCCATCGAGAAGATGGGGATCGCCTACGACGACGCGCGTGCACTCCAGGTCCGCCTCCTGCGCGAGAACCCGCAGAAGATGCTCTCCGCCCTGCACCGCATCGCAGACGGCATGAGCGAGCTGGCCCGCGGCTATATTGAAGCCGGTCTGGACGGCGTTTACTACGCCGCCCTCGGCGGAGAAAACCGCTACTTCACAGACGAGGAATTCGCCGAGTGGATCGAACCGCTGGACAAGCAGATCATGACCGCCGTCCGCGAGGCAGGCGGCGCCTGCGTCCTGCACATCTGCAAGGACGGGCTGAACATGCAGCGCTACCGGTCCTACGCGGACTTCTGCGACGTCGTCAACTGGGGCGTCTACGAGGCGCCGATGAGCCTTGAGGAGGGACGCCGTCTCTTCCCCGGCAAAGCGGTTATGGGCGGCCTGCCCAACCGCCACGGCGTCCTGGTGGACGGAGACGCCGAGGCTGTTCGCGCCGCCGTGCAGGACGTCATCCGCACCTGGGGCCGCCGCGGTCTCATCCTCGGCGCAGACTGCACCCTCGCCACCGAGCAGGACCTCTCCCTGGTCCGCGCCGCCGTCCAGGCCGCGAGGGGCTGAACGTCCTTTCAACCCCTGTAAAGGAGGGCTGCACTTGCGAAAGCATATTCAAAAGCGCCTGCTCATCGCCATCCCTACCTTTTTAGGGATCACGCTGCTGGTGTACCTTCTGGCGTCGCTGGCGCCCGGTTCTCCGCTTGAAATGATGTTCATGGACTCAAACGCCACCGCAGAGGCCATGGAGCAGATGGAGGCACGGCTCGGCCTGGACCAGCCTTTCTACATCCAGTATCTGCGCTGGCTCTCCCAGCTGTTTCAGGGAAACCTCGGCATATCCTACCGGACGGGTCACGCCGTGTGGGCGGATATATCGGAGCGGATCGGTCCTACGCTGCTGATCACCTTCTCCTCGCTCATCCTCTCGCTGCTCATCGCCATTCCGCTGGGCATCATGTCGGCGTACAAGCCGTATTCCGGATGGGACTACATCTCCTCGGGCCTCTCCTTCATCGGGGCCGCAACGCCCAACTTTTTTGCCGGCCTCGTGCTCATCTACGTGCTTTCCGTCCGGCTGAAGCTGCTGCCCTCCAGCGGTATGTACGACAGTTCCGGCGTGCGGACCTTCGGCATGCTCGTCCAGCACATGATCCTGCCGGTCATCGTCCTGTCCATCCAGCAGGTGGGCAGCTTCATCCGGCAGATGCGCGCCAGCATGCTGGAAGTGCTGCAGGACGACTACATCCGCACGGCCCGTTCCAAGGGCTGCGTGGAGCGCACGGTGCTGCTGCGCCACGCGCTGCGCAACGCGCTGGCGCCCGTCGTCACGTGCGTCGGCAACATGATCCCCTTCCTGGTCGGCGGCGCCGTCGTCACCGAACAGCTCTTCGCCTGGCCCGGTCTCGGCAGCCTCATGGTGCTTTCCATCAACTCCAGAGACTATCCCATGATCATGGGCATCACCGTCTGCATTGCCGCTGCGGTCCTCATCGGGAATATCGTCATCGACATTCTCTACGGGCTGCTGGACCCGCGGATCCGCTACAGCTGACGGGAGGTGCCGGAAATGGAAAACAAAAAGCTGCAAAAGAGTTCCTATCTGAGAGACGTCCTCAAACGTTTTTTCCACCACAAGCTGGCGGTTCTCGGCCTTACCGTGCTTGCGCTGGAGATTCTCTGTGTCATCTTCCTGCCCCGCATCCTGCATCTGGATCCCTACAGTCTGGACGTCATGGCCTTCGGTGCGGCGCCCAGCGCAAAACACCTGCTGGGCACGGACGACGTCGGGCGCGATCTCTTTGCGCGCCTTGTGTACGGCGGCCGTATTTCGCTCACGGTGGGCATCTGCTCCGCGCTGATCGGCCTCGCTGTCGGCGTGCCGCTCGGCCTGATCGCCGGTTACTTCCGCGGCCCCGCAGAGATCCTCATCATGCGGCTGGCGGACATTTTCATGTCCTTTCCGTCCATGATCCTGATTCTCGTGCTGGCTTCCGTACTGGGGCAGTCCGTTGTCACCATCACGGTTGTCATCGGCGTGCTGGGCTGGCCGGAGTTTGCCCGGCTGATTTACGCCAGCACTCTTTCCGTAAGGGAAAAAGACTATGTGGAATCCGCGAAGGCCGTCGGCACCCGCAACGGCACCATACTCGCGCGCTACATCCTTCCCAACTCCTTCGCGCCCATCATCGTCGCCTTTACCTTCCGCACTGCGCAGGCGATCATCACGGAATCCTCCCTCAGTTTTCTGGGGCTCGGCGTTCAGCCGCCCGTCGCCTCCTGGGGGAACATCCTCTATTACGCACAGTCCATCGCCGTCCTCTCTTTCAAGCCATGGCTCTGGCTTCCGGCGGGCATCATCCTCATTTTGACGGTGCTCTCCATCAACTTTCTGGGAGACGGCATCCGCGACGCCTTGGATACCCGGATGAGCATCTGACATCCGGTATTTGAGAATAAAAAGGAGGGAAAACTATGAACATCAAACGACTCCTCGTCCTCGCCCTGGCCGCTCTGCTGTGCCTGATGGTCCCAGCCGCGTTCGCCGAAAAGACCATCACCATGGCCATGGTCTCCGCATGGGACACGCTGATGCCCTTTGACACCACCAGCTCCTATTCCGACCTGGTGATGGACCTGCTGTTCGACAAGCTGGTCTACCTCAAGGCGGACAGCACCTATACCTGGCGTCTGGCCACGGGCATCGACGTCAACGAGGACTCCACCGTCCTTACGGTGCACCTCAACGAGAATGCCAAGTGGCATGACGGCGTTCCGCTCACCGCAGACGACGTCGTCTTCACCTGCAAGCTGTACGCCGCGCCCAGCGCCGCGACCGCCCGTACCAACCAGTGCAACGAGTTTGCGGGTTTCGGCGAGAGTGACGACAGCCTCCAGGTCACCGCGCTGGACGAGCATACCGTCCAGTTCACCCTGAAGGAGTCCACGAACCTCGACTTCCTGCTCTTCACCAAGTTCCGCGACATCTACATCCTGCCCAAGCACCTGCTGGGCGACATCCCCTACGACAAGATCCGCGAAGCGGACTACTGGAAGGCTCCCGTCGGCTCCGGCCCTGCGGTCTACTCCAGCGAAATCAGCGGCGAGCGCATCGAGTTCACCGCAAACAAGGATTACTTCCTGAAGACCCCCGACTGGGACCGCTTCGTCGTGCGCGTCGTGCCGACCGCCAACCTGCTGGCTGGTCTCATGAACGGTGAAATCGACTGCCTGGCGGGCAACGTCGCGTCCCTGCAGCTCTCCGACTGGGATATGGCCAAGGCGCAGCCCAACCTGACCTGCATTTCCGCAGAATCCGTCGGCTACCAGTATATGGCCATCAACACCTCCCGCGACTACCTGCCTCCCAAGGTCCGTCAGGCCATCAACAAGGCGATCAACCGCGACCTGTTCGTGCAGGGCCTCTTCCAGGGCGAAGCGGTCGCCGCTTACGGCCCCATCTCCCCGATGAGCGCGTACTACAATCCCGAAATCGAAGAGCCCTATGATCCGGAAGGCGCCAAGGCCCTGCTGGCCGAGGCCGGCTGGGACGGAAGCCACGTCCTCGTCATGTCCGTGCCTACGGGCAACGCGCCCCGTGAGCAGTCCGCCGTCATCATCCAGCAGAACCTGGCGGATGTCGGCATTAAGACGACCATCGAATCCGCCGACTTCGCCACGCACCTCAACCGCGTCCGCGCCGGCGATTACGACCTGGGCTTCATCGGTTCTTCCGGTTCCCCGGATCCGTCCGAGTGCGTCATCAACTTCAACCCGGATCACCTGAACAACTTCTCCCAGCTGTCCGACTGGACGGTCTTCAACACGGGCGCCAAGGGCCAGCACGCCTTCACCTTTGAGGACCGCAAGGCCTGCTACGACGAGTACCAGAAGGTGCTCCGCGAGCAGGTTCCCTTCTGCTTCACCTACTTCAACAACATCCTGTATGCCTACAACAACCGCGTTACCGGCATCACGGATGTGCAGGACTACACGCAGCTCAACCGCGACGTATGGAACTGGAGCGTAACCGAGTAAACCTTTAACCGGGGGCTGCCGTCCGTCGGCAGTCCCCGCTTCCGACAGGAGGATCAGCATGGCTGTACTGGAAGTCCGTGGCCTGCGTGTCAGCTTCAAGATCGATAAAAAATGGGTGCCCGCGGTGGAGGACGTCAGCTTTTCCGTGGACGCGGGTGAAACGCTGGGCATCGTCGGGGAGTCCGGCTGCGGAAAGAGCGTCACCTCCATGTCCATCCTCCATCTGCTGCCCGAGAAGACCTCGCGCATCGAGCAGGGGCAGGTCCTCTACAAGGGGACGGACCTGGTCCCCCTGGACAACCGCGCCATGAGCGCATACCGCGGCCAGGAAATCTCGATGATCTTCCAGGACTCCATGACGAGCCTGAACCCCGTTTTGACCGTCGGCCGGCAGATTGCGGAGGCGTGTCGGCTGCACACTTCCCTCTCCGAGGGCGAGGCCTGGCAGGCGGCATTGGAGCTGCTGCGCCGGGTTGAAATCCCTTCCCCAGAAAAGCGGATGAAAGAGTACCCGCACCAGCTGTCCGGGGGCATGCGGCAGCGCGTGATGATCGCCATCGCCCTCGCCCGGAATCCCTCGGTCATGATCGCAGACGAACCCACTACTGCGCTGGACGTCACCATCCAGGCGCAGATTCTGGAACTGATGAAGGAATTAAAGCGCCAGAGCAACACCGCCATCCTGCTCATTACGCACGACATGGGCGTCGTTGCGGAAATGTCCGACCGGATTATGGTCATGTATGCGGGTATGGTGATGGAACTCGGCACGGCGCATGACATATTCAAAGATCCCAAACACCCGTACACCCGCGGCCTTCTGGCTGCAATTCCGCGCAAGGACAAGGATGTGGATGAACTCTACACCATCGAAGGCACCGTTCCCACCCTGCAGACCATGCCGAAGGGCTGCCGTTTCTGCACCCGCTGCAAGGAAGCACAGCCGCGCTGCTTTGAGGAGCGGCCGCCCATGTTTACCGATGGAACGCGGCAGGTGCGCTGCTGGAAGTACGAACCTGCCCGGCAAGAGGAGGCCTGAACATGCAGCAGGAACCCCTGATTTTCGTCCGCAACCTCAAAAAGTATTTCGCCGGGAAGCGCCGGGGCAGTTCGGTCAAGGCCGTCGACGACGTCTCCTTCGACATTGTCCGGGGCGAAACCTTCGGCATCGTCGGCGAATCCGGCTGCGGAAAATCCACCCTCGGGCGGACGATCATCCGCCTTCTGGAGCCCACGGCGGGCCAGGTTTTCTATGACGGTGTGGATCTGGCTACGCTCTCCGCTGAAGAAATGCGCAAAAAGCGCCGGGAAATCCAGATCATCTTTCAGGACCCCTACGCCTCGCTCAACCCGCGCATGACCGTGCGTGAACTCATCCGCGCGCCTCTGGACGTCTTCTCCCGGGAAAGCGAGGAGGAGAAGATGGCAAAGGTCCGGGAGATCATGCACCTCGTCGGTCTTCGCGACGAGTTCATGTACAAGTATCCGCACGAGTTCTCCGGCGGACAGCGCCAGCGCATCGTCATCGCGCGCGCTCTCGTCCTCCAGCCCCGCTTCATTTTCTGTGACGAGCCGGTCTCCGCGCTGGACGCGTCCGTCCGCGCGCAGGTGCTGAACCTCATGAAGAAGATTCAGCGGGAGATGGACCTCACCTATCTGTTCATCTCCCACGACCTTTCCGTCGTACGCTTTCTGTGCGACCGCGTGGCCGTCATGTATCTGGGGCATATCGTGGAGGTGGCGGACAAGCACACGCTTTATGACCATCCGGCCCATCCCTATACACAGGCGCTGCTCTCTTCGATCCCCGTACCGGATACGGATGTCAAAACGGGGAAAATCATTCTCCGCGGCGAAGTCCCCAGCCCCTATGATCCCCCGGCCGGCTGTCCCTTCCATACCCGCTGTCCGCACGCGCAGCCCGTCTGCCGCGAGAAGATCCCGATCATGACCGACCTGGGCAGCGGGCATACAGCCGCCTGCCACTTGTGCGCCTCCACCCCGGCCTGAAAGGAGAATAACCATGGATCAAGCAACCTGGCTGGACAAAAACTGGAAAGCCTTCATGGACGATCTCATCACGCTGGTGCGCATCCCCAGCGTAACAAAGGAAACCGGCAATCCGGCCTGCCCCTTTGGCGAGCCGTGCGCCCGCGCGCTGGATGCCATCCTGCGCATCGGGGAGCGCATGGGCTTTGAAACGCGAAACCACGAAGGCTACTGCGCCACGCTCCTCTGGAAAGGGGAGACGTCGGAGGAAATCGGCATCTTCGCCCATCTGGACGTGGTACCGGAGGGAACCGGATGGACGGGCGACCCCTATGAGCCCGTCCTCACGGAAGACAAGATGATCGCCAGGGGCTCCAGCGACGATAAGGGGCCTGCCCTCTCCGCCCTGTATGCGCTGCTGTATCTGAAGGAGAGCGGCTACCGTCCGCGTCACAGCATCCGCATGTTCTTCGGCGTCAACGAGGAAGCCGGCATGAAGGACATCGATTACTATGTCCAGCATATGCCCATGCCCGCCTTCTCTTTTACGCCCGACGCCTCCTTCCCTGTCTGCTACGGCGAGAAGGGCATTCTCGGCATCCGCGCGGAGTTTGACCTGACCGGTAGCTGGCTGCGTTCCTTCACGTCCGGTGTAGCCAGCAACGCCGTACCCGCCCTTGCCGAAGCCGTCTTGGCGCTCCCCTTTGCCGAAACCGCAGCGCTGCTGTCCGGCCTTGAGTCTGTGGAGGTCTCCGGCTCGCCGGAGGGCTGCCACATCACCGCGCACGGCATCGCGGCGCACGCCGCTTTCCCGGAGGGTTCCCGCAGCGCGCAGGTCGAACTGTGCCGCGCGCTTCTCAAACTCCCCGGACTGGACGACAAGGCCCGCCGGTTTGCGGAGTCCTCCTGTTCCCTGTTTGCCGATTATTACGGCGCCGGCCTGGGCGTGCCGCTGGAAGACGACGTTAGCGGTAAGCTTACCCACGTAGGCGGCATGGTGCTCTTTGACGGCGGCAAAGCCGAGCAGGACATCAACATCCGCTATCCGGTTACCGCAGACAGGGACGCCATGAAGGCCGCAATCCGCTCCACGCTCACGGGCGCCGGTTTCACGGATATCCGCTTCAGGGACAGCGCGCCCAGCTATGTGGACAAGGACAGCCCCGCCGTCCGCCGGCTGGCGGAGATCGCCAACCGCGTTCTGGGCACGGATCTTCCCCCCTTCACCATGGGCGGCGGAACCTATGCGCGTCATCTGCGCAACGCAGTCGGATACGGCCCTGGCCTTCGAAACAGCGTCAGTGAATTCGGCCCTTCCCGCGGCAAGGGACACCAGCCGGACGAATACGTGACCTACAAGAAGCTGAAGGACGGCTTCGCCGTCTATGCCCAGGCCATTCCCGCACTGGACGAAATCGTATAATTGCTGTATGATGGGGACGCATGGTTTGCGTCCCTTTTTTGGATTGGAGGAACAAGATGGCCGTCAACCCGTACGACGCTTCCGGTTTCGTGATGCTCTCGGACGTATGCCCCGACATCCTGCAGGAGATCCGCTATTTTTCGACGTACAACTTCATCGGCGGGCGCATAGACGGCTACAAAGAGCCCGTCGCGCTGCTGACGCGGGAGGCCGCCGCGGCGCTCGTCCCGGTCTGCCGCCGGCTGAAGGAGCAGGGATGGCTCCTCAAGGTGTTCGACGCCTACCGGCCCCAGGCCGCCGTAGACCACTTCGTCCGCTGGGTCAGCGATCCGGAAGACACGCGCATGAAGCCTTTTTTCTATCCCGACGTGGACAAGTCCCGCCTGTTCGAGCTGGATTTCATCGCCAAACGCTCCGGGCACAGCCGGGGCAGCACGCTGGACGTCACGCTCTTCGACATGAACAAAGGACACGACGCGGACATGGGCAGCCCCTTCGACTGGTTTGGCGAGCGCTCCCACCCGGGCTGCCGCGACGGCGTCTCCGTCGACCAGTACGATCTGCGCATGCTGCTCCAAAGCGTGATGACGGACGCAGGCTTCCGTCCGCTCGCCTCCGAATGGTGGCACTTCACCCTCCGCCAGGAGCCCTATCCCGATACGTATTTCAACTTCCCCGTGGAACGCGCCTCCCTTGCGGGGAGCCGCTCCTGAATTTGTCCTGCAAGGAGGTACCGGCATGAAAATCGTCCTGACCGAGCCCCTGGGCATCCCGGCGGAAACGCTGCGGGGCCTCGCCGCCCCGCTTGAGGGGCAGGGGCACAGCTTCACCGCGTACGACGCACCCGCCGAAACGGAGGCGGAACTGGTCCGGCGCTGCGCCGGCGCGGACATCCTTATCATCGCCAACCACCCGCTCCCCGGTGCGGCCATCCGCGCCTGCCCGCAGCTGCAGTTCGTCTCGGTCGCGTTCGTCGGCTATGACCACGTGGACGTGTCGGCCTGCCGCGCGCTCGGCGCCCGCATCGCCAACACCGCCGGCTACTGCGACGACGCCGTAGCGGAACTGGCCGTCGGCCTGGCGCTCGCCTGTCTGCGCCGTTTCCCCGACTGCCACCGCGCCGTACAGGGCGGCGGCTCGTCCGCCGGACTGCAGGGATCGGAGCTGGCCGGCAAAACCGTCGGCATCATCGGCACCGGCGCCATCGGCCAGCGCACCGCGCAGCTCTTCTCCGCCTTCCGCTGCCGCCTGCTCGGCTACAGCCGCCGCGCGCGGCCGGAAGCCGAGGCGCTCGGCATCCGTTACGTCTCCCTGCCGGAGCTGCTCTCTTCTTCCGACATCGTCAGCCTGCACACGCCGCTTACAGAGGAAACCCGCGGCCTCCTCGGCCGGGAGGAACTCGCGCTGATGCGCCCCGGCGCCGTGCTCGTCAACACCGCCCGGGGGCCCGTCGTCGACAGCGCCGCGCTTTCCGAAGCTTTAAAGGAAGGCCGGATCCGCGCCGGTATCGACGTGTATGAAAAAGACCCGCCGCTTCCGGCGGATCATCCCCTCATAGGGGCCCCGAATCTCGTCTGTACGCCGCACATCGGGTTCAACACCCGCGAGTCCATCGAGCGGCGCGCGGCCATGGCCTTCGAGAACGTCACTGCGTTCCTGAACGGCCTTCCCGTCCGGCTCGTCGTCTGAGCCGCTGTCCTTATACTTCTCTCCTCCGCCGGCCGGCGGAGGATTTTTTTATCGGATAAGCGCCGCGACGACAGCGAACGCCGTGAGGGTCAGCAGCGTGTAGGCGGCGAGGTAGCCGGACAGAAAAGCACTTTCTTCCCTGTCCTTTACATAGACGGGATAGGCGAACGTCGGCGGCAGGATGAAGAAGACGAGGCAGGCGGTACGGTAGAGCGGCTTATCCGGAAACAGCGACGCTGCAAGCGCGTACACCGCGGTGCCGCACACCGCGAAAATAAACGCGCGCGCGGCCATCATCCTGCCCGTCGCCTTCCACTCCACGCCTCTCACGGACAGCCCGTATCCCACCGTCATCAGGATGAGCGCCGCGACCGGCGTGCCCACGAAGTCGAGGACTGCTTCCAACACCCGACCGGGGGCCGTAGCCGATGCCGCGCGCCCGAGGCCGGTGACGGAGCAGACGAGTCCCGCCGCGATAGCGCAGTTGATCGGCGTCAGGAGGCTGCGCGCCGTCCCCCGCAGAGTCTTCCTGCCGCCGGACGAAAGCTGAAGCATCGACATCACGATCGTCCACTGGATCAGCGCGTTGCCCGCGTCCAGCAGTGCGAGATGGTAGAGGTTTTCCTTCCCGCACAGCAGGATGAACAGCGCGTAACCGATACTGCCGCCTTCGATGGTCGTGCACAGCCATGGCGCTATGCGCTGCCGCACGCGCAGCAGCCGGCTGGCCGCGAATCCCAGCGCGAAGGCCAGCAGCGTCACGCCCGCCATGGCGAAGAACAGCGCCGCTTCCCTCCAGGTGAATTCCATCGCCCAGAAGGTTCCGAAGAGGACCGCGGGCAGGCAGATGTTGACCAGCAGCCCCTTGATCTCCTCCATACCGCCGTCCGAGACGATGCCCTTCCTGCGGATCCAAAGCCCGATCAGCACCACCGACACGACGGGCAAAACCACTTCCAGCACACCAAACAGGCCGTCCATCCTCTACCCCTCCGTTTTTTACTATCACATGTTATTTTATCGTTTCTCCGCGCTCCCGGCAACCCTTTTGTGCAAAACTGCGCGCACAGCTGCATACAATTTGATTTGCACGGGCCGCGGGATGCTGTTATACTGTTTAAAACTGCGGGAAAGAGGGGAACGCTATGGGTATCGTCGTCCTGGGTTCCGTTTTTGTGGACATCAAGGGCTATCCGACAGACGCGTACATTCCGGCCGGCCGGAACGTCGGCCGCGTCGAGCAGGTTTACGGCGGCGTCAGCCGCAACATTGCGGAAGATATCGCCAACGTGGAGCTCCGCCCCACCTTCGTCAGCCTCGTCGACGACAACGGCGTGGGCGACGATGTAATCCGCAAGCTGAAAAACCACAAGGTCAACACGAACTACATCCGCCGCGTCCCGGACGGCATGGGCACCTGGCTGGCCGTCTTCGACAACGACGGCGATGTCGTCGCTTCCATCTCCAAACGGCCGGACCTCACGCCCGTCGGCGACATCCTGGACGAGCAGGGGGACGAGATCTTCGCCGCCGCGGACAGCGTGGTCGTGGAGATCGACATGGACAAGGACATCCTGAAACGCGTCTTCAGCTACGCGGAAAAATACGGCAAGGCGGTCTACGCCGCCGTCTCCAACATGAACATCGCGGTGGAGCGGCGCGATCTGCTGATGCGCTGCGCCTGCTTTGTCTGCAACCTGCAGGAGGCCGGCATCCTCTTCTCCGAGGACTATGAAGGGCTGACGCCGGAGCAGATGGTCCGGGTGCTGTCCGAACGCATCCGCCTGGCGAAGATCCCGCAGATGGTCGTCACGATGGGAGCCAGCGGCGCCGTTTACGCCGGCAATCACGGGGAGAGCGGCATCTGCGCCGCGCGCAAGGTCGACGTCAAGGATACGACGGGCGCGGGCGACGCCTTCATCGCCGGCGTCTCCATCGGCCTCACCTACGGCAAGACGCTCGCCGAGGCCTGCGAAATCGGCTCCCGGCTCGCCGCCTCCGTCATCTGCACCTCCGAGAGCGTGTGTCCGCGCTTTCTGCCCAGCGAATTCGGGCTGGATATTTCTGTCACCGACTGAGGTTCCTTCATGAAAAAGCTGCTCTTCTTCGACATCGACGGCACCCTCTGGGACAACCGTTCCCGCATACCGAAAAGCACGGTAAACGCCATCCGCAGGGCCCGTGCAAACGGCCACCTCGCCTTTATCAACAGCGGCCGCAGCCGCGGCTACATCCGCGCACCCCATCTCTTTGACATCGGTTTCGACGGCATCGTCAGCGGGGACGGTACGATGATCGAGCTGCCCGGCCCCGGGGAAAGCGTCTGCCATCCCCGGATCAGCCGCAACCGCGTGTGCTCCTATTACGAAATCCCGCCGGAAGAGACGCGCGAAATCGTCTCCCTGCTCAAGCGCCACCGCTTCTGTTCGATTCTGGAGGGGCGCGACCACCTCTACATCGACAAGGAGGACTTCGGCGACGACGCCTACATCCGCCACATCGAGGAGGACATGGGCGCAGACCTGCTGCCGATGACCGGCGGCGAGCTGCCCGTCATCACCAAGTTCTCCTGTGACCTGCGCCACGCCGTCGACATCGACGAGGGCCTCCGGAAGATCGGGGAGCGCTTTGACGCCATCCGGCACACCGACATGGTGATCGAATTCGTGCCGAAGGGCTTCACCAAGGCGACGGGCATCGAAGACGTCTGCCGCCTGCTTGGGGCCTCGCCCGAAGATACCGTCGCTTTCGGGGACGGCGCGAACGACGTCCCCATGCTGGAGTACGCCGGCGTCGGCGTCGCCATGGGCGACGGCAACCCCCTCTCCCACCCCGCGGCGGACTACGTCACCGCAGGCCTCTGGGAAGACGGCATCGAAAAGGCTCTGCGCCACCTCTCCCTCATTTCCTGACGATCGGACAAAAAAACGCCTCCCTGCTCACTTCCGTACGGAAGCGCAGGGAGGCGTCCTTTTATGGATTTACTTCTTGACCAGGAAGAGTATGACCGACGCCGCGCCCAGCAGCATCAGCGCGGCTACCTGCAGGATGTCGCGCTTCGTGAAGCGCAGGCCGTCCGTCGGCGGTACATTAAAGCCCTGCTTGCGCGTCGGCGGGATGGCGAAGCGCAGGAAGAACACGAGCAGCACGGATTCCAGCGGGAACAGCGCGATGTTTTTGACAAAGCGCGGCAGGTTGAAGATCATGTAGCTCTTCCCCAGCATCATGCGGTAATAGAGCAGCGTGATCGGCGTGCTGAGCACGATATTGACGAGAAAATCCACCAGGAAGCGCGAGAGTACCACCCGGCGCACCGTGATCCGCGCGCGGTACAGGCACAGGGCGAAGAGCAGCGAACTGGCCATCTCCGTCAGGATGAAGGGCACGAAATACGGGCCGGACGGCACGAGCAGCCACCCGAGAAAGTCCGAAACGGCCGCCGCCATCAGGGAGAGCACCGGCCCCATCACCATCGCGCCGTAGGCGTTGACGAAGAAATTGACGCTGAGGCGCAGATTGGCGCCCACCGGGATGTTGAGCGGCTTGGTCGCCACGCGCAGCGCGATCATCAGCGCTGCGAAGACGAGCATGCGGGTTTTGCGCACCTCTCCCGCCGCTTCCCGCCAGTATGCGCGGCCAAGCGGGGTCTCATACAGCCTGCAGTCCGGATTTGTCCGGGAATTCAAAAAGACCGCCTCCTTCTTTTTTCCCGCAGAGGCAGTCCTAAGCAGCGGGATGCGCCGCAGGCACCGCGCCGGTTCCCCCGGCTTCGTCTCATGGCAACTCCCCGTCCATGAGCACTTGACGCGCCTGAAGCTACTCTGCCTGTTGCGGTTTTGGGCATTGTAACGCATAACACCCGTTTGTGCAAGGGCCAAAACGAAAAGGGCGGCACGGCCTTGGCCGCACCGCCTTCTGAAAGCTTATTTGGCGAACTCCGTCGCCCGGGTTTCGCGGATGACGTTGACCTTGATCTGGCCCGGATACTCCATCTCGGCCTCGATGCGCTTGGCGACCTCGCGCGCCAGCACGATCGTACCCTCGTCGGTGATGTCCTCGGGCTTGACCATGATGCGGACCTCGCGGCCCGACTGGATGGCGAAGCTCTTCTCCACGCCCTGGAAGCTTCCGGCGATCTCCTCCAGCTTTTCCAGCCGGCGGATGTAGTTCTCGATGGACTCGCGGCGAGCACCCGGCCGGGCGGCGCTGATGGCGTCCGCGGCCTGGACCAGCACCGCCTCCACCGTCTGCGGCTCCACGTCGTTGTGGTGCGCCGCGATGCAGTGGATGACCTCCGGAGACTCATGGTAGCGCCTGGCGAGCTCCACGCCCAGCTCCACGTGCGTGCCTTCCTGCTCGTGATCCACGGCCTTGCCGATGTCGTGGAGCAGTCCGGCGCGCTTGGCCAGCTGGACGTTCGCGCCCAGTTCCGCGGCCATCAGGCCCGCCAGGTGGCACACCTCGATCGAGTGCTTGAGCACGTTCTGCCCGTAGCTCGTGCGGTAGCGCATCCTTCCCAGCAGCTTGACCAGCTCCGGATGGATGCCGTTCATGTTGGTCTCGAAGATGGCCTGCTCGCCCGCTTCGCGGATCTGGTTGTCCACGTCGCGGCGCGCCTTCTCCACCATCTCTTCGATGCGCGCGGGATGGATGCGTCCGTCCGCGATCAGCTTCTCCAGCGCGACCCTCGCCACCTCGCGGCGGACCGGATCAAACGCGGAAACCACGACCGCCTCCGGCGTATCGTCGATGATGAGGTCGACGCCCGTCGCCGTCTCCAGCGTGCGGATGTTGCGGCCTTCCCTGCCGATGATGCGGCCCTTCATGTCCTCGCTGGGCAGCGAGACGACGGAAACGGTGGTCTCCGCCACGTGATCCGAAGCGCAGCGCTGAATGGCCAGCGCCACGATGTTGCGGGCCTTCTTGTCCGCCTCTTCCTTGGCGGTCTGCTCGATTTCACGCACCTTGACGGCCGCATCGTGATACGCTTCCTTCTGGATGCGCTCCACGATCATGTCGCGCGCCTCATACTGCGTCATCTGGGCGACCTTCTCCAGCTCAGCCGTCAGCTTGACGTCCGCCTCGGCCGCCGCTTTCTCAGCCAGCTCGGCCGCGGCCTTCTGGCGGGCGGCGTTCTCAGCCGCCTCCTGCGTCAGCCGCTCCAGCTCCTGCTGCTTGTGCTCCAGCGTGCTTTCCCTGCTGTCCAGTGAATCAGCTTTCTTGTCCAGCTGTTCTTCGCGCTGCGTAACGCGGCGCTCGCTGCGCTGGACTTCCGCCCTGCGGTCCCGCACTTCGCGGTCCAGCTCGTTCTTGAGGCGGATGACCTCTTCCTTCGCTTCGAGGATGCTCTCCTTCTTCTTCTCTTCGGCGCGCCGCTGCGCGTCATCGAGGAGGTTGCGGGCGTATTCCTCCGTGCGTCCGATCTTCCGTTCCGTCACGCTTTTCCGGTATAAAAACCCCGCCGCTGCGCCGACAACCAGCGCGGCAAGGATGGCGAGTACGGCAAAAACAATCGGCAACCCTGTCACACTCCTTTCTTTTCATTTCTCTCATTTCAATTCATGCATGAGGAAACTGAAGTGTGACAAAGCCGCCGCAAAATAAAGACCATACTGCCGCCCCTAAACCACACCGGGCCGGCAGAAATGATGGTTATTTACTTCATGTATCAGACGGGGTTCCCCCCGCTTCTTCCATCGCAGCGGCAGAGCCGCACATGTTTCCACAATGACTGCATTTATTGTAATATTCAACCTTTTTCCTGTCAAGTAGCGGGAGCGCTTCCCCTGATTTTTTGTGAAAAGATGCCTCCATTTGCATATTTTTGCATTCTGTGATATACTTCCCGCAATATTTCCTTTTCTATCCGAAAGGAGCCTTTCATGAAACGCTTTGGCACAGCGCTGCTGTGTTTCTGTCTGTCGCTGTTCTCCCTCCCCGGCTGCGCACAGTCGCTCGGCCCTGCCCATACGGCGCAGGAGCTGCGCGATCTTGCGGCCCTGGCGGAGGACGGCGACACCGTGCTGCTGCAGGGTACCATCGACATGGGCGGCGCGCCCCTGTTCAGCGGGGCCGAGATTACCCTCGCCTCCGCCGGGCGGCACAACGCCACCATCGTCGGCCTCCGGCTGCGCGACGTGAGTGTCACGCTGCGCAACCTGACGCTCCGGGACTCCCTGATCACCGAGGGCGAATGCGATCTGACCCTTTCCGACGGCGTCGAGATCTCCGGCACGGTCAACCGCGAGGGGCTTTCCTTCAACGGCAGCGGCGTCCTCATCGTGGAACCCGGCTGCACCATACAGGGCGGCAGCGGCGCTTCCGGCGTCACCATCTCCCAGATCGGCGGCGAGCTTTACGCCGGCCTGGAAGGAACGATCCGGGGCGGGGACGGCGTCGTCGGCGGCAGCGGGGTGATCGTCTCCCCGCTGGAGAAAGACGGCGTCCTCCTACTCGACGGCGATATCCGCGGCGGATCCGGCCAGCGCATCGGCGGAAACGCGCTCAACCTTTACGGTCTCCGTGAAAACGCCTATGTCTCCGTCACCGGCACGGCCGCCGGCGGCGAGGGTCCTGTCGGCGGGGATGGCGTACAGATCGTCTCCCTGGGCGGCAACTCCTGCATCGGCATCAGCGGAAGGGTCTCCGGCGGGGAAGGCGACGAATACGGTGGAAACGCGCTGCTGCTCATGGACGCGGGCGGTTCCTCCACAGTCGGCCTGTCCGGACAGCTGACCGGCGGGAACAGCCGCCTGAGCGACAGCGAACCCGGCCGCTCCCTGCTGGTCGCCGACAGCGTCAGCATCGGGCACGCGGTCATTGGCGACTGCATGCTGCAGGACGGCAGCCTGGCTACCGCCGAACCCACGCCCGTCCTGCCGGAAATCACTTCGAGCATCGACACGGTCGCGGTGCTGGATCCCACGCCGATGCCGCCCGAAGCCACTCCCTACGAGGCGCCGGCGGCCACGGAGGATCCGGACGAGGCGCACTCCGAGGATCTGATCCCGCACGATTTCGTGCCCGACGAGGAGCCTGAACCGGAGGCAGATGAACCAGAAGACGAACCGGACGCCCCTGCAGCAGAGGAGCCGGAAGACGATTCCACGCAGGATGACGCGGACGAAGCGCCGGAACCGGAAGATGGCACACCGGCTGAACCCTTGCAGGCGCCTGCGTCCGGCACCCCGGAGCCGCCCGAACCGCAGCAGCCGGACACCCCTGATATCGAGTCCGAACCTCTTGCGGAACCCACGCCCACGCCCACGCCGACTCCCTCCCCCACGCCCGTCCCGGAGACGGCCGCGGCGGAAGAAGCCGCCGGCGTCTGAAATAAGGAATTCTCCACGGAGAGCCCCTGAAAGCAGCAATCCCAATAAAAAAAGCCTGCCGAAGCAGGCTCCGCCCTCCCGGCCGGGAGGGCGTTTTCAGTTTTCCGTTTCACTCTCGCGGATCATCTCTTCCAGCGTGATGCCGTCGATGACCCCGTTGATGGCCCCGTACAGCCTGCGGAAGACGTTGCGCGACGGACAGGTACCCGCGTACTCGCAGGCTGCGCCGCCCGGGGACAGGCACTGGGACGGGGCGAGATCCCCTTCCGTCGCCCTCAGGATCATGCCCGCCGTAATTTCGGCCGGCCGCATCGCCAAATGATAGCCGCCCTGCGCGCCGCGCACGCTGCGCACCAGCCCGGCGCGCACCAGCGCGGAGACGATTTGCTCCATATATTTGGCGGAGATGTCCTGCCGCTCGGCGATCTCGCGGATGCTGACCGGCTCGCCGCCGTCGTGCTCCGCCATATCCGCCATGATGCGCAGCGCGTAGCGCCCTCTCGATGAAATCATAGTGCGTCTTCCTCCGCCGGGATCAGGGTGGCAAAGTACAGGATGTCGCAGATGGGGCGGATTTTCCGGGTGCTCAGCGCGTTCAGCTTCTCCAGGTTCAGCAGCATCGCGGAGGAGGATCCGCCGTCCAGGTTGTAGGCCTGCTCAACGCCGAGGGAGGCGCACAGCTCCACCATCTGCTCCAGCGTCAGGCCCACCGACCCCTTGTTTTCGGGGCCCTCCGTCGCGACGAACAGATAGGAGAGCGGCCCCGTCTGGCAGGCGGCCATGCGCTGGGTCGGTTTGGCCGAGCCGGAGTCCATCATCTTGACCGGCAGGACCTTTTCCCCGTCCATCACCAGCGCCGGGCCGAAATTGAACGTGTTGACGATCGTGCCTTCGAAGGCCTTCACGGCCTCCTCGGTCGGATCCTTCAGAATGTGGAAATCGCCCTTGTCGTCGATGATCAGGATGTCGTAATCCGGGTCCACCTTGTCGCGGTAGAGGATGCCCTGCCGCACCAGATAGCCCGTCGGCCTGTAGCTGAAGAAATCCCCGTTGACGCAGAAGACGGAGTTGACGCGCTCCGCCATGACGCGCGGCTTGGCTTCCTTCCTGGAGCCGTACCGCGCCGCCATCGCCGTGCGGATCTGGGAGGGGTCCGCGACCTTTACGTACGCAAGCATGATCTCCGTATCGTACGCGCGCATCGTCTCGATGCGCACGGAGAGGCTTTCGTCCTCGTAGCCCAGGCCGTCCGCCCGGTAATTCTCCTCCGCCGCGACGGGTCCGGGAGAATCGTCGACGGGCAGCGGCGTAAGCGGCCGCGCCTCCTTTTCCTCCCGCGCGGCTTCCGCCGCAGTCGCTTCTGTCACCGTCGCTTCTGCCGCCGTCGCTTCCTCCGCCGACGCTGCCGACTGCATACCGGCCAGCAGCGCGGCGCCGAGAAGCGCCGCGCAGGCCGCCTTACCAACCGACCTGATCGTCACAGTATTTTACCCTCCGCATCCGAGCGCCTCAGCACCACCGCGCTGCGCGCCGGTAAATAAATCGTGAAACCGTCCCCCATCGCGTCGTCGTGCGCCCAAGTGTGGTAAACCAGCTTCTCGTCCACGCGTCCGTAGCCGCCGAACGCTTTGTCGTCGCTCGACAGGATGACGCGGTAATCCCCCAGCTGCGGGGCCGGGATGAACAGGCCCTCCTGGGATCTGTCCGGATGGAAGTTGAAGCAGAAGACGCAGCCCGAGCGCTCAAAGGCCAGAATCTGGTCGTCCTCGTGCTGGCGCAGGCAGCGCGGCATGCCGCCGGAGAGCACCTTGTAGCGCTTCACCAGCTCCACCATCGCCTTGTCGAAGTTGCCGAGGAACTCGTAGCGCAGATAACCGTGCTCCGCCAGCGACCACAGCCGCCTGGCGTGCGCGAAGCTCCAGCCGTTTCCCTCCCTCGGGAAGTCGATCCACTCCGGATGGCCGAATTCGTTGCCCATGAAGTTGAGGTAACCCTCGCCGCCTGCCCCGATCGTCACCAGGCGGATCATCTTGTGCAGGGCCATGGCGCGCTCCACGTAAAGGTTCGGATAGCCGCGGTTCATGCCCTCGTACATTTCCTTGTCCGCCAGGCGGAACATGATGGTCTTGTCCCCGACCAGCGCCTGGTCGTGGCTCTCCGCATAGCCGATGACCTTTTCGCCCGGCCGCCTGGCGATCAGCTCCCAGTACATCCTGCCGATGTCCCAGTGGCCGTCCTGCTTCTCCTTGATGGTCTTGATGAAGAAGTCCGGCAGGCCCATGCTCAGCCGGTAGTCGAAGCCGAAGCCGCCGTCCTTGACGGGCAGGCACATCCCGGGCATCGCGCTCATCTCCTCGGCGATGCACAGCGCGCCCTTTTTCAGCGCATGCGTGAGCGTGGTGGCCAGCTGCAGGTACGCCACGGCCTCCACGTCCGTATTCATGGAGAAGTACTGCCGGTTGTCCGTAAACGCCTGCCCCAGGCCGTGGTCCAGATACAGCATGCTGGTCACGCCGTCGAAGCGGAAGCCGTCGAAGTGGTATTCCTCGATCCAGAAGCGCAGGTTGGAGAGCAGGAAGTGAACGACGCCGTTCTTGCCGTAGTCGAACACCTTGGAGCCCCAGGCCGGGTGATCTCCGGCCGGCCCGTATTTGAAGAACTGGTCGTCCCGCCCGTCGAACCCGTCGATGCCCTCCGCCGTGTTGCGCACGGCGTGGGAGTGCACGAGGTCCAGCAGGACGGACAGGCCCTGCCGGTGCGCCTCGTTGATCAGCGCCTTGAGGTCGTCCGGCGTGCCGTACCAGGAAGAGGCTGCAAAGAAACTGGAGACCTGGTAGCCGAAGGAGGCGTAGTACGGGTGCTCCATGATCGCCATCAGCTGGATGGTGTTGTATCCGTCCTTCTTGATGCGCGGGATCATGTCCCGCATGAATTCCAGGTAGGTGCCGATGCGCTCCTCCTCCGTCGCCATGCCCACGTGCGCCTCGTAGATGATGGGCGGCACGTTGCGGGACGGCTTGAAGCCCTCATCCGTCCACTGGAAGGTGCGGTGCGGGTTCCAGATGACCGCGTTGAAGCTGTTTGTGGTCTTGTCCTGTTTGACGTACGTCGCGTAGAGCGGGATGCGGTCTTCCGTTCCGCGACTGCTGGTTACCGCCACCTTGACGCGGGAGAGGTGCGGCAGCGTGCGGATTCCGTCGATCTCGATCTCCCAGTTTCCGCCGGGCAGCGGCTTCATCGGGTGGCTCTCCCGGTTCCAGCCGTTGAAATCGCCCACCAGGTGCATCGCCTGGGCTCCCGGCGCCCATTCCCGGTAGACCCAGCCGTGCTTCGTCTTGTGGAAGCCGTACCACTGGGCGCCCGCGGCAAAGTCGACAAGCGACTGCCCTTTGGCGAGCAGCTGGCGCTTGCGTTCCTCAAAATGGGCGACACGGTAGCGAAGGTCGCCCTCAAAGGGGGCCAGATTTTCGTTCAGCTCAAGGATCCTCAGCTTGTGATCGGCAACGGCAGCTTTCCTGGCCATCGGCTCTCTCCCTTTCTCTGTCGGTCCTGCAAAGGGTGCAGGGGCGCACCCGCTCCTGTCGGTAGTTTTATCAATTTTACCCTATTTGGCACCGCTTTTCAACCCTTGTCTTTTGCCCGCGCGCCCGTCTTTTCCGGTTGACGCAGGCGCCCCCGCGGATGTAAACTAAGGAAAGAACTTCCTTGAAAAACAATCATCCGACGGAGGCATCACCATGACCACGCATGCATTCGCAACCCGCGCCCCGCTCTCTCCCGGGCGCTTTACCCCGCTGTCTGTCGGTTCCATCCGCGCCGCGGGCGCCGAAAGGGACCGGCTGCTGTCTCTGCGCGCCGGCCTGCTCGCCCAGTGCGACGCGCTTTTCCCGGAAGCCGGACGGCAGAGCTGCTGGTACGGCGGCCCGCTTGCCGGCGGTATGCGGGCGCCCGCCCTGCTGGAAGCCAGGCTTTTGACCGGCGCCGCCCTGGGCGATGAGGAACTGAGCCGCGAGGCGCTGGGGCTGTGCCGTCTCGTGCTCTCTTCTCAGCGGCCGGACGGCAACTTCGGCTGCGAGGGCGAGTCCTTCGCGGCGAGGGGACGGATGCTGCGGGCGCTGGACGCCGCGTATTCGCTGACCGGGGATAAAGAGATCCTCCTCTTCTTCCTGCGGTACTTCAAGTATCTGCGCGACGCGCTCGGCGCCTCCCCCCTGTCACAGGAGGACGCGCTGCACACGGCGGACACCCTGCAGGCCGGCATCGATTTCTACAACATCACCGGGCAGAAGGCCGTCCTCCCCGTCCTCGACACCTTGCTGCGGCAGAGCGCGAACTACACGCAGCTCTTCCACGCCTTCCCCTACCGCATGAGCGTCAGCCGCATGGTGTCCCCGGACGACCTGCTGCGCGGCCTTGCCACGGAAGCGGAGGACGGATATTACCACTCCCTGCTGCGCACCGCAAACGGCGCGAACCTGTGCGAGGGCCTGCGTCAGAGCGCCCTGGCCGGCGTGCTCACCGGCTCCGGCAAGCACCTTTCCGCACCGGAAGTCGGCCTGGCGCGCCTGAACAAGGGGCACGGCGCCGCGGGCGGCGGCATCGCCGCCGACCCGCTCCTGTCCGGACGCCATCCGTCCCGCGGCGTCACCTCGCTGTCCGTGGCGGAGCTCGCCGCCTCGCTGGAAGCGGTGCTCGCCGGCCCCGGCGGGGAGTCGGCCGCCGACCAGTGGGAAACGCTCGTCTACAATGCGGCCGCCGCGGCGTTCGCGCCGGACGGCAAGTCCGTCCAGTCCGTGCAGCAGGCCAACCAGGCCGCCTGCACCGAGGCGGAGCGCTTCCCGCTCCTCTCCTCGGACGCCAGCCTCTTCTCCCTCTCCGACGGCGATGCGCTCAGCGCGCTGCTGGCGGTTTTCCCCCGCTTCATGCGCCATCAGTGGATGCGCGCCGAGGACGGCGGCCTGGCCGCGATGGGTTACGCGCCCTGCCGCGTTCGCGCCCGGCTGGACAACGCCTCCGTCCGCATCCTGGTGGAGTCCGACTACCCTGCGGACGGCAACGTCCGCATCTGTATAAGCCCCGATCAGCCCGCCGCCTTCCCGCTGCACCTGCGCATCCCCGCGTGGGCCAAGGGCGCGGCCGCGGCCGTGGGCGGCGACCGGTACGAGGCGAAGGAGGGCGCCTTCCTCGTCATCAACCGCGAGTGGCATGACGGGGACGAGATCCTCCTCACCCTGCCCATGCAAACGGAACTCATCCCGGGCTATCACGAGGCCGTCTCCGTCGCCCGCGGGCCGCTGCGCTACGTCTACGCGCCGGCGTACGATGAGAAGACGGACGGGCGCGGCCGCACAGAGCTACTGGCGCGCACGGGTTTCGCCGTCGCGCTCGACGGAACGGTGATCCCCGAGTTTACCCAGACCGCAGAGGGTCCCGCGCTCCGCGCGCGCGTCGTTCCCGTCCCGTCCTGGGGCCTGCGCGGCGCAAGCTGCGACCAGCCGCCCATCGGGCTGCCCCATGAGACGGAGGGCGCCTTTGACACGCTGCTCGTCCCGATGGCGCGGGCCAGGATCCGGCTTTCCGTCCTGCCCGTCCTCTGATTTGCCGCCCGATCCGGAAAGGAAGCGATCCCCATGAGCAAGACGCCGCGCATCCTCATCTGCGACGACGACCCCGTCGTCCATCAGTCCCTGTCCCTCTATCTGGACAGCGAAAAATACCTGCACGATTCCGCGTACGACGGCCGGTCGGCGCTGGAGATGATTCACCGGGAGTCCTACGACCTCATGGTGCTCGACCAGATGATGCCGGGGATGACCGGCATGGAGGTCTGCCAGGCCGTCCGGCGCGAGAGCACTCTCCCCATCATCATGCTCACCGCGCGCGGGGAGGAGATCGACCGCATCCTGGGCCTTGAAATGGGAGCGGACGACTACATCGTCAAGCCCTTCAGCCCCAGGGAGGTCGTCAGCCGCATCAAGGCCGTGCTGCGGCGCACCTCGCCCCAGCCGGAAGCCGCCGCCGAGGAGCAGCTGACCACGCTCAGCTTCGGCTCCCTGGAGATCCAGCCGGAGCGCTACAGTGTCCGCCTGTCCGGGCAGGACGTCTCCTGCACGCCCAGGGAGGTGGAGCTGCTCTACCTGCTGGCCAGCCACCCGGGGCGCACTTACACCAGGGAGCAGATTCTCTCCAGCGTATGGGATTACGAAAAATACTTCGGCGACACGCGCACGGTGGACACCCATATCAAACGTCTCCGGCAGAAGCTGACCTGCGAGGAGATGGGCAAGGTGTGGGATATCGTCACCGTCTACGGCGTCGGCTATAAGTTCGAGGTCTTCTCATGAGGCACAGCGCCACCTTCCGCCACGTCCTGATGCTGACCTACAGCGCGGTCGTCGGGTTCGCGCTGCTCATCCTGCTCATCTACCACCTCGTCTCCCCGCGCATCTTTGCCGCGAACAAGATCGACGACCTCATCCCGAAGGGGCAGATCATCGCCGGTTACATCGAGAGCACGCTGGAAGGCGAAATCTCCTCTTCCTACCTGATGCCCCTCATCGGGCGCAGTTCCTCCCAGTGGGAGGCGACCGTATGGGTCGTCGACGCGCAGGGGGAGACGCTGATCCGCACGCAGACGATCAACGGCCGGCGCGTCGGCAGCCTGCCCTCACGCCTCAGCCGCTCCATGCTTCCCCGGGTCATGACCGGGGAGGTCGCCACGCACGTGGGCAGCATGGAGGATCTGGCCGAGGAGGGCGGCCGCTCCGCTTCCTCCTCCGGCATCAGTGCGGTGATGGACAGCCTCAGCGACGGCACGGAGCAGGGCGAATACGGGGAGGAGGAGATCAGCGGCAGCCTCGTCGCGGTCGCCGTCCCCATCCTCTTCCTGGATCAGGTCGTCGGCGCGGTCTTCATGGCCCAGTCCATGACGGAGATCATGAGCGGCATGCGCGCCCTGTCCAACACCATCATGATCTCGCTGCTGGCGCTGGCGCTGCTGCTGCTGCCCGTAGTGCTCTTCTTTGCCTCCCGCCTGTCCAGGCCGCTGGTGCGCATGCGCAGCGTGGCCATGGCCATGGCTTCCGGCGACTTCAGCGTGCGGGCCGACGATACCAAGCGGGACGAGTACGGCGACCTCGGTCTGGCCCTCAACCACCTGTCCTCGGAGCTGGGGTCCACGATCTCCACGCTGAAGCTGGAGCGGAACCGGCTGGAGAGCCTGATCAACGGCCTTTCGGAGGGCATCATCGCCCTTGATCACACGAGCGCGCCGCCCCTTATCAACCCCGCGGTCCATACCCTCCTTGAGATCCCGGAGGACTGCACCGACGTGCGGGCCGCAGCGCCGGAGGTCTTCGCCATGCTGGACGAGGCGATGTCAAGCGGCCGGATCGTCCGGGAGACGATCTGGCGCGGCAACGTCGCGCTGCGCGTCTCCGTCTCTCCGCTCGCAGCCGCCGACGGCGGCGCCGGCGGCTGTGTTGCCATCGTCTCGGACGTCACCAGCGCGGAAAGGCTGGAACAGACACGGCGCGACTACGTCGCCAACGTCTCCCACGAGCTCCGCACGCCGCTGACCGCCCTTCGCGCCCTCATCGAGCCGCTGCGGGACGGCCTGGTGACCTCCGAGGAACAGCGCCAGCAGATCTACGACGTCGTGCTGCGCGAAACGATGCGCCTGTCCCGGCTCGTTTCCGACATGCTGGAGCTCTCCCGGCTGCAGAGCGGCACCGCGTCCCTGCAGCGCAGCGTCTTCTCGCCGCTGCCGCTGCTCTCCCTCATCCGCGAGACGTACGCCCCGTACGCGGAGGACTACCAGCAGACCTTCCGCTACGAGGTGCCGGAGTCGCTGCCCGACGTAAGCGGGAACCCGGACCGCACGCAGCAGGTGCTGGTCGCCCTGCTGGACAACGCCTTCAAGTATACGCCGGAGGGCGGAACGGTGACCTTGCGGGCCGAGGTGCAGCCGGACGTGCTGCTCATCTCCGTGTGCGACACGGGGATCGGCATCAGCCGGGAAGACCTGCCCCACGTCTTCGACCGCTTCTACAAGGCGGACAAGTCGCATCACAGCCACGGAACGGGGCTGGGTCTGGCCATCGCCTACGAAATCATGAAGCAGCTGGGCGAAGAGATGCGCGTGACGAGCGAGGAAGGCAAGGGCTCCTGCTTCTCCTTTACGCTGCACATCGCCTGAAAACGTCAAAAACAGCTTCTCCGCCGCCGGCGAAGAAGCTGTTTGTATATACCGATAAGGTTGGTCCGGCATCAGCCCTGCTGCGCGGCCCGGTAGCGGGTCAGCAGCTTTTCGATGCGGTGCCAGGGATTCAGCAGGTAGGAAAGGGACTGATCGTGGTTCAGCGTCGCGATGACGTACGCCATGTACTTGCTCATCTCCGCGCGGGTGAACCAGGGCCTCTGCAGGATCTCCGGCGGCGTGTAAGTGAGGTTGGTGGCAAAAACGTGGTCGATCATGCCCTCCTCGTAGGCCTTGTCGAAAATCTCCGCGCCCTTGGTGAAGAAGGCGAAGGTCGCGCCGGCGAACACGCGCCTGGCGCCGCGGCGTTTCAGGTTATAGGCGAGATCGAGGATCGAGTCTCCGGAGGCGATGATGTCGTCCGCCACGAAGATGTCCTTGCCCTCCACGCTGGCGCCCAGGTACTCGTGCGCCACGATGGGGTTCGTTCCGTTGACGACGCGCGTGTAATCCCTGCGCTTGTAGAACATGCCCATGTCCACGCCCAGCGCGGAGCTGTAGTAGATGTTGCGCCCCAGCGCACCCTCGTCCGGGGAGACCACCATCATGTGATCGGAATCGAAGCAGAGGTCGTCGTAGGTCTTGCACATGGCCTTGAGCATCTGATAGGTCGGCATGATGCTCTCAAAGCCATGCAGCGGGATTGAATTGGAGACGCGGGGATCGTGCGCGTCGAAGGTGATGATGTTGGAGACGCCCATGTTCACCAGTTCCTGGAGCATCAGCGCACAGTCCAGGGATTCACGCGCCGTGCGGCGGTGCTGGCGGGCTTCATAGAGCATCGGCATGATGACGTTGATGCGGTACGCCTTGCCGCTGGCCGCGGCGATGATGCGCTTGAGATCGGCGTAGTGCTCGTCGGGCGTCATCGGGACTTCTTTACCGTAGAGCTTGTAGGTGCACTGGTAGGCGCCCACGTCGCAGATGATGAACAGATCGTACCCGCGCACGGAGCCCTTCAGCATGCCCTTGGCCTCGCCCGTGCCGAAGCGCGGGCACTCCGCCTCCAGCAGGAAGCCGTTCCGGTCCGAACCATAGAAGCTGTGCAGGTTCTCCTCGCTGGTCTCCGTTTCCCCTTCACTGGAAACCTGCCAACGGAGCAGATACTCGTTGACCTTGTTGCCGATCTCCTCGCAGCCCCGCATGGCAATGACGCCCAGCGGCGCTACCGGCCGCGTAGGAAACTTCTGAGAGGATTCCGCCTTACTGTTCTCGTTCATGCTTCTCCCTTTCTTTGATCCTGTCGTCCGATTCGCGTCAAATGCGCAGATATTATACCACAAGACGTGCGCATTTTCCGCTGTTATTTCGCCTTGCGCCTTTTTTTGTCCTCCTTAACAAAAAAATCACGGACAAACCATGCGCGTTCACGACGTTTCCCGCCCTTGACCCGCAGTCGGGGCGTCTGTATAATATCACCTGTTCAAAAAAGAGGGGGGTTCCTTTTGAAACGCATCATTCTGACCGGCGGCGGCACCGCCGGGCATGTTTCGCCCAACCAGGCGCTCATCCCGCACCTTCTGCGCGAGGGATGGGATATCCACTACATCGGCACGAAAAACGGCATCGAGCGCCAGCTCATCGAGCCCATGCAGGGCGTCACCTATCACGCTGTACAGTCCGGCAAGCTGCGCCGCTACTTCGACCTCAAGAATTTCACCGATCCCTTCCGGGTGATTGCGGGCGTCTTCCAGAGCATCGCCATCGTGGCCCGTCTGCGGCCCAACGTCCTCTTTTCCAAGGGCGGGTTCGTCAGCGTGCCGGCCGTCTTCGGCGCCGCCTGCTGCCGCGTGCCCATCGTGATGCACGAGAGCGACATCACGCCCGGCCTGGCCAACAAGCTGTGCAAGCCCTTCGCCCGCCGCATCTGCACCACCTTTCCGGAGTGTGCCGCGGCGCTGGGCGAAAAGGGCCTTTATACCGGCACGCCGCTGCGCGCCTCGCTCTTCGGAGGCGACCGCTCGCGCGGGCTGCGGCTTTGCGGCTTTAGCGGCGAGCGCCCGGTGCTCATGATGATGGGCGGCTCCCTCGGCGCCCAGACGGTCAACGCCGTGCTGCGCGAGGCGCTCCCCCGCCTGACCGCCCGGTTTGACGTACTGCACGTGTGCGGCAGGGGAAACCTGGACGGGCGGCTTTCGGACATGCCCGGCTACCGGCAGTTTGAATACCTATCGGACGAGCTGCCCGACGCCTACGCCTGTGCCGATCTCATGCTCTCCCGCGCAGGCTCCAATTCCCTCTCCGAAATTCTGGCGCTGCGCAAGCCCGCGCTGCTCATCCCTTATCACAGCGGCCGCGGCGACCAGGTACTCAACGCTGCCTCCCTCAAAGCCCGCGGTCTGGCCCACGTGCTGCCGCAGGGCGAAATGACGGCGGACAGCCTTTGCGCCGCCCTAGAGGCGCTCTGGTCGGATCGCGACCGCCTTCAGGCCGTCCTTTCCGATCTGCCCGAAGCAGACGGAACGCAGGCCGTACTCTCCGAAATCCGGCGATATATGCGTCCGGACCGCTGAGCGGTGAGAAAACGTAAAGGCGGTAACGGAATGTACGCAAGGCTCATCGCTTTCATCGAGCAGACGAACCTCCACTACGGCTTTCTGCTGCTTTTCCTCTTCTTTTATCACGCCGTCTACGTGGCGGTCGCCCTTGCGCGGCGGCTTTGGCCGCAGGCGCCCGACGCGCCTGCCGCGCCGCACCGTTACGCGGTGCTGATCAGCGCGAGAAACGAGGAGGCCGTCCTTTCCCGTCTCATCGGGAGCCTGCTGGCCCAGCGTTACCCCGCAGAGTGCCTGCGCATCTTCGTCGTCGCGGACAACTGTCAGGATGCCACGGCGGAGGTTGCGCGCCGGGCCGGCGCGACCGTCTACGAGCGGCACGACCCGGAGCACCGCGGCAAGGGCTACGCGCTGAACTGGCTCCTTTCCCGCATGGAAGCGGACGGCCATACCGCCTTTGACGGCTACTTCGTCTTTGACGCGGACAACGTCGCGGAACCGGACTTCGTCTCCCGCATGAACGACACGTTTTCCACCGGCCGCTACGGCGCCATCACCAGCTACCGTAATGCCGGGAACTACGGTGAAAACTGGGTTTCGGCGGGTTACGGGCTTTGGTTCCTGCGGGAGGCCTGCTTCCTCAACGCGCCGCGGTCGGCGCTCGGCGTCAGCTGCCACCTGTCCGGGACGGGCTTCCTCGCCTCAGCGGAGGTCATCCGGCAGAACGGCGGGTGGCCCTTCCACCTGCTGACGGAGGACATCGAGTTTTCCGCGGACTGCGTCGCAAAGGGCATCCGCATCGGCTTTTGTCCCGATGCCGTCATCTACGACGAGCAGCCGACCTCGTTCCGCCAGTCCTGGGTGCAGCGGGAGCGCTGGTGCCGGGGCTTTCTGCAGGTGCTCCGCCGCAGCGGGGCGCGCCTTTTGCGCGGCCTGCTGTCCGGGGGGCTCCGTCAGCGGTGGTCGTGCTACGATATGCTGATGCTCCTCTCGCCTGCCGCGCTGCTGGCCGGCTTTACCGGTTTTCTGGCGCTGCTGTTCCTTTATTCGGTCATCTTCATGCCCGTCGAGTCGCCGTGGGTGCTGCTTTACATCGTCCGTATGCTGCTGATGGCCGCCGTGCAGAATTACGGCCTCTTCTTTGCCTACGGTCTGGGCGCGCTCCTGTGCGAGCGCCGCCGCGTGCAGTGCTCCATGGGCCGGGCGCTTGTGTTGCTGCTGACCTTCCCCGTCTTCGTCTTCAGTTATGCGCCCATCACCATCACCTCGCTCTTCCGGCGCGTCGAGTGGAAACCGATTGTCCACACCGGCGCGCGCACTTACAGGGAATGAGCCCGCAAAATAATCGGAGGATCCATGGAATCATTTGACATCGTCGTCGTAGGTGCAGGACACGCGGGCTGCGAAGCCGCGCTCTCCTGTGCGCGCATGGGCCTTTCCACCCTCCTGCTCACGCTGAGCCTGGACGCCGTCGCGCTCATGCCGTGCAACCCTTCCATCGGCGGCACCGGCAAGGGGCACATCGTGCGCGAAGTCGACGCGCTCGGCGGCGAAATGGGCCGTGCCATCGACGACACGATGCTCCAGTCCCGCATGCTCAACACCGGCAAAGGCCCCGCCGTCCACTCCCTGCGCGCGCAGGCGGACAAGCGCGCTTATCAGGAGCGCATGAAAGCCGCACTGTTTGCGGAAGACAACCTCGTCCTGCGCCAGGGGGAATGCGGGGAGATTCTGACCCGGGACGGGTGCATATCCGGCATCCGGACCACCACCGGGCAGGAAATCGCCGCCCGGGCGGTCGTCGTCTGCTCCGGCGTCTACATGGACAGCCGCATCATCATCGGCGAGGCCTCCTGGCAGGGCGGCCCGCAGGGGCTCGTCTCCTCACAGCACCTGGCCGGCGCGCTGTCGCGCCTTGGGCTTTCGCTGCGCCGCTTTAAAACCGGCACGCCGCCGCGCGTGCAATCTTCCACCATCGATTTCGACGAAATGGAGCCGCAGGCCGGCGACGATCCGGTCGTCCCCTTCTCCTTCCTCACGGACCGGCCGCTTGAGAACAAGGCGCAGTGCTACCTGACCTATACGAACGGCGAGACGCACCGCATCCTGCGCGAGAACATCCACCGGGCGCCCATGTACAGCGGCAAAATCCACGGTACCGGTGCGCGCTACTGTCCTTCCATCGAGGACAAGATCATGCGCTTTGCGGACAAGGACCGCCACCAGCTCTTTCTGGAACCGGAAGGGATGCACACCTGCGAGTGGTACATCCAGGGTCTGTCCACCTCCATGCCGGAGGACGTGCAGCTGGCCGTCGTGCACACGATCCCGGGCCTCCGCAATGCGCGGATCCTCCGGCTCGCCTACGCCATCGAATACGAGTGCATCGATCCCCTGCAGCTCTCCGCCTCCCTCGGCTGCCGCCGCATACCCGGGCTCTACCTGGCCGGGCAGGTCAACGGCACCAGCGGCTACGAGGAGGCGGCCGGGCAGGGCATTCTGGCCGGCATCAACGCCGCGCGCTACGTCCGCGGCGAAGCGCCCGTCATCCTCGGGCGGGAAAACGCCTACATCGGCGTCCTCGCCGACGACCTGACGACCAAGGGCACCAACGAGCCTTACCGCATGATGACCAGCCGCTGCGAGTACCGCCTGCTGCTGCGGCAGGACAACGCGGATCTCCGGCTCACGCAGCTCGGGTATTCGGTCGGCCTCGCCTCCTCAGAGCGGCTTGAGCGCATGCAGGAAAAGCGCGACCGCACGCAGGAGGCGATTCGCCGCCTTCATAAGGTGTGGCTGCCCAAGACGCCCGCCATGGACGAGTGGATGGAGCAGCACGGCCAGGATCCCGCCTCCGGCAGCGTCTGCGCTTCCGACCTGCTGCGCCGCCCCGGCATCGGCTACGACGACCTTGCGAGCGTCGATCCCGCCTGGTCTCCCCTCCCCCCCGCCGTGCGCGAGCAGACGGAAATCGCGCTGCGCTACGAAGGGTACATCGAGAAGGAGCAGCGGCAGGTCGAAGCCTTCCGCCGCGAGGAATCGAGGCTTCTTCCGCAGGGTACGGATTACATGAAAGTCGAAGGGCTGCGCATCGAAGCGCGGCAGAAGCTGAGCGTCCAGCAGCCGCGCAGCGTCGGCGAGGCTTCCCGCATCTCCGGCGTCTCGCCGGGGGACATCGCGGTGCTGCTCGTCTGGCTGGCCAAGACGGAGGCGGAAAACCGCGGGAAGACTGGAAAGCCGCAATAAACACCCCTATATAAAACAAGCCTGCCCGGGCGGACGAATCCGCCGGAGCAGGCTTGTCTGATTCTATGAGGATTACAGGAAGAACTGGAACAGGCAGAAGGCCGCGTAAATAGCCAGCAGCAGGATGCCCTGCCAGCGGTAGAGCCTGCCGCGCCGCAGCGCCGGCAGCGTGAGCAGCGCCATGACCGCGAACATCACCGGGATGTCGACCACCAGAGAGGCGTTCATTCCCGCAATCATCTTGCCGGCGGGGATGCTGAAGGGCGCCAGCGCGGTCGCAAGGCCGCTGACCAGCACGAGGTTGAACAGGTTGGCCCCGATGACGTTGCCCAGCGACAGCGCGCTGTGTCCCTTGGCCAGCGAGGTGATCGCCGTCACCAGCTCCGGCAGGGATGTGCCCAGCGCAACGAAGGTCAGCGCGATGACCGATTCCGGGACGCCCAGCGCGCTGGCGATCAGCGTGCCGTTGTCCACCAGCAGGTTGGCGCCCCAGGCGATCAGCGCGGCGCCCACGGCCAGCAGCAGGACCAGCCGGCCCAGCGGCCGCTCCTCCGTCTCTCCGTCATCCTGCGCCGAGCCGGAAGCGCTCACCGCCCGCCGCACCGTCAGGACCATGTAGCAGACGAAGAGCGCCAGCAGCAGGATGCCGACCGTCCTCGAGAAGTACCCCGTGGTATACGCCACGGCGCTGTAGAAGACGGCGGCCGCGAAGAAGAACAGCACGGGGATGCGCAGGCTCTCCTTCTCCACCTTGCCCGGGCGCACTGCCGCAGTCAGCGCCGCAATGAGCGCCGTATTGCAGATGACCGAACCGATGGCGTTTCCGTAGGCGATCTCCCCGTGCCCGCCGAGCGCGGAGGTCGCGGAGACCATGACCTCCGGCAGCGTCGTGCCGATGGACACGACCGTCGCGCCGATCAGAATTTCAGGGACGCGGAAGCGCTTGGCGATTCCCGCCGCGCCGTCCACGAACCAGTCGCCGCCTTTGATGAGCAGCACGAGGCCCAGGCAAAACCAAAGTACCGGAATGAGCATTTTTCTTTTCTCCCTCTCTGTTTTTTCAGCGGCAAAAAAAGAAGCTCTGCCGCCGCTGCGGCAAAGTCTTGTCTATTTCCTTGCAGGCCGGGCAAACGCCGTGATGACGACACTGCAAACGCGGCAGAACCGCGCTGACTACTCCCTTTGACAAACCGGATGATAGCAGAATTCCCTGCCGCTGTCAAGTAAAGCTTTTAAGGGCTACCAGCAGGATGCGCAGGCCGATGAACACGAGGATGCCCCCGCCCAGCAGCGAAGCGCCGGAGGAGAGCCGCAGGCCGAAGATCCGGCCGAGCCGGATGCCCAGCAGGCAGATGCCGTAGGTCACCGCGGCGATGATGAGCGCACAGGCCAGCGCCATGGAGGCGCTGTAAGCGGCGATGGCAAAGCCGACGGAGAGCGCATCGATGGAAGTCGCCACGCCCTGCAGCAGCAGCGCCGCAGAGCCGAGACGGACTTCCTCCTGAGGCTCATCCCCCCGTATTCCCTCCAGCAGCATCTTTCCGCCGATGGTAAACAGCAGCGCCGCACCGATCAGCGGGATGTAGCCCTGCACCGCGGCAAAATGCTCCGCCACCGTGTGCACCAGCAGCCAGCCGATCACCGGCATGGCAAACTGGAAAAGCGCGTAGACGCCGGCCATTCCAAGCCTGCGCCCAAGGCGCATACCCGGCTCCCGCAGCCCGTTGGCCAGGGAGACCGAGAACGCGTCCATCGCCAGACCGACGCCCAGCAGCGCGCTTTCCAGCACAAATGTAAAAGCATTCGGCAAATCCTGTTACCTCCGCTGGTCTTTGGTAACGAAGGCCCGGTAAATTGCGCGCGTCGCGTTTTCAAAATCCAGGTTGTCGACGCCTACGATGATGTTCTGTTCGCTGGAGCCCTGGTCGATCAGCCGGACGTTGATACCCGCCTTGTCCAGTGCGTTGAACAGCCGCGCGCTGGTGCCCTTGGCGCGCACCATGCCCCTGCCCACCGTCGCGATCAGCGCGAGGCCGGAGTGGATTTCCACCGTGTCGGGCTGGCAAAGCTCGTGGATGCGGGCCATCAGCTTTTCCTTCTTGCCCGCGATCGCGTCCTCGTGCACCACGATGCACATGGTGTCGATGCCGCTGGGCATGTGCTCGAAGGAGATGCCCTGCTCCTCAATCGCCTGCAGCACGCGGCGGCCGAACCCCAGCTCGCTGTTCATCATCGTCTTTTCCACGTTGATGATGGCGAAATCCTTGTGGCCGGCGATGCCCGTGATGCTGTATTCGCTCTCGTATTCCTCCGCCTCGTAGCCGATGACGGTGCCCGGCTCCTCCGGCTTGTTGGTGTTGCGGATGTTGGTCGGGATCCCGGCCAGCCGGACGGGGAAGATCGCGTCCTCGTGCAGGACGGAGGCGCCCATATAGGAGAGCTCCCGCAGCTCCTGATAGGTGACGTAGCGGATCGGCTCCGGATTGCGCACGATGCGCGGATCGGCCATCATGCAGCCGTCCACGTCCGTCCAGTTCTCGTACACGTCCGCGTCCAGCGCGCGGGCCGCAATCGCGCCCGTAATGTCGCTGCCGCCGCGGGAAAACGTCTTGACCTTGCCGTGCGCGTCGCACCCGTAGAAGCCGGGGAGGACGGCATACGCATGCGCGCGCAGCAGCGCGCCCAGCTCCCGCTGTGTGCGTTCGCTGTCCAGGCGGCCTTCCGCGTCGAAAAACACGCCGTCCTTTGCGTCGATGAAGTCCCAGCCCAGGTAATCCGCCAGAAGAATCCCGTTCAGGTATTCCCCCCGGCTCGCCGCATAATCCGCGCCGGCCCCCAGCTGGATATCCCTGCGGATCTCCTCCAGCAGCGTATCCAGGTCGGTGGAAAGCGAAAGATCCGCCGCGATCTCGCGGTAGCGCGCCCCGATCTGGTCGAATACCCTGTCCATCGCGCTGCCGGAAGCCGCCAGGCGGTTGCACTCATAAAACAGATCCGTGATCTTGTCGTCCACAGGGCTGCGCTTTCCCGGCGCGCTGGGTACGACGACGTGCCTGTCCGGGTCGGACAGGAGGATCTTCTTCACTTTTTCAAACTGCTTTGCGTCGGCCAGTGAGCTGCCGCCGAATTTCGCGACCTTGACCCCCATGCGGGCAACCTCCGAACATCCAATCTGCACCGTTTTTTAACACGATGCGTATCATTCTATGAAATTCGGCCTGCAATGTCAAGGAAAAACGCGGATTTGCGCCTGTCCCCTTTTCAAGCACCCGGGGCCCCGCTATAATGGTCATCATGGATCACTTAACCGGAGGTAAACCGCCATGAAATTCGTATCCTGGAACGTCAACGGGCTGCGGGCCTGCCTGGGAAAGGGCTTTGCGGACGTGCTCTCCGCCTCGGAGGCGGACTTTTTCTGCCTGCAGGAGACCAAGATGCAGCAGGGACAGGCCGACGTCCCCGCCGAAGGCTATGCTTCCTACTGGAATTCCGCAGAGAAGAAAGGCTATTCCGGCACGGCCGTCTTCACGAAGCACGCGCCGCTGTCCGTCCGCTACGGCATGGGCAACGAACTGCACGACCACGAAGGCCGCCTCATCACCCTGGAGTATCCGTCCTTCTTTCTCGTGACCTGCTACACGCCCAACAGCCAGCGCGGCCTCACCCGCCTGCAGTACCGCCTGTGCTGGGAGGAGGACTTCCGCATGTACCTGAAGCGGCTGGACGCCGAGAAACCCGTCGTCGTCTGCGGGGATCTGAACGTGGCGCATCAGCCCATCGACCTCAAGAACCCGAAGAGCAACGAGCAGAACGCCGGCTTCACGAAGGAGGAGCGCGCGTGCATGACGCGCCTGCTGGAGAGCGGCTTTACCGACACCTTCCGCCTGCTCCACCCGCAGGATGAGGGCCGCTACAGCTGGTGGAGCTACATGTTCCACGCCCGTGAGAACAACGCGGGGTGGCGCATCGATTACTTCCTGGTTTCCGACCGCCTGCGCGACCGCGTCCGGGACGCCGACATCCAGGACCAGGTCTTCGGCAGCGACCACTGCCCGGTCACGCTGGAGCTGGACCTGTAAGGAGGGGACGGCATGAAACTGATGTTCGCATCCGATATCCACGGCTCCCTCACGGCCGCGCGGGCCATGGCGGACCGGTACGCCGCCGAGGGCTGCGACCGCCTCATCCTGCTGGGGGATCTGCTCTATCACGGTCCCCGCAACGACCTGCCCGACGCGTATGACCCCAAGGGCGTCATCGCCCTGCTCAACGGTATGAAGGACGAGCTGCTGTGCGTGCGCGGCAACTGCGACGCCGAGGTGGACCAGATGGTCCTCTCCTTCCCGATCCTCGCGGATTACGCGCTGCTGTACCTTCAGGACCGGTGTGTCTTCCTGACGCACGGCCACCTGCACAGCCCGGAAAACCTGCCCCCGCTGAAGCACGGTGATCTGTTCCTCTACGGTCACACGCATGTGCCGGGGATGACGCAGGTCAACGGCATCACCTGCCTGAACCCCGGGTCTGTCGCCCTGCCCAAGCAGGGGCATCCCGCAACCTATATGATCTGGGAAGACGGCCTTTTCTCCATCCGGCGGATGGACGGAGCGGAGTACAAAAAGTTCACGGTATGACAAAACGGGGAACCGCAGCAGCAGTTCCCCGTTTTTTGATTCCTTTCCCGAAACGGCACTTCCCGTCAACCCCGGTACGCGCCTTCAAAGACGATGCCCACCGCGTCCGGCCCCGTGTTGGACTGGACCGCGGCGCCCAGGTCAAAGACGAACGCGGGCGGATAGCCGACCGCAGCCGTGCAGGCCTCCGCGTATTCCGCCGCGTATTTCTCCCGGTCGGTAACGCCGATATAGTACGGCACGCCCTCCACCATCCGCGACTTCAGCAGGGAGGTCATCGCCGAGAGCACGCCCTTTTCGCCGCGCACCTTGCGCACGACGTGGCTGACGCCGTCGTTTAGCGTAAAGACCGGGTGGATGCCCAGCACCTCCCCCGCGATGGCCGCCGCGGCGCTGACGCGCCCCGACTTGCGGATGACCTTCAGAGAGTAGGCGGTCAGCAGGATCTCCATGCGCGCGTAGCGGTCCCGCAGACAGGCTGCGACCGCTTCCATCGTCTCCCCCGCTTCCAGCTTTTTGCAGGCCTCCACGATCGGCTGCCCCTGCGCGATGGAATAGCCGCGGCTGTCGACGATCGTGATCTTCATGCCGCTCTCCGGGTGCAGGCGGCGGAACTCCCTGCAGGCCTGCTGCGCGTTCGCGTTCGTGGAGGAGCCGCCCGCGTTGATCGACACGTAGAGCACCTCTTCGGCGCCCTGCGCATCGTATTGCTCAAACCGCTCCAGAAACTCGTATTCCGTAATCTGGGCCGTCGTCGGCAGGCTCTTCGCCTCCCGCAGCATCCGGCAGAATTCCTCTGGCGCAAAGTCCTGCCGCTCCACGTAGCCCTTGCCGTCCAGGGCCAGCTTAAAGCAGATGACGTCTATGCCGTGTGCCCGGACGATCTCTTCCGGCAGATCGCAGGTCGAATCCGTCAGTACGATATATTTCATCTCGTTATCACCATAGTCGGAACAGAGCCGCTTCACATGAAGCGGCTCTGTCTTCCGCAGTTTACTCAGGCCTTGCCGTTGCAGCCCAGCACGTCCACCATCTTGTGGCGCACCATGTCGCGCAGCGCGGCACGCGCGTCGGTCAGGTACTGGCGCGGATCGAAGTGATCCGGATGCTCCGCCATGTGCTTGCGGATCATCGCCGTGAAGGCCAGGCGCAGGTCGCTGTCGATGTTGATCTTGCACACGGCCATGGTCGCGGCCTTGCGCAGCTGCTCCTCCGGAATGCCCACGGCATCCGGCATCTTTCCGCCGTACGTGTTGATGATCTTCACGAATTCCTGCGGGACGCTGGAAGCGCCGTGCAGGACGATCGGGAAGCCGGGCAGGCGGCGGGAGACCTCCTCCAGCACGTCAAAGCGCAGCGGCGGCGGCACGAGGATGCCGTCCGCGTTGCGGGTGCACTGCTCGGGCGTGAACTTGTACGCGCCGTGGCTGGTGCCGATGGCGATGGCCAGGGAATCGCAGCCCGTGCGGGTCACAAACTCCTCCACCTCTTCCGGATGCGTGTAGGAAGAGTCCTCGGCAGAGACCTTCACCTCGTCCTCCACGCCGGCCAGGGTGCCGAGCTCCGCCTCGACCACGACGCCGTGATCGTGCGCATACTCCACCACGCGGCGGGTTTCCTTGATGTTCTCCTCGAAGGGGAGGCCGCTCTTATCGATCATGACGGAGGTGAAGCCGCCGTCGATGCAGCTCTTGCAGGTCTCAAAGTCGGGGCCGTGATCCAGGTGCAGCACGATGGGCAGATCCGTTTCCTGCACAGCCGCCTTCACCATGTTGACGAGGTATGTATGGTTCGCATAGGCGCGCGCGCCCTTGCTGACCTGCAGGATCACGGGGGCGTTTTCCATCTTCGCCGCTTCCGTAATGCCCTGCACGATCTCCATGTTGTTTACGTTGAACGCGCCGATGGCATAGTGGCCTTCATAAGCCTTTTTGAACATTTCCGTAGAAGTTACAAGCGCCATTGGGATTCACTCCTTTTTCTCTGCTCGCCGGAAAACCGGCATTTTTCAGACAACATAAACAGTATATCAATTTTCGGCGCTTTTGAACAGTCCTGCGGCAAGATTTCTTTTGGTCCGTTACCGCGCAGGCCCGCCCTTTTGCCGGAAGAGCCGCCCGTACAGGCCGCGCAGCCGGAGCGCCAGGCGGTAGGCCCTGCTCTCCTTTATGCGCTGCAGCTCCCGGTCCTTCTCCTGCGCCTGCTGCCGGAGCGCTTCCGTGAGCCGGTCCTTTTCCGCGGCCAGGCGCTCTCGCTCTTCCTCCTGCCAGACCGGCTCGGCGACGATCTTGCGGAAGAGCCCGCCATCGTCCAGCAGCGCGTACATCCTGCCGCGGTCGTACTCGGAACACTTCCGGTAATCCTGCCGGGCTGCATTATAAGCTAGAGCGACCCGTCTGCGGGAATACCAGGCCATCTCCTCCCCGGCCTCCGGCGGCAGCTTCCGCCATACCGCGTCAATGGCGCTGCCGACCCGCCAGAAGCTGTATGCACTCCTGAAATGATCCCCGGAGGTGATGATCGATCCGGGGCGCACCCGGCGCCGGTACAGCTTCGCTTTCAGATAGCCGGCGCGCTTTGCGCTGCAGAGCGCTTCGTACGTAAAGCTGGTATCGTTGTGGACGATGCCCGGCTCGAAGAAGATACCTGCCTCGCAGATCGATCTGCGCCGGTACAGCGCCGTCCACAGCGTCACGAAGAATTCCCGCTGCCTGCAGAATGCCACAAACAACGCCGGGCCGTCCGTCACCTGCGGATAATCCCGTGTCCTGGCGTAGACCGGACGGAAGGCGCGCTCTCCGGCGCCGCAGCGTTCGTCGTAGAAGTACTCTGCATCAAAGTACAGCGCGTCCAGCGCGTTTTCGTCCGCCGCGCGGACAGCCCGCTCCAGTGCGTCCGCCTCCAGGATGTCGTCGCTGTCCATAAAGTACAGGTACTCTCCGCGTGCCTCGCGGATGCCTGCGTTGCGCGCGTCCCCGACGCCCAGATGCGGCTGGCTGAAGACGGCGATCCGCCCGTCCCCCGCCGCATACCGCATCAGGATCTCCAGGGAGCTGTCCGTGGAGCCGTCGTCGATGCACAGGATTTCCACGTCGCGCAGGCTCTGTCCCGTGAGGGAGTCCAGCGCCTCTTCCAGGTAAAGCTCGGACTGGTAGACCGGCAGGATGACGCTCACCCGGCAGCCTTCCGCCGACTTGCGCTGCGTCAGCAGCCGTGCTTGCTGCCACTGCGGCCTGCCCTCCCGCTCTGCAAACGCGTCGAGTGCACCCCTGATGTTGTCGAGGGCGCAGCGGCCCGCGGCGTCCATCCGCTCTGCATGGCGAAAAAGGGCGTCCCGCAGAGCGCCGTCCGCAGACAGCTTCCCCAAAAGCGCCCTTCCGAAGGAGGAATCCGCCATGTCCTGCAGCACGGAAAACAGCAGCCCGGCCGTCTCCTGGGCCAGCCCCGCCTGCTCTTCCCGCGTACAGCCGTCCGCCTCTGCCCGTTCAAGGGCCGTACGGACCGGATCCAGCAGCTGCTCCGCATCCTGCCACCGGCTGTGCACGCGGCTGTCCCTGCGCCTTATGTGCGTGTACAGCGCCTCCGGGATGCAGGCGATCCGCCCCGCCCTTACCATCTCCACCGTCCAGAAGACGATGTCGTCGTAGTAACCGTCCATTGTAAACGACAGGCCGTTTTCCCGGATGAAGTCCGCACGGTGCAGCCGGTCAAAGGGTTTTCTGTCCGCAAGGCGGAAGAGTTCCCGCGGCCGCTCCCCGCGCGGGAAGACGCCGCGGCGTACCTGTGCCCCCCGGCATCCGTAAAAGGCCCCCGGCATCGGCCTGTCCGCGATGCTGTCGTAACGCAGGCACGGGAAGCAGACGACATCCGCCTCCGTCTCCTCCGCCAGCGACACCGTCTTCTCCAGCATCTGCAAAGAGACGGTATCGTCCCCGTCCACAAAGGCGATGTACTTTCCCTTCGCCCGCCGTATACCCTCGTTTCTGGCAGCAGCCAGCGGCGCGAATGTCCCCTCCGCCAGACGGAAGCGGCTGTCACCCGCCGCGAAGTCCCGCGCAATCTCCCGGCTCCCGTCCTGCGAGCCGCCGTCCAGGCAGATCACCTCGAAAGCGGTCAGCGTCTGGCCCTGAAGGCTGCGCAGGCAGGCCGTCAGGTGCTGTGCCACGTCCAGAAAGGGGACGATGACGCTGACGGCGATTTCCGTCTTCCCCGTTTGCTGTGCCATGGTCTCCTCCTGTCAACGCTCCATCTTCCGTCCTGCAGGGACGATGCTGCCCAGCGCCAGCTTCAGCGTATGCCGGAGCCGCGGCACCGCCGTGCGCTCCGGGGCCTGCGCCCCGCCCGCAAGGCGGATTTTCCGCCGGCTGTGCACGCGCCAGAGCGGATTAGCTGAGCGAATATCCACCGGAAGCCTGTTGTAGTAGTAAAGCCAGAGGTCTGCTTTCCAAATATTATCATATTGCCACGGTTTTTGCGAGGAGGCAAAGTGGAGAATCGTGCTCCTCTGCGCCAGTTCGTCCCAGCTGCCGGCCGGCGCGGTGCCGTAGAGGCGGCAGGCCTCCTGCGGCGACAGCCGCGTCGCAGTCGTATACTGCAGGTTGTACTCGGGCGGCAGATAGACCACCTGCTCCCGAAAGACGGCGTTCAGCGCGTCCTGGTCCACAAAGAAATTCCATCCGTTCAGGCGGTAGTCGATCAGCCTGTCGCAAATCCGCTCTTCCCGCATGCGCTTCAGGTTCAGCAGCATCACGCCGGAACTGAAGTAGCGCTGCACCTTCAGGTTCCGGAGCAGATCCGGCAGGTATGTCTGCGCCGTAAAGGTCTCCACCGCCGCCGCGTAGACCCCGCCCAGCTCCGTATCCGTCAGGCTGCCGAGGTCACGCAGCACCAGCACGTCCGAGTCGATGTACAGCGCCTCGTCGTACTCGGTGAGGATCTCCGCCAGGCGGAACTTGTAGAGCGCCGCGGACGTCACGTGGGTGTCCCGCATCCGGACCTGCATAAACCATTCCGTCTGCCGCATGTCGACGACCGTAACCTCCGGCCCCAGCCTGCAGAGCGCCCTGCGGTTCTCCTGTGTCAGGTCCTCCGCGGCAAAGACGATGATCCGCGGCCGGCGGAAGAGCCCGCCGTTCAGATACAGGGAGCGGATGGCCACCATCGTCGGCAGCGCGTAACGGTTGTCCGTGATGAAGCAGACCGGAACGGTTCCGCGTCTTTTGTTCGATTGTGTCATGCTATTATCCTTTCCCGCGGAACCATCGCGAAAAGCGCGCGATCCCGCCGGCCTTTCTCTCGATCACCGCCTCGAAGGCGGCCTGCGTTCCCTCCGTCCGGCAAAGGATCGTGTGCCGTTGCTCCGAGGAGGGGTTGGACGGCGTCCTGGCAAGGAAGACCCGCATCCCCGGCGGGACGCGGAGGCGCACGACCCACTCGCAGCCGTCTTCTCCGGTCGTCCGCGCTTCAAAGGCCCCCGTGCAGCCGACCTCGCTGACCGCTTCAAACAGCGCCCAGGCGCCCCTCGTGCCGAGGCCCGCCGGCTTCCGGACGCCACGGCAGCGCCACTCGCCCGTCGCGTGCAGCGTCCAGTCAATGACGTGCGGCCGCTCCGTCTGCACCAGCGTCCTGTCCCGGATAGCCCTGCCCTCCCTGCAGAGCGTCCGGCTGGCCAGGATGCTCTCCCCGGCCAGGGTGCCCTCCAGCACCGCTTCCGCTCCGCTCTGCGTCAGCCGCACCGGCCGGGGCGGAAAGTCAACCTTCAGGTTTCCGTCGATGCTGATGCCGTTGTGCGCGAGGGGCCCCCGATACCAGGTTTTCGTGATCGGGGAGCCATAGCCCGGCGTCCCCAGATCGCCCGACAGGCCCCCGATGGTGACGGACAGGCTGTCTCGGTGAGCGTGCGTCGGCACGAGAGAGGTGCTCTTCAGCGTCATGGCAAACGGCTGCCTCAGCACCGCCACGCTGCCGTCAAAGCACTGCACGGATTCCGGCCTCCCCGCCGCCGGCAACCCCGCCGGCACGGGTTCCAGCCCGGCCAGCCATACCGCCGGCTCCTCCCGGAGTTCCGGAAGCCGGCGCAGAATCTCCTCTGCCAGGCGCAGCAGCGCCCCGTCCCCCGTCAGGCGCGCGGCCTGTACGATCTGAGCGCCGTAACTGCCGAAGGTCAGCGGATACCACCCGTCGTTGAGAGAAGGGAGCGACCACCCGTCCGGCGAGAGCCGCAAAGGCGCCAGGTACATTTCCTTCAGGGTCGTCAGCAGCGGATGCCCGGGCGCGTGCTTCTTCAGCAGGCTGCCGAACGCCGTCAGCGCCTCCAGCGCGTAGTAATGGTAGTGCAGCGAGCCCTCCCGCCAGAGGAAATCCCGGGTCAGCCCCTCCCCCGTCTGCCGCGTCAGCCCGTATTCGCCGTCCACCGCCTCCTGCAGAAGGTCGCCCAAGCCGAAGACGAGCCCCGTCATGCCGACGCAGCAAGCGATCCAGACGGAGATGTTGTGCACGCGCTGCGCCTGCGGCCACAGCAGCCGCGCCATCGGCACGAAGAGTCCGTTCCGCAGGGCGGAGAGCTCCTCCGCGTCAAAGCAGTCACGGCACGCGTCCACCGCTTTCAGCAGGCGGATACCGAAGACCGCTTCGTCCAGCGACTGGCCCATGATCCGCCCCTCGCCCGCGTGAGCGCCGTGTACGGGAAAATCCCCGTAGTGTGCGGCATAGAAAGAGAGATACCGCTTTAAAAACGCCACGGCCTGCGGATCGTCCCTGCACAGCGCGGTGGCCTGCAGCCTCTCGGCGTACCAGCGGCGGTACAGGTAGACCCACGCCCCCCTGTAGGGTTCCCCTGAAAAGGTCCTGCCGCAGTGTCCGCAGACGAAGCGATCCCGCCCGTACTGTCGCGCGTCCGGCACGAAGGAGAGCTGCCGGGAACAGCCGGAGCAGACGAAATCGTGCAGCCAGCCCGCCTGCCACTGCGCCCTGTCCGCAAAGGATGCCTCCATCTGCCGCAGGACGGAAAGCGCCCTCTCCCTCGCCTTATCCGCGCCCATACTTCTCCTCCAGCAGCTTCGCTTCCCTGCGGACAAACGCCGCGAAGTAGAAGCGCTGTTCCTCCGTCATCGCCCGCTTCAGCGCGCTGCGCTCGTCCGCGTCCAGCTGCGCATAGCTCTCGGCAGCCATGTGTGCGGCTGCCGAGACCGAACTGCCTGTGACCGGGCTGATCGGCTTGCTGCCCCTGTATTTCTCCATCAGCCGGAGCCCTTCGATGAGGTTCGTAAGGTATCCCAGCGTATTCCGGTGCGTTACCCTGCCGGTCATGATGGAGTCCTCCCGGATCCGCCTCAGGTACAGCGCCCTTCGCGTCACCTGCACCCGCTCGGCGAGATAAAACGCCCGGAAGGTGAAAAGGCCATCCTCATGGATGATCCCTTCCGGGAAGGCCAGCCGGTTTTGCTTAAGATAGGACCGGCGCAGCACCTTCGTCGCCGGCGGCACCGTCCACTCGCGGTTTGTGCGGAGCGCCCCGATCGCCTGCAGCCCGGTCATGACCCCGGGGTAATCGAGCGCAATTTCGTAACGGTGCGCGAATTCCGGATACCGCCGGGCCAGTTCGTCAGATTCGTAGACCGTCCTGGCCGCGCCCACCAGCACATCCGTGCGGTTTTCCCGCATCTGCCGGCAGCACTCCGCCAGGGTCTCCCGGTCCGCGATCTCGTCGTCGCTGTCCAGAAAATAGACGAAGGTCCCTCGGGCCAGGCGAAGGCCCGCGTTTCTCGCCGCAGAGACGCCCCGGTTCTCCTGCCGGATGACCCGGATCCGCCCGTCGCGCTTTTGCCAGCGCAGCAGCGCCTCCGCCGTGCCGTCCGTCGAGCCGTCGTCGACGCATAGGATTTGCACGGCCGAAAGCGCCTGCCCGCAGACGGAAGAAAGGCAGGCGTCTATGTATCGTTCAGCGTTGTAACACGGTATGACGACGCTCAGTTCCGGCCGTCCGAAGAGGCCCATCTTCTCACCCCCGCCTTTCCGCCGCCCCGCCTGCGCGGATAGCGGCGTCTTCCCGTTCCGCTTCTTCCGTCACTTCGGCTTTTCCGTCCCGGATGCGCAGCGAGCGCACGACGCTCAGCCGGCGCGCGGCGCCGTAGTTTTCCCGCCCGTACGGTAAAAGATCGCTCCGGCTGAAAAACTTTGCGGAAGCCACCAGCCTGAGGGATACGTTGGGCGCCCGAAGGACCGCGCGGCCTGTCGGATTGTCGATCGTATCCCGGATCCGGACGCCGTCCGGCAGGAAGGTCACCTTGCGGGCGAACCGCACGCTGCAGGACGCCTTTTGGAAGATCGTCATCCGCTTGATGTCGTCGCGCAGCCGCGCGCCCCTCACGAGCGCCGCCAGCCTGAGCAGCACGTGATACCGGGGATTCTGCGTCCTGGGTTTGACCAGCGTCATCCGCCCGCTGATCTCCAGGCTGTCCCCTTCGCATCTGCCTGCCAGATCCGGGTTCAGCCAGTTCGTCACGGCCGTCCTTCCCTTCCCCCACGGCACGCGGTATCCGCAGTCGTTCAGGACTTCCTCGTCCCCGCGGTAAACCTTGACGAGCCCGCCCTTGCGGAGGCTGACGACCGCGTAATACGCGCCGGTGCAGCGGGTCATCAGCCCGGCTTCCGGGTAATACCGGCTGTGGATCGTCTCGTACGGCAGCTTTTCCGGCGAAGGCTTCCGCGGCGTATAGCCGGCCAACGCCCGCAGAAACGAGTGCATGACGTAATGCGAGAGATACCGGTCGTCCACCGAATCCATGAAGCTCTCCCCCGCATCCTTCCCGAAGAGCCTGTCGATCATGGCCGACGCCGTCTCCCGCCGGATGCCGAGCCGCACGCACGTCTCCAGCCCCGACGGCAGGAAATAGACGGTGTTGCGCGAGCCGTACTCGCCGCCGATCGTCCCGTCCGGGTGTACGAAGTGGCTGAGAAAATCCACCATTCCGCCGAGGACGGACCGAAGGCGCCCGTCACCGCTCTCTTCGTAAACCTCCGTCAGCATGTCCAGCGTGACGCTGGAGTAGCCGATGTCCGCGCCGCCCTGCTCCGGGAACCAGCCCTCCTGCGAATACAGGGCGAGCAGCGCTTCCAGCTTTCTTTCGGCCGCTTCAAGGATTTCCCTGCGCCCGGTCATCCCGTAAAACCGGTACAGCCCCGCTATGGCCGCCGCCTGCTGGTTGCAGGTCTTCGTCTCGTCGTGCGCGCACAGCCAGTCCGCGGCCCGGCCCAGGGTTGCAAGGACCTCCTCGTCCCCAAGCTCCAGCAGGCGGTAAGCCCTGCAGCCCGCAAAGAGGTTGAAGGCCGTCGCGGGGAAGCTGTGCTCGTTGGGATAGTATTCGTTGAAGCTGCCGTCCGGAAGCTGGATTTTTCCCATGTAGCGCAGCGCGGCGGCCGCCCACTCGCGCACGTTGGCGCTGCCGTACCAGATGTTGCCCGGAAAGTCCGTCCGCCAAACCAGCGCCAGCGACAGGCATGCCTGCTGCAGGATCGCCGAGGAAAAGTCCCGGATGCTCTGATGCCAGTAATTCCGGTCGCAGCTGCCGTAGGTGATCAGGTCCGCGTCCCGGTTGACCTGCGACAGCAGCCGCGGCATATGCCTTTTGATAAACCCGACGTACATCCTCTGTTCCATCGCTTACACCACTTTTTCGATATGGTCTTCACGGTATCCGCTGCGGTGCGACACGTCGACGATCAGGTTGCCGATGAACCCCGTCGAGATAAACTGGATGCCCAGCAAAATCAGCAGCACGCCCAGGACCAGCAGCGGGCGGCCGCCGATCCGCACGCCGGAAAACCAGATCGCCGTAAGGTACAGGCAGATGAAAAACCCGGCCCCGAAGCACGCGCACCCGATCTTGCCGAAGAAGTACATGGGCCTGTCGCTGTAGCGGAGCAGAAACAGCGTCGTCAGGCAGTCGAGCATCCCCCTCATGTAGCGCTCGATGCCGTATTTGGAGTGCCCGAACTGCCGCCTGTGGTGCTGCACCGCGATTTCCGTGATCCGGAATCCCTGGCGGTGCGCCAGCACCGGGATATAGCGGTGCAGCTCGCCGTACAGCTCCAGCGCCTCGGCCACCTCCCGCCTGAACGCCTTGAAACCGCAGTCATGATCGTGCAGATGCACCCCGGACAGGACGGATGTGACCCTGTTGAACAGCTTCGAGGGCAGGCGCTTCTCCGCCGGATCCTGCCTCATCTTCTTCCAGCCCACGACGAGGTCGTATCCTTCCCCCAGCTTGCGCAGAAACCGTGGAAACTCGGCCGGGTCATCCTGAAGGTCCGCGTCCATCGTGATGACCACGTCGCCGCGGACGTGCCGAAAAGCCGCGTTGAGCGCAGCCGACTTTCCGAAGTTCTGCCTGAAGGAGAGGAGATGGACGGCCGGATCCTCTTCGTGCAGCCGGAGAACGGCTTCCCTCGTCCCGTCCGTGCTGCCGTCGTTGACGAACAGCAGCTCGCAGCCTCCGATCAGCCCTTCGCTTTTCAGATTCTTTACCGCTTCTGTGATCCGCCTGTAGAGCTCCGCTATGGATCCTTCCTCGTTATAGGCCGGTATCACGACCGACAGATTGGGTGCCATTTCCGCTGTCTCCTCCGTTTCCGGGCGCCGCCGCAGCGCGTCCCTCCCCTGCTCCGCCGCCCGGCAGCGGTTCCCGTTTGAAATGCCAGCTGGTGCCGTATCCGAAACTGCCCAGCTTCTCCATCCGGCTCTCCTGTCCGAAGGCATGCCGGACTTCCTCCAGCCAGGCCTTCTGCTCCTCTCCCCGGATCCCCACGAGGGCGACGATCACGTCGTCGTCCGCCAGCTGCCCGATCCTTTGCAGCACCTGCGCCTTGACCTCTTCGTTGTCCGCCGCGCAGAACTGGATTGAGCGGTAGTTCCCAGCCTCCAGCAGCATCGGCTCCAGAATCCAGTTGTCCGTATAAAAGCAGACGGCCTCGGCGTCCGCATAGCGGGCCGTCTCCTTAAGAAAGGGGACCGAGTCCCTGTAGAGATACGGCCACCCGCAGGTAAACCAGCCAAGGACGCTCATCCCGCACAGTACTGCGCCCGCAGCGGACGTCCTTGCCCTCCGGCCCGCGCCCGGCCGTCCGGCCAGGCCAAAGAGAAGCAGTGCGGAGATGAGCAGCAGGTTGGCGTAAATGGGGAACATGTACCGGTCGATCCAGCGCATCGTGCCCGAAAACTCGTTGATGAGGAAATCGAGCGACGTGATCTTGGAGACGACGGCGAAATACAGCAGCGTGGGCAGAATCAGCAACCTGCACGCGCCTCCGGCTCCCGGCGCTCTTTCCCCCGTTTCCGCCTTCCGGCCGGCCTTGCCCCTGTCTTTGAGGATCAGCAGGGCGTACGCGGCGGCAAGGACCGCCAGCAGGACGCCCGCACGCCCGAAAAGCTCGGAATCCGTCAGCGCCGCGTAGATCCGCAGCCGCTCCCAGGCGTCAGAAAGTCGTCCCGCATTGCCGAGCACGTCCTTCCCCCGGGTCCCCCGGAAGATGTGGCGGAGCATGGCCGGGTAGACGGCGCAGGCTGCGCCGCCGGACGCGGCCATCCCGAGCGCGAGGACGAGCGCCTTTTTCCATTCCCTTTTCCGCAACAGCCGGACGCCGCAGACGGCAGAGATCAGCACGGCATACACCGCGCAGTAATAATGGGTCAGCGTGCCGAGAAAGACGGCGAGCCCCGCCTGCAGCAAAAAGCGCCCCCATCCGATGCCTTCCCTGTCCGCGCGGACGAAAAAAAAGGTCAGCGCCGTTATCTGGCACATCGCCATGACGTACATCCGCAGGTAGGAGACAGCCGTAAGCACGCCGCCCGAGAGCGAGAAAGCGAAGGACAGCAGTTCCACCTGCGCCCCGTCCCGCAGCATCAGCCGCCCCAGCCTGCGCAGAAAGAAGAGCGTCAGCGCGCAGAAGGCCATGTTGACGGCGCCCGCAAACCAGAGCGAGAAGCGGCCCGGAAACAGGGAGCAGACCGTGTGGACGAGCGTGTGGTACAGCGGCGGATGCACGCCCTGGGCCGTATTGTGCCATACGTTGCCGTAGTCAAAAGCGCGGCCGGGGGCGACCGTTACAAACGCCAGAAACGGCGCGTCCGCCGGCTCGTAAACCCGGCCGTCGGAGACGGTGAAATTCTTGGAACCCGGATGATTGGCCTGCCCGTAGGTGTGCATCTCATCGACATAGTAATTGGCTTTCAGCGACAGGACGACCGCCATCGCCAGGATCAGGACGGCGTAGGCGGCCACGGCGCCGGTACGGGGCTTTCGCTTGATCGTCTTTGGCATATCCAACCCTCTGACTTACCTCTTTTCTGCTTCTTGCAATCGTAATAATTATATCAGTTATTGTTATTATTAACAAGAACTTTCTCGCTCCGAGCGCGCAAAAGAGGGCACCCATCCGGATGCCCTCCTGTTTCCTCAGTTAAAGCCGTTTCTTATTCTGTCCGGTACGCGCACCACTTTGCCCTGCGCTGCGCCTCGACGGCCAGCTCCATCACGCGCAGCGTGTAGGCCTGATTCATCGCCGTGTCCGTGCCGTCCAGACAGTCGCGGATCATCCGCCCGAAGAAGGGGAAGCCGCACTTCCCGCTGACGCACAGGTGGTGTTCTCCCGTGCGGTCAGCATAATAGACGTGATCCCCTTCCGCGCTCTGCGCCAGGTCGATGTACTTGCGGATTTCGATCATGCCCTCCGTGCCGGTGATGAGCGTGCGCCCGTCCCCCCAGGCCCCCATGCCGTCCGGCGTAAACCAGTCCACCCGGAAGTAGCCGGTGACGCCGTTGTCGCACTCGATCATGCAGTCCCCGAAGTCCTGGAAGGCCGGGTGCGCCGGGTGCGCGTAGTTGCCGATCCGGCTTTTCACGATCGCCGCGTCTTTCGCCCCCGCGAAGAACATCAGTTGCTCGATCTGGTGGCAGCCGATATCCGTCAGGATGCCGCCGTAGCGCTCCGGCTCAAAGAACCAGCCGGGCCTCGTCGGCTCGCCCAGGCGGTGCGGCCCCCAGCCCATCACCTGCACCACCCTTCCGATGGCGCCCTCCCGGATCAGCCGCTCCGCGTAGACCGAGGCCTCCACGTGCAGCCGCTCGCTGTAGTAGACGAAGACGCGCAGGCCCGTTTCGGCCGTCTTCGCGCGGAGGCTGTCGATGTGCTGCTGCGCGGTCACGGCCGGCTTGTCGATGAAGACGTGTTTCCCGTGCGAGAGCGCGTCCAGCGCCACCCCCGCCCTGTCGCAGGGGACGGCCGCCGTCGCAATCAGTCTCGCCGGCGAGCGGAGCACCGCCTCCCGGCCCTCAGCCGCAACGGCCTGCGGAAACCGCTGCCGGAAGGCCGCGACCTTTTCGGGATCCGGATCGTAGACGCAGGCGATAGTTGCCCCTGCCTCCGCAAGGCCGTTGCACATGCCGTAGATGTGCCCGTGGTCCAGGCCGATGACGCCGACCGGGAATTCGCCCGGGGCGCAAACGGCCTGCGCCCTGCCCTTGGGCGCGTAAACGCTTCCGTCCTTCTTCTCTTGCATGGTACCCCTCCCTTATCCGTAGATGAGGTTCGGCAGGCCCGTGACGATCGGCGGGAAGACCAGCGCCAGGATCGTGACCAGCAGGACGACGGCGATATACGGCAGCAGCGGCTTCACCGCCTTCTCCATCGGCAGCTTGGCCACGCCGCAGGAGATGAACAGGAAGGTGCCCACCGGCGGCGTAATCGCGCCCAGCTGCATGACGATCGTCATGGTGACGCCGAACAGGATGGGATCGAATCCCAGTGCATTGCCGATCTGATAGACGGTCGCCGCGAACATCGCGATGATGACCGTGGGATCCAGGAACATGCCCAGAATCATGAAGACCGCCACCAGGAACAGGATGACCAGCGCCGGACTGGCCAGCACGTTGACGGCGAAATTCTGCACCTCCGCCTGAAAATGCAGGCGAACCAGCACGTTGGAGAGCACGCCCGCGCCTGCGATGGTCATGTACACCACGGAGGTGGTGATCGCCGAATCCACGAGGATGCCCGGCAGATCGCGAATGCGCAGCGACCGGCTGATGAAGAACCCGTAGAACAGGCCGTAGAGCACGGCCAGCACGCCGCTCTCCGTCGGGGTCACGATGCCGAAGCAGATGCCGGAGAGGATGATGAGCGGCATCAGCAGCGCGCCGACGGAGTGGAAGGCCGTGACCAGCAGGTTCCTGACGGAGAACTTCGTGCGCGGGATGTCGTAGTGCCGGTGCCGGTATTCGAGGTAGACCACCAGCATCTGCAGGATGCCGATGACGATGCCCGGCACGAGGCCGCCCATGAACAGCCTGCCCACCGGCATCTCCGTGTAGTACGCGTAGAGGATAAAGCAGATGCTGGGCGGGATGATCGGCGAGAGCATCGAGGAGCCTGCCGTGACCGCTACGGCGTAATCGGTGTCGTATCCCTGCTTTTCCATGGCCGGGATCAGCATGCCGCCGATGGCCGCCGCATCCGCCGCGCCGGAGCCCTGGATGCCGCCGAAGATCATGGAGGTCATGACGTTCACGTGCCCCAGCCCGCCCGGCAGGAAGCCCACGGCCGCGTTGGCGAAGTAGACCAGCTTGTCCGTGATCTTCGCCTTCATGATGATGTTGCCCGCCGTCACGAAGAACGGGATTGCCAGCAGGGACAGGCTGTTGATGCTGCCGAACATCTTGATGATGGTCAGCTGCATGGAGTTGCCGCCCGTCAGGATGAAAATGATGCCGGTGATGAGCAACGCCATAAAGATCGGGAAGCCCAGGAAGATGAAAGCCAGCAGGACCGCGAAAATGAGCAGCGTCGTAAGCATGTCTTCCCCTCCCCTCAGAAGGAACCGCTGACCGGTTCCGGCGCTTTTTTCCTGGCAAAGGGATGTTTGCCGAAGATGAAAATCAGCAGGAAATCATAGAACAGGTACGCGCAACCCACGGGAATCGCCGCGTAAAACCAGCCGTTGGAGATGTGGATGTTCTGCAGGTAGCTCCTGGACTGGCGCATCGTCGTGAGCACGCCGTAGTATATGAGCGCCGCGAGCGTGACCAGCACGACGAGCAGCGCGATCTTTCGCAGGATTTTCGTCACCCCGGCGGGAAAAACCTTTTCCGTCAGGCTCTCCAGGCTGACGTGCGAGCCCTCCTTGACGCCCAGCCCGGCGGCCAGGAAGGCGATCCAGATCGTTCCCATGCGCATGAGTTCATCCACCCACGGGAACGGGCGCAGGGTGGCGACTCCTTTGATCAGATAGCGAAGGACGATGTTCATCGTGCACATGCCGATGACGGCAACGAGAATGACCACCAGCGCCACGACGCGGATGGTGTTGAGGACGCGGTCAATCTTTTCCAGTGTTTTCATAGGAGCCCCTCTCCTGCCTGTAGCGTTTGAAAAGGGGCCCGCGCCCGTAAAAGGCCGGGACGCGGGCCCCGCAATCGGGCCGTCGTGAAACTGTTTACTCGACGGAGGTCAGCACGTCGTAGAAGGCCTGCCAGTTGTCGCCGCGGGAGAGGTACTCTTCCGTCATGCCGGCGCAGGCTGCCTTCCAGGCGTCGATGTCTTCCATTTCCGTCACGGTGACGCCGTTCGCTTTCATCGCTTCCAGCGCGGCCGTCTGGTCGGCGTCGTCAATCGCTTCCTGATAGGCGACCGCTTCGTCCACCGCCTCGCCGATGACCGTCTTCAGGTCGTCGGGCAGCGCGTTGTACCAGTCGCTGTTGAAGAAGTAGTAGACGCACGCGATGATGTGGTTGGTGATGGCCAGGTTCTTGCCGTTGTCCTCCAGCGCGGAGGCGTGCAGGGAGCTGGGAGAGCCCTCGCAGCCGTCGCACGTGCCGTTCTGCATGGCGGTGTAGATCTCGTTCCAGTCCATGGTGATGCCGGCCGCGCCGACGCTCTCGAACATGGAGATGTAGATGGCGTTGGGGCCGCGCATGACGAGGTCCTTCATGTCGGCCATGCTCTTGACCGGCTTGGTAGTCAGGATGTCGCGGGCGCCCTGGGACATGCCGCCCATGGCGGTGAAGCCGATCGGGTTCACCATCTCATTGACCTGCGGCAGCGTCGCCTTCAGCACGCGGCGGTACTGGTCGTTATCCTTGAAGAGGAAGGGGAATTCGTAGAGCAGCAGCGGCTCGCAGCCCTCGTACGCACCGGGGCCGGTGCCGGGCGCGGCAACCACCATCTCCAGATCGCCGAACTGGGCCATCGCGACCTGCTCGGCCTAGCTGCCCATTTCGGAACCGAAGTTCGCCGTCGCCTCGATGCGGCCGCCGGACTTCTCGTTCACCAGTTCCACGAACTTGGCGAGCCCCTGCCCCACCGTGCTGGTGGCCGCAAGGTTGGTGGACGTGCGCAGCGTGTACTCAGCCGCCAGTGCGGACGTCAGGCTGAGGCACAGCGCCAGCATGAGAACCAGGGCAATGCTTTTTTTCATGTTCTTGCCTCCTTTACTTTTTATTTCACGCCTGTCGGCGGGAAATACGGATCGGTCGGGACCGGGCGCGTGCTCTGGCGGAAGACCAGCTCCGAGGAGACCGTCGTCCGGGCCGGCGTCTTTACGCCGCGCAGCACCTGCATCAGCGCGGAGACCGCCATGACGCAGGCCGCCTCCGTGTTGTTGTCCACGGTGCTGAGCGTCGGGTGGCAGCACTCTGCCAGCAGGGTGTTGTTGTAGCCGATGAGGCTGATCTCCTCCGGCACGGCGATCCGGTTCCGGTTGGCGTACTTGAGCACGCTCATGGCGATCGTGTCCTCGGTCGCCAGCACCGCGTCAAACGAAAGGTCGCGCGCGAGCGCTTCCACGAAATTGGCGCCTTCGTTTATCCCCAGCGGGCAGGTGCGGACGAGCGCCCCGTCCGCCGCAAGACCCGCCCGTGCCAGCGCGTCGCAGTACCCTTCCCGCTTGCGCCGCTCGGAGAGGCTGTCCCCCTGGTGGAGAAACAGGATCCGCCGGCATCCGGAGGCGATGAGCGCCGCCGTCGCGTCGCAGGCGGACTGCCTGTCGTCGCACAGGAAGGAGTAGACGTTTTCGGCGTCCAGGCTGCCGTTGATGAGAAACACCGGCATGAGGCGCGCGGCCTCCACGATGCACTGATTGTCTTTCGGGTTGTTCTCGATGAAGAAGGAGCCCAGGATGATGACTGCGTCCAGCCTGCGCGCGCACATGACGCGCAGCGTCTCCGCCTTGTCGCGCATATCATAGCCCACGCAGTAGAGGACGGAATCGAAATTGTAGCGCCGCAGTTCCCGCTGCAGGCTGCCCAGCGACTGCGTAAAGCTGGCGCACGCGTTCGGGTCAGACGGGTCCACCATCAGGATGCCGACGGTGTGCATGGTGTCCAGGCCGAGGCCGCGCGCAAAGGCGTTCGGCGTGTAGCCGCTCTCCTCGATGACGGCCAGCACGCGCCGCCGGGTCGCCTCGCTGACCTTGTCGCTCCCGTTGATGACGCGCGAGACCGTCGTGATCGAGACGCCTGCCTTCTTCGATACGTCGTAGATGTTCATGGCGGCTCCTGTGAAAGTACTTTCATTACCCTTTAAGGATAGCATTGTCCAAATTCATTGTCAATGCTTTATGCAAATTTGTTTTGATCTCTGATTGTATCAGTATTCTGCTCAGAATTAAAATGCCGATTTCTATACATCCGTTCGTACGCGATGCGCCCAGGCCTCCACCGGGAAAGCGGTTTCAGCTCCTCAGCCAAAACGGCACCGGAGGAATCTCCGGTGCCTCATGGTTTATCTCGTCCGGGCGCCCAGCGCCTTCAGCGCCGCTTTCTCTTCGTACATGCGCCCGTCCGCACGAGCGAAAACCGTATGGATGTCCCTGTCCTCGCCGGGACGGAAGTCCGACAGGCCGCCCGCGACGACCACTTCCCCGCCCGCGATGTTGGCGGCCGAGCGGTCGTGCAGCTGCTGCATCAGCTCCGTGCGCCGCTCGTAATCCCGGCCCGTCAGATAGACCGCGAACTCGTCCCCGCCGATGCGGTACACCGGGCTGTGTTTGAAGATTTCGCAGATCATGGCGCTCGCGGCGCGGATATACGCGTCGCCCGCTTTGTGCCCAAGGGTGTCGTTGACGTGCTTAAGGCCGTTGACGTCGCACACGGCGACGGCAAACGGCGGCAAACCGGAGGCGATCTCCCCGTCGACCTGCTTTTCCTTCTCCGCGTAGGCGTGCTTGCTCTTGACCCCCGTCAGCGGATCGCGATTGGCCAGATCGCGCACGAGGCCCAGCTGCGTCTCGCTCTCCTGCGCCCTGCGGCTCATCAGCGAATAGTTGTTGAACAGCACGCCGAGGGAAAGCGCCATGATGCCGACGATCACCAGGATGCTCCGCGCGTTGGAGAAGCGGATGCCGCTGATCTCCCTTGCGATGACGGCCGACTGATCGCCCGCAAAGCCCGCCGCCGCATAGGAAGCCTGAAGATTGCCCATCGCCCGGGCCGTAGCGTCCATCACGGACCGGCTCATCCAGACGAGGGAGACGAAGAGCACGAGCGAGAGCAGCGCGACCCACACGACGACCGACTTTCCGAACCGCCTGGAGCGGTCCTTCTTCAGCACGCGGCGGAAGAAGAGGAAGCCGAGCACCGCCCAGACGATGAACAGGAAGTAGGATTCCGTCTCAATGGAACCCTCCGTAAACAGGTTGGGTATCAGCAGATAGGCCCCGAACGCGGCCATGACGAGGGCGCCGAGTCCGCCCGTCCACTTCTGCGCCGCGTCGCCCCTCGTGCGCGCCATCTTCAGCGCGGCAGCCGAGACGATGCCGTAGATGAGGGTCGCGCCGATCGTCGTCACGTCCACGATCCAGCCGATCGCCGTGCGCCCGACGAAGGGAATCAGGGCCGAGATCCCGGCCGCCAGCGCAACTGCCCCGGCCGGGACGCGCCGCACGTTCAGCTCCGCGTAGCGCACGGGGAAGATGTCGTCCCTGGCCAGCGCGTAAAACAGCCGGCTGAGGGCGAAGAGATTGCCGATGAGGCTGGTGGCGACCAGCGCGAACAGCGAAGCCGTCAAAAGCACTACGCCGAAGCCGCCCAGGTACCGCTCCGCCGCGTAGAAGGCGGGCAGCCCGCGAAGCCCGTCCTGGCTGCCCAGGTCGCGGATATAGGCGAGCCAGCTGTCGTACTCCGGCGGGTAGGCGGTGACGGAGAGCAGCGTGACGAAGACGTAAAGCAGCGTGATGAGACAGACGGAAACGGCGAAGATGCGGCGCAGCCTGCTCCGCCTGAAGGTGAACTCCTCCGCCCCGTGGGAGATGCATTCAAAGCCGATGAAGGCCCAGGGCGAGATGCACGCGATCCTGACGATCTGCGAAAGCGCACCCTTCTCCGGCACGAAGCGCGGCGTCAGCGGCACCGTCTTTTTCAGCATGGCCGCAGCAAAGCACACCGTGATCCCGACGGTAAACAGGCTGACGAAGGCCACCATCAGCCGCACCGGCCCCCGGCCGGAGCGCATGCAAAGAAGTGCCGTCAGGGCTATCGCCGCGGCGGAGAGCAGTGCCTCGCCCAGATAGACGTCGTAGCCGAACAGCGTGTAGAGGCGGCCGACGCGCAGGATATCCCCGAAGAAAACCCGCACGAAGAGCGGCAGGGCCGTCGCGTTCGCCCAGAACATGGCCAGGTAGGTCAGCATCAGGAACCAGGCCGTGAGGAAGCCGAAGTCGTAGCCGAAACTGTCCCTGGCGTAGGCGTACGCGCCGCCCGCCTCCGGGTAGCAGTTGATCAGGTAAACGTAGTTTGCGGCGATCAGCAGCATGATGAGCGCGCCCGCGATCATCCCCAGTGTGCTGCCCAGCGGACCCGCCTGCGAAAGGTAGGTGTTGCTGGTGATGACCAGCGATCCCCAGCCGATGCTCGTGCCCATCGCCAGCGCCCACGCGCCCGCAGGCGTTATGTGCGGCGCAAGCCTGCTCTCGCGGCTGTCCATAGCTTCTCCCCTTTCCCGGTTACTCCCGGTTCCTTCCGAAGGGTTACAGAGCGTTTCATTCATTATAAACAAAACGGCGCCCGCGCACAACAGACGAAAAGGGCGGATCACAGTCCGCCCGGTACTTTAAGGGCCGCCGGCATTCGCCGGCGGCCTGGATATTCACTTCAAATCAGAAATCGCAGTTGCCCGGGGTGCGCGGGTACGGGATGACATCGCGGATGTTCTCGATGTCCGTCAGGTACATGACCAGGCGCTCGAAGCCCATGCCGAAGCCGGAGTGCGTGCACCCGCCGAAGCGGCGAAGGTTGACGTACCAGTCCATCTGCTCCTTGGAGATGCCCAGCTCGTCCATGCGCTGACAGAGCCGCTCCAGCCGGTCCTCGCGCTGGCTGCCGCCCATCAGCTCGCCGCTGCCGGGCACCAGCAGGTCGACGCCGCGCACCGTCGTGCCGTCGTCGTTCTGGTACATGTAGAAGGCCTTGATGTCCTTGGGCCAGTCATACACGAACACCGGGGATTTGAAGTACTCCTCGGTCAGGTACTTCTCGTGCTCCTTGAAGAGGTCCTCGCCCGGCACCGCCTCGTGCTCGAAGGTCCTGGGCGCGCTGCGCAGGATCTCGATGGCCTTCGCGTGCGTGACGCGCGCCACGGTGGAGTGCGTCAGCGCCTGCAGCTTCTCGATGAGGTTGCTCTTCGCGTACCCCTGCAAAAACTGCAGCTCCGGCATCGCCTTTTCCAGCACCTCGGCGACGACGTTCTTTAAGAAATCCTCCTCCAGGTCCATCAGCTGGTCCAGGTCGCAGAAGCAGATTTCCGGCTCGATCATCCAGAACTCCGCCGCGTGCGTCTTGGTGTTGGAGTTCTCCGCGCGGAAGGTCGGCCCGAAGGTGTAAATGCGTTTGTAGGCCAGCGCGTAGGTCTCGCCCTCCAGCTGGCCGGTCACCGCCAGGCTGGTCGCCTTGCCGAAGAAGTCCTCCTCCGGTTTCACGCACGTGCCCGGGGCTGCGGCGGTCACGGTGAACGTGTTGCCCGCACCCTCGCCGTCGTTGGCGGTGATGAGCGGCGTGTGCACGTACACGTAGCCGCGGCTCTGGAAGTAGTTGTGCACCGCCTGTGCCGCCACGCTGCGCACGCGGAAGACGGCCTGGAACAGGCGCGTCCTCGGGCGCAGATACGCGATGTCGCGCAGGAATTCCACCGTGTGGCGCTTGGGCTGCAGCGGATAGTCCTCCGGGCAGTCGCCCTCCAGCCGGATGGCGGCCGCCTGCATTTCCGGCGCGCCGCCGCGGCCCTCCACCAGTTTGCCCGTCGCGGAGATCGCGGAGCCGTTGCGGATCGCCTGCACCGCTGCGAAGTCGCTGACCTTCTCGTCATAGACGATCTGCAGCGTCGCAAACGCCGTGCCGTCGAAGAATTCCATAAAGCCGATGTTCTTCTGCCTGCGGTGGTTGCGCACCCAGCCCTGTACGGTCACCTCGCTGCCGAGGTACGCCCCCGCGTCCTTCACGAGCTCGCGCAGATCCAGTACTTTGCCTGCACCCATTGTATGCCTCTTTCCCCGGCTGCAGCCGGTCGTATTTAACCTCTTTCGCCTCAGATCTCGTCGCCCTCGTCGGGGGTCACCGTCTCCGGTTCAAAGTCCAGCGCGCCGCCCGACGGTTCTGTCCCGGCGCTCTCCTGCGTCTCCGGTTCGTCCTCGTCGCGCTCCGTCGCCGTCACGCTGACGATCCTGCTGCCCTCGGAGAGGCGCATGACGCGCACGCCCTTGGCCACGCGGCCGGTCAGGCGGATGCTGTCCGCCGGCGTGCGGATGATCGTCCCGTCGTCCGTGATCAGCATGAGGTCCAGCTCCGGCGGGATCAGCAGCTGCGCCACGATCTTGCCCGTCTTCTCGTCCAGGCTCATGGCGCGCACGCCCTTGCCGCCGCGGTGGATCTTCAGCGGGTACTCGTCCATCTCGGAGCGCTTGCCGAAGCCGTTCTCCGTGATGGTGACGACCTGCTTGCCCGGCGCGACCTTCTCCAGCGAGATCAGCTCATCGCCTTCATCCATGCGCATACCCCGCACGCCCATGGAGTTTCTGCCCATCGTGCGGAACTCGCTTTCGCTGCAGCGCAGCGTCTGTCCCTGGCGCGTGGCCAGCATCAGCTCGTCGCCGCCGCGGGTCAGTTCCACGCCGATCATCTCGTCGTCCTCGCGCAGCACGATGGCGATGAGGCCGGCCTTGCGCAGGTTGGCGAACTCGGACAGCGGCGTCTTCTTGGTGATGCCGCCGCGCGTCGCCATGACGAGGTTGTAGCCTTCCTGCTCCCTGGGCAGCGGGATCATCGCCGTGATCTTCTCCCCGCCGGAAAGCTGCAGCAGGTTGACGATGGCGGTGCCCTTCGCCGTGCGGCCCGCCTCCGGGATTTCGTAGCCCTTCAGCTTGTACACGCGGCCCCTGTCGGTAAAGAACAGGATGTCGTCGTGCGTGCTGGTCACCAGCAGGCGCTCCGCGTAGTCCTCCTCGTGGGTCGTCATCCCCATGATGCCCTTGCCGCCGCGGTGCTGGCTGCGGTAGGTCGTGCGCGGAATCCGCTTCACGTAGCCGCGGTGCGTCAGCGTGATGACGACGTTGTCCTCCTGGATGAGGTCCTCGGGGTCGATCTCGCCCTCCGCCATGCTGATGGCCGTGCGGCGCTCGTCCGCGTACTTGGCCTTGATCTGCAGGATTTCGTCCCGGATGATGCCCAGCACCAGCTTTTCGTCTCCGAGCACGGCGCGCAGGTACGCGATGGTCTTCTCCAGCTCCGCGTATTCCTCCTGCAGGCGCTCGCGTTCCAGTCCGGTCAGGCGGGCCAGGCGCATGTCCAGGATCGCCTGCGCCTGCTTCTCGCTGAGTGCGAAGCGGCTCATCAGCTGTTCCTTGGCTTCGGTCGTGTTCGCGCTGCCGCGGATGATGGATACGATCTCGTCGATGTTGTCCAGCGCGATGAGCAGGCCTTCCAGGATGTGCGCCCGTGCCTCCGCCTTGTCCAGGTCGTAGCGCGTGCGGCGCACGATGACGTCCTTCTGATGCTCCAGATAGTGGTAGATCATCTGGTGCAGGCTGAGCACCTTGGGCTCGCCGTCCACCAGGGCCAGCATGATGGAGCCGAAGGTATCCTGCAGCTGCGTGTGCTTGTACAGGTAGTTGAGCACGACCTGCGCGTTGACGTCGCGCTTGAGTTCGATGACGATGCGCATGCCCTCGCGGTCGCTCTCATCGCGGATGTCGCTGATGCCCTCCAGCCGCTTCTCGTGGACGAGCTGCGCGATCTTCTCCACCAGCTGCGCCTTGTTGACCATGTAGGGCAGTTCGGTGACGACGATGCGCTGACGTCCCGCGGACATGGGCTCGATCTCCGTCTTGGCGCGCACGACGATCTTACCGCGGCCTGTCGTGTAGGTGTCGTAAATGCCCCGCCGGCCCAGGATGATGCCGCCGCCGGGGAAGTCCGGGCCTTTGATGCACTCCATCAGGCCCTGGTTGCTGACGTTCGGATCGTCGATCATCTTCACGATGCCGTCGATCACCTCGCCCAGGTTGTGCGGGGGGATGTTGGTCGCCATGCCCACGGCGATGCCGTTGGAACCGTTGACCAGCAGGTTCGGAAACCGGCTGGGCATCACGGCGGGCTGCTGCAGCGTCTCGTCGAAGTTGGGGACGAAATCCACCGTCTCCTTGTCGATGTCCGCCAGCATCTCCAGGTTGATCTTGCTCATGCGCGCTTCGGTGTAACGCATGGCGGCGGCGCCGTCTCCGTCGATGGAGCCGAAGTTGCCCTGGCCGTCCACCAGCGGGTAGCGCGTGGCGAAATCCTGCGCCAGGCGCACCAGCGCGCCGTAAACGGAGGAATCGCCGTGGGGATGGTATTTACCTAAGACGTCGCCGACGATACGCGCGCACTTGCGGTACGGCTTGTCCGGGGTGACGCCCAACTCGTGCATCGCGTAGAGGATGCGGCGGTGCACCGGCTTGAGGCCGTCGCGCACATCGGGCAGTGCCCGGGTGATGATGACCGCCATCGCGTAAGAGATGAAGGACTTCTTCATCTCATGCTCCAGGTCGATCGGCCGCAGACGCTCGATGTCCGTGGTATTGCCGGGAATATGATCCTTAAAATCCAAGCCAGATTCCTCCTTTCTCAGATGTCAAGATCCAACACGAGCTTGCTGTTCTGCTCGATGAACTCGCGGCGCGGTTCCACCTTTTCCCCCATCAGCAGGCTCATGATCTCGTCGGCCGCGATCGCGTCCTCCACGGAGACGCGCAGCATCGTGCGCTTCTCCGGGTCCATGGTCGTGGTCCACAGCTGCTCCGCACTCATCTCGCCCAGGCCCTTGTAGCGCTGGACTTCCGGCTTTTTGTCCCTGCCGATCTCGATCATGACGCGGTTCAGCTCTTCATCGGAATAGCAGTAGCGCTCCGTCTTCTGGTAGGTGACCTTGTAGAGCGGCGGCTGCGCCGCGTAGACGTGCCCCTGCTCGATCAGCGGGCGCATGTAGCGGTAGAAGAAGGTGAGCATCAGGATGCGGATATGGCTGCCGTCCACGTCGGCGTCCGTCATGCAGACGATGCGGTCGTAGCGCAGCTTGGAGATGTCGAAGTCCTCCCCGACGCCGCAGCCGAAGGCCGTGATCATCGCCTTGATCTCGTCGTTGGCCAGCACGCGGTCCAGCCGCGTCTTTTCGACGTTCAGGATCTTGCCGCGCAGCGGCAGGATGGCCTGGAAGTGACGGTCGCGCCCCATCTTGGCGCTGCCGCCTGCGGAGTCGCCCTCCACCAGGAAGATCTCGCACTTCTTGGGGTCGCGCTCGGAACAGTCCGCCAGCTTGCCCGGCAGGCTGGCGCTCTCCAGCACCGTCTTGCGTCGGGTCAGCTCGCGCGCCTTGCGGGCCGCCTCCCTGGCACGGCTGGCGGCCAGGCAGCGGTCCAGGATGCCCTTGGCGATCTGCGGGTTCTCCTCCAGGAAGACGGAGAGCTGCTGCACCACGACGGAGTTGACCGCCGTGCGCGCCTCGCTGTTGCCCAGCTTGGACTTGGTCTGGCTCTCGAACTGCGGATCCTCCAGCTTCACGGAGACGATCGCCGCCAGTCCCTCGCGCGTGTCCTCGCCCGTCAGGTTGCTGTCGTTCGCCTTGAGGATGCCGTGCTTGCGGCCGTAATCGTTGATGACGCGGGTCAGCGCCATGCAGAAGCCGGCCAGGTGCGTACCGCCGTCCGGCGTGTGGATGTTGTTGACGAAGGCGAAGACGTTCTCCTGATAGGAGTCGTTGTACTGCATGGCGATCTCGACGCTGGTCGTACCGACCATGCCCGCCAGGTAGATGGGCTCCGCAAAGAGCGCTTCCTTCTTCTTGTTGATGTACTTGACGAACTCCCGGATGCCGCCCTCGTAGTGGAAGACGCGCTCCTGCGGCTCCTCTCCGCGCTCGTCACGGAAGACAATGCGCAGCCCCGCGTTGAGGAAGGCCATCTCGCGGAAGCGGGTCTTCAGCGTCTCAAAATGGAAGTCGCCCGTCTCAAAGATTCCGTCGGGGTCGACCCCCTTCACGTCCGGCAGGAAGGTGATGGTCGTGCCCGTCCGGTCGGTTTCGCCAACGGTTTTAAGGTCGTAGAGCGGCTTGCCCTTCTCGTATTCCTGCTGATAGATGAGCCCGTTCTGGTACACCTGCACCGTCAGATGGCTGGAGAGCGCATTGACGACGGAGGCGCCCACGCCGTGCAGGCCGCCGGAGACCTTGTAGCCGCTGCCGCCGAACTTGCCGCCCGCGTGCAGCATCGTCAGGCAGACCTCGACGGCCGGCTTGCCGATCTTGGGGTGGATGCCCACGGGGAAACCGCGGCCGTTGTCCTGCACCGTGCAGCTGCCGTCCGCGTTCAGGGTCACCACGATTTCCGTACAGAAGCCCGCCAGCGCCTCGTCGACGGAATTGTCGACGATTTCGTAAACCAGGTGATGCAGTCCGCGCTCGTCCGTGGAACCGATGTACATGCCCGGCCGTTTGCGCACGGCCTCCAGGCCTTCCAGGACCTGGATCTGGCTCTCGTCGTATTCTCCCGCTTTGGGTTCCGCGTTTTCAATCGGCGCTACCGACTCAACGGCCTCCAGAATTTCTTCCGCTGCGGCCGGTTCCGTCTCCATCCGCTTCTCTTCATTCTGCTCCATATGTCCACTCCTTTGCATCTGCACTCCGCGATCAGGGTTTGATCCATCGCTTCAGGCTGCCCTGCGCCCGCCGGGCCACGCGGTCCGAGGCCACCGGCGAGAGGTACAGCCGGGCGTTTTCCGTGACGCCGCCGGGCCTTCTCGCCCCCGCGCACAGGATCATGCTTCTGGCCCTGGCGGGATTGCCGGCCAGAATCCGCTTCTGTGCCCGCGCCTCCCGGAGCACGCCCCGGGCCGGCGAGGAATCCTCCCCGGCGAGGTTTACGACCGCCACGATATCCGCACTTTCAATGCCGATGTTCTCATCCAGATTCAAGATCATACCCTGTACTCCGATCCGCATTCTTTGCTTTGGCAATCCTTAAAATTATAGCATTTTTTGCCCCATTTTTCAATGTTTTGTGCGAAGGAAATGCGGTTTTGCCCTCCGTTGCCAGAAGCCGCAAAATCCGCTATACTGTTCCTGTATCGGACAATTTGTCTTTCCCTGAACCCCGGTTGCGATAAGCAAGGAAGGCGACCCATGAGCATCATTCTGCTTCTTTTCATTGCACTGCTGACGCTTGTGCCCGGCTTTGCGCTCGCGCAGGCGCAAGACCCGCAGCAGCAGGAAATACCGGTTACGGGCGTCGGTCCCGTCCGCATCGGGCAGACGGAAGACGCCGCGGCCGGAACGGGCTGCACCGTCTTCATCTGTGACGGCGGCATGCGCGCCGGCCTCGACGTGCGGGGCGGCGGGCCGGCCTCCCGCGAGAGCCAGCTGCTCAATCCGCTGATGGCCGCAAGCAGCATCCACGCCATCGTTCTGGCGGGCGGCAGCGCCTACGGCCTCGGCGCGGCCAACGGCGTGATGGCCTGTCTGGAGGAGCGCGGCATCGGCTACGATACCGGCTTCGCGCTGGTGCCGCTGGTCGCCCAGTCGGACCTCTACGACCTGTCCGTCGGCAGCGCGCACGTCCGTCCGGACGCCGCGATGGGCTACGAGGCAGCCCGGCTCGCCTTTGAAGCGCCCAACTACCGGGACGGCAACTACGGTGCCGGCTGCGGCGCGACGGTCGGCAAAATCGCGGGCATGGAGACCTGCATGAAATCCGGCATCGGCAGCTACGCCGTACAGGTCGGTGAGCTCAAGGTCGGCGCCGTCGTCGTCACCAACGCGCTGGGCGATGTGTTCGACTGGAAGACGGGGACGCAAATAGCGGGCCTGCTCACGCCGGACAGGTCCGCTCTGCGCCGTACCACGGATTATATGAAAGCCTCCACGAAAATCGCCGACAACAAGTTCACCGGAAATACGACGCTCGCCGTCGTCCTCACCAACACCGCCTTTGAAAAAGCGCAGCTGTGCAAGATCGCCGGCATGGCGCACGACGGTTACGCCCGGTCCATCAGCCCCGTGCATACCTCCGCAGACGGCGACAGCATTTACGCCGTATCCGTCGGGGATCTGCGGGCCGATCAGGATCTCGTCGGCATCCTGGCCGCAGAGGTCGTGAGCGAGGCCATCCTGCGCTCCGTCCAAAGCGCCGAAAGCGCGTTCGGTTATCCCTGCGTATCCGACCTTCTGTGACGCGCTCCCCCCCCTTAAAAAAACATCTGGCGGGCTTTGCCCGCCAGATTCAGACCATCAACAAAGTCTCACATCCAACAAGGATGTGAGATTTTTTGCAAAAGCCAAAAGAAACCAAAAGGAAAAGAGGCAAGGGTTGTCGAAT
>CACZHW010000010.1 GCA_902781095.1 uncultured Eubacteriales bacterium
TGATCTGGACATGACGGAGTTGGATGTGACCGCTGCAGAGACCAAGGCAACGTATGAGGAAATCAAGGCGTATGTCCTCGAACATACCGGCTTGAAGGTCTCCTGCCTGTACATTGCCCAGGTGAAGGCGAAGTATGGGATCATCGAAAGGAACTGCTATAACAAGGCGAAGACGGAGGGCAATCGGGTGCCGAAATGCCCGCCGGAGAAGGAAAGAGCCATCGAGGAAGCCTTGAGGCATTTTCAGATGATTCCTTGATAAAACATCACAACAACATAGCTCCCGCAAGGCACACGTCCTGCGGGAGCTGTTCCATGCTGGCAATTACTCATACCCACCAATGCCGCCGACCCATTCCCCGCCGGGCTCGCGCCAGACATAGAAGGCCAGGTCTTCGGCTGTGCCGTCGTTGCCTGCGATCTCGAAATCGTAATAGGAGATGGAACGGGCTGTGCCGTAGGGCTTCATCCATTCGATGCCTTCTGGCACATCGGTGGGCCAGTTCTCGCGCTGTTGTCTTCGTCACTGTACCGAAGGGAGATCAGAGTATGCCCGGCGGCTCTGCCGGTATAGGCGTCCGCCACGGCCTGCATGGCGGCGCGGATCTCTTCCTCCGGCCACACAGAGGACGGTTCAGTGGTTTTCATTGGAAACGCGTATCCGTGACGGGTATCGAGGTCATCCCACCGCACGAAGCCCCAGTACGGCTCGTCGTAGGCATAGATTTCCACCAGCACCCAGCCATTCATCTCAGCCAGGCAATGGACACTGTCGCCGGGCTGCAGGGGGTAGATGAAGTCCTGATCAGACTCCAGCACATCTACCATTCGGGCATTTTGCCTGACCGTGGCATAGACATAATCCGTGCCATCATCTCCGGGGAAGATCAACTCCGGGCAGTATTCAAGCATCGAGGTGGGCAGTCGCGCCGTGCTGATCCAGCCATAACGGGTGTGCCCGTCGGAGATGCCGTAGCTGATGAGCATCCAGTCTCCGCGGATACCGTAGATCCAGATGCTGTCGTTGGTGGAAACGGAAGCCTTCCCGTTGGCACTTCGGCTATATTCCCTGCCGGGGCCGCGATAGACCTCATAGGTTTTCCCCTTCGGAAACTGTCCTGCATATCCGGTCAGGAACGGCATGGAAAAGAATGTTTGCTGCTGCTGTGAGGCCAGAGCCAGTTCCGACTGGATCAGCCGGTATGCGTTCTCGTAGATCTCAACCTCTGGGTTCCGGAGATAGTTCTCATACCAACTGACCGGGATCTGTGTGACGTCCCCGACCTCATCGCCCACGCACACGCCGATGGCGCATGGAGTGAAGCGCAGCGCCACCCGGAAATGGGTTTCGGAATCCCAACCCCAGGCCAGAATGAAGTGTGGCGAGCCCTCCCCGTTCACCCGCGTGCTGACCTCTGTCAGGCCCATGGCCTCCAGCCGGGCGGTCATGGTGCCGTCCATGGCATCCATAGCAAGATTGTCGAAAGCGTCCGCTGTACCATCGGCGCGTTTCTGCTCGATCTCCGCCAAGATAGCCGCTTCGCCGGGCTGCGGTTCACGGGCAGCGGGGTTCACGTCACCGGTGAGTATCTGCTGCTCAGCCAGTTCTTCCCGCACGTTTCCCAGGGCGACGGACGCGGTCTGGTAATACGCATGCGCTGTCAGGCCCCTGCCGATCCCGCCTCCGCTTGTCCATTTGGATTCGGCTGTTCCGATGGAGACAGTGAGATCAGACTCCGTAAAGCGGATGGTAACAGCGTCATCCTCGTCCAGTTGCCAGGCATCAATGATGACGCTCTTCTCCTCCGAGTACCAGTCCACCCGGGCGTTGACGTCGCGGAGGTTCAGGCGCTCTGCCAGCGTGGGCTCCAGGGTATCATTCAGATAGTCCATGACCAGGGCATCAAACTCCGTCATCTCGCCGCGGCCCATGCGGTCTTCGATCTCCGCCCGGATGGCCTCCTCGTCGAAGCGGGCATAGAAGCCGCCGGTCTCTTCCTCTGTGAAGAGGACGCGGGAGCCCGCCTGCTCCAGCGTATACCGGGCAACGATGCCCTGGCTGTTCCGGCAGATGAAGCTGTCACCGTCCAGCTGCCAGGTAAAGCTGTCACCGGTTTCGTGCAGGTGCTTTGGCGGGCAGTGCTCCATGTCCTCGCTGTCCAGCCACCGGCCTGTGCCGTCCGCATTCAGCCGGAAGCCGAAGCCCATCAGCTCACCGCCGCCTACGAACTGCCAGGCGCCGACGAGGGCCAGCTCGGTATAGATTCCTTCCAAAGCACTTGCCTGTTCAAAAACAGGGAACCTGGTAACATCATAAGTTGCAAGATGAGAATACCCTGAAAGTTGCGGCGCGGGAACGTACTCGACAGACTCACGAACCGTATTTCCATTTTCATCATCGATAAAATGGGTAAACACCATTTCGCCGCCATGGTTTTCGCGCCATCCGATGCAGGTCAGGGGATACAGAGCGCCTGCGGCTTCATTGCCTGCGATCTGCACTTCCACATGACCCCATACACCGGCTTCCCGCCAGCTACTGAAAACCATGGCGGTTTTTCCGTCAAAATTGCTGTACTCCCAATAGATTGCTGTGTCTGTGTCCGAATATAGCTTCGGCCAGTCCCACTCCTGAATCAACGCGGTGGGATTATCGATCACGACCTGCCATGCACCATCATACCGTTCTAGAAGGATCAGCCTTTTGACACCGTCTGTCTCAGTGAAGCAGGCCGCCGTGTCGCCCCACTGCGTGAGCTGCACCGGCTCGGTGATGCCTGCCCGGTGGAGCGTGTCTGTGATCAGCGCTTCATCACCGCCGGCTGCCAACGCCGAAGCGCTGAACAGCATGAGGATCAGAGCAAAAAGGCAAAGGATGGGTTTCTTCATCGTGGCTGTCCTTCTTTCCTTCGGTTTTAACCGATGGCATCCTGCTTCTGCTCAGTCCCGCAGCCCCCGCCACAACTGCCGGTTCATCTCTTTCAGGGCGCCGGGCTCTTCCGGCAGGGGTTCGTAAGTCTTCTCCCACAGGACTTCGGCCGCTCCGGCAAGGCCGTCCACCTCCCGCACGACGACGTGCAGCCGGTCAAGATTCGTCGTTTGGGTTCCGATTTTTCCTTCCCACACGATGGAGGTTTCCTCTTCCGAAACCATCGTGCGGATGACCTTCAGGGTATTCCCCTCCCAGACGCAGATCTGGGCGTGAAACAGCAGGCCCGCATTGCCATCGTTACTGCGGGAGACCACGTACCGGCCGTCCGCCAGCTCGTAGTTGATGATGTCGCCGGCGTCTAACTCGGCGTATTCGTATCCGCTGCCGTTCCAAAGGTAGAATTCATGCCAGGCGTTGGAGGCACCCAGCACGGTGACCACCGCCAGATCCGGATGCCCGTCAAAATTGACGTCGTCATAGCTGACAAAGGGCTGCTCTTCAGTGGAAACGAAGTAAATCTCCTGCCCGTTGTCCGCCGTGTAGCGGTGGATGTAACCGTCTGTGCATCTGCCGACAATCTCTGCGCCGGCGATGCAAGGCATCGCGAGCAGCAGTACCGCCGCCAGTATGCAAGCCCCTGTCTGAATCTTCATGCGTCCTTTTCCTCCTTCTCTTTCCGCCCGGTCAAGAGCACCGGGTCGGCGTTTGCCTAGTCTCCGGGATAACAGAAAAGCGCGGAACCCCGCGCTTCTCCGTCTGCGCCGCTTACGCGGCGTTGCTGATCATATAATCCAGGAACATGCTGATGTCCTCGGCCGGGATGGAGAGGTGCAGTTCCGGCAGCTCTCCGTCATGCCCCAGCGCGCGCAGGATGCCCGCGCCGGGCATCTCCTCCCGCAGGTCGCACAGCGCACGCTCCTCGTCCATGAGGCACACAGGGCCATGGCTCCTGCCGGCGAGCTCCAGCAGCCCGTCCACGTTCCGTATATGATAAAGCTTGATGTTTGCGCGATTGTTCATCGTTGATCTCTCCTTCCAAAGGCACCGGTGTTCCGGTGCTTTTGCGTATTTTATCCAAAGCGGCCGGAATGTCAAAGGCAAAGTGCCAAATGAAGACCGGCCTCCAGTCCCGCCGGAAGGAGTGATTTATCGGAAATGACCATTTTGATTCGTCTAAAAGCGGGAAATTTTAAGCATTTTGCATAACAGCCTGTCCTTCTTTCCAATCTTCGGCCGCTTTTCTCCGTTCCCGCTCCGCTTTTGAATACACGCAGCCGCAGTAATCCTGCCTGTAGAGGTGATGGACGGCGGAGAGCTCGATGGAGCGCTGATAGCCGCCCCTCTTTTTGAAATCCGAATAGAGGTACGGCACGCCGAAGGTTTCGGACAGCTCTCCCCCGATGGCGCACAGCAGCTGCGCGTCCTTGAGGGGCGAAATGGACAGCGTCGTCGTAAAGTAATCGTACCCGCCGGCGCTGGCTGCCTCCGCAGCCTTTTGCAGGCGCAGGCGGAAGCACGCCTCGCACCGTTTGCCGCCCTCCGGCTCCCCTTCCAGCCCGCGCACCGCAGCGCGCCACTCCTCCGGCTCGTACGGCGCGACCTCTAGGCGGACGTCCACCCCCATCTCGCGGATCAGGCGGGCCGCCTCCGAGGCGCGGTGCTCGTACTCCTCCCGGGGCGCGATGTTCGGATTGTAGTAAAAGAGCGTAATGTCAAACAAACCGGCCAGGTATTCCAGCACGTAGGAGGAGCAGGGCGCACAGCAGCCGTGCAGCAGCAGCCGCGGCCTGCGCCCCTCCCGCCGGATTTTCTCCAGTTCTTTTTCCAGAACCAGCTGATAATTGACCTTCGGTTTCATCGCCTGTGCCTCATTGCATCTGATCTTTCTTTTTTCGGGCAACTTCCTGTTTTCAAAATGCCGCCGATGTACTATAATAATACCCCGCTGACTCCCCATGTGCAGAAAGGATTATGGATTATGCGGTATATCTTGAACAACTATATGCTGAGCGTGACCGTAACCGCTTACCTCATCGCCCAGATTTCCAAGTTTTTTCTCTATTCCTTCATCAGCGGCCGCTTCGAGTTTTCCCGCATTCTGGGTTCCGGCGGCATGCCCAGCAGCCACTCCGCTTCCGTCTCCGCGCTGGCCATCTCCTGCATCCGGCAAAACGGCCTTTCCTCGCCGCTCACCGCCATCAGCATCGTGCTGGCCATCATCGTGGTGCACGACGCGGTCGGCGTCCGCCGGCAGTCCGGCATCCACGCCCAGGTGCTCAACCAGATGCTCGACCTGCTGCCCATCGAGATGACCAAGCAGCTCAACGAGTTCATCGGCCACACCTTTATGCAGTCGCTCGTCGGCTGCCTGCTGGGAACGGCGGTCGCCCTGCTCTTCCCGCTGCACTGACCGGCCCTTTGTCAAGCAGAGCCCATTCCGCCTGTGCGGGAAAGGGCTCCTTTTTGTCTGTCACAGCCACTCCAGCGGATCGAGTTCCTGCGGAACCATCTGCCGGACCTCCTCCAGCAGCCGCTGCATCTCCCGCAGCCGCTGCCGCACGCCGGTCGAGGAGGTATTCCGCCAGTCCTGCGGCGACTGCACCACGTGGATGTACTGTGCAAGGCCGGAGAGCAGCGGATCGGAGGCGATCATCTCCTCGCAGACGTCCCTGCCCCGGGCCAGCGCGACGATGCCGAACTCCCGGGCGATTTCCGGCACGTGCAGCCAGTTCGTCGCCATCTCCTCCAGCTTGTCCGAGCCGACGAGCAGCGCGCCGTCGATACCCTCTTCCCGCAGATGGCACAGCGTCTCATAGGTCCGCGGCTGCCTGCTCTGGCGCAGTTCCCAGTCGCACACGCGCATCCAGGGATGCGTCTTCGCGATCTTCCGCAGCATCGTCAGCCGCTCTTCCTCCATGAAGGCGAAGTCCTTGCCCTGGTCCTTCTCGATATAGCGGGATTTGGACGGAACGAAGAGGACCGTTTCCCGCTGCGTGTCCCGCAGCGCGCATCCGGCCAGCGCGATGTGCGCGTTGGTAGGCGGGTTAAAGGCGCCCACAAAGACCAGCGCCCGCGTCATAGGCAGGCTCCCCCGTCCGGGTTGATAATGGGCGGCATGCGGCGCTTGTGGGCCGCAGCGCGTTCTTTCGCCGCAATCTTCGCGTCCGTCGCGGCGTCTCCGCTCGTGCCCTTGCGGATGTAATCGTGGATGGCGCGGTAGGTGACGCCCAGACGCTCCTCGTCGCTCTTGCCCGATAGACCGTCCGTCGGCGTCTTGACCACGAGCTCCCGCGGGAGCTCCGGCATCGTCAAACCGACCTCCACGACCTCCAGGCTGGTCAGGCCCAGCAGCAGCGCGAAATCGCACGAGGTGTCGCCGTCCTTCGTGCAGTAGCCGACCGTCGACTCCGACAGGTTGCCGGTGCCCGCCAGCCGGGCGCCCAGCGCCTGCGCCGCATAGCGCAGCGCCGTCATGCGTAGCCTGGGCCCCACGTTGATGTCGCTCTCCACGCTGTGGGGTACGGCAAACTCGCCCGCCTCCGGCTCCTTTTCCGGCTCGAACTGAGCGCGCAGCGCCCTGTGCATCTCCCCGATGTTCACCGTACGGCTGTTGATGCCCAGCGCGGCGCACACCTTCCGGCTGTCCTCGATATCCGCCTGCTGCCCGTCCGGCATCATGATGCCGAAGACGTTCTCTTTGCCGAGCGCGCGTGCGCAGATCGCCGCGGTAACGGTGGAATCCTTGCCGCCCGAAATGCCGATGACCACGCGCGTAAATCCCTGTTCCTCCGCCAGGCGCTTCACGCCCCGGACCAGGTTGTCGCGCACGTTGGCCGCGTTAAATCCTTCCATCGCCTTCTCCCTCCTGCTTGCGGCTCTCGCTGGAGAGCATCTGCATCTTCATCTCATAGTACTCGGGGCTCATATCCAGGTAATGCGGGTGCGGGTTCTTGAAGCGCTGTTCCTCCTGCCAGATCTCGTGCTCCAGCTGGTCCTTTACGCGCGCTGCGATATCCGTCACGCTCTCCTGCTCTTCCAGTCGCTTTCCGTTTTCCACAACCCGGCGCTGCAGGCGCTTGGCCGTGCATCCCTCGAAGTACAGCAGCTTCCAGGGGCGCTCCGGATCGACGAAGCGGTAACGCTTTTTGAGGTTCGGCTCCTCGCCGTACCGGGTGATCAGGTCCGCGACGGCCTTGCCCGTCCCGTCATAGATCCGCCAGACGTCCTTGCGTCCGGGGTTCGTGGTTTTCTCCAGCGTGTCGCTGATCTTGATGCGCGGCGACCAGGCACCCTCCTGCTCCACGGCGCACAGCTTGTACACGCCGCCGAAGACCGGCTCCGACTTCGCCGTGATCATCCGCTCGCCGACGCCGAAGCTGTCCACCTGTCCGCCCTGCTGCAGGATGGAAGAGATCGTAAACTCGTCCAGGCTGTTGGAGATGACGATCTTGGCCTTTTCAAAGCCGGCCTCGTCCAGCATGCGCCGCGCCTTCTTCGTCAGATAGGCAAGGTCGCCGCTGTCGATGCGGATGCCGAAGCTGCGGGATTCGATGCCCGCCTCCTGCATTTCACGGAAGACCCTGATCGCGTTGGGCACACCGGAGCCGACCACGTCGTAGGTGTCCACCAGCAGGATGCAGTTGTGCGGATACCGCTCCGCGAACTTGCGGAAGGCCGTCAGCTCGTCGCCGTAGAGCATCACCCAGCTGTGCGCCATGGTGCCGCCCACGGGGATGCCGAACTTCTGCCCGGCCAGCACGGTCGCCGTCGCGCCGACGCCGCCGATGGCGCAGGCCCGGGCGCCGTACACCGCGGCATCGTTGCCGTGGGCACGCCGCGCGCCGAAGTCGGAGACCACGCGCCCTTCCGCGGCCCGTACGATGCGGTGCGCCTTGGTCGCGATCAGGCTCTGGTGGTTGAACTGCGCCAGGATTTCCGTCTCTACCACCTGCGCCTCCACGATGTCCGCAACGACGGTGACGACCGGCTCGTTGGGATAGATGACGGTTCCCTCCGGGAAGGCAAACACGTCTCCGCGGAAGCGGAAGGAGGACAGGTAGTCGAGAAAAGCGTCGTCATAGAGGCCGAGGCTGCGGATGTACTCCACATCCTCGGGATCGAAGTGCATCGTCGTCAGATAGTCGACGATCTGCTCCAGGCCAGCGAAGATGGAAAAGCCCGCTTCGTCTGGGTTACGGCGGAAGAACACGTCGAACGCGACGCGGGTGTTCCGCACCTCCGGGTCCAGAAAATAGCCGTTGGCCATCGTCAGCTCGTAAAGATCCATCATCATCGCGCGGTTGTTGGCATTGCCGTTGGGTTTCATCTGCAGTCCTCCTTCGGGTGTACTGGTTTCTTTCTATTGAATTTGTATTTTACCTCATCCACTGACAGTTTCCAGCTTTGCATTTGGCCTCATCCACCATCCACTGACAGTTTCCACGCTTTGCATTTGACCTCATCCACCATCCGCCGGCGGATGGTCCCCCTTCTAACGTCATGCCCTGAAAGGGCATGATCCCGCCAACGGCGGGACGTACGCCACTGCAGGTGGCTACGCCAATCCCCAAAGGGGAAGGTTTCAATCAAGTTTCCTGCCACTTCCTGTACTCCAGCAGCATCATGGTGACAAAGCATGCCCCGCCGCCGATCAGGTTGGAGACGGGTTCGGCGAAGAACACCCCGTTGACGCCGAAGCCGAGTCCCGGCAGCAGCAACGTCAGCGGAACGACCATGATGACCTTGCGGAACAGGGAGAAGAAGATCGCATACCGTTTGCGCCCCAGGGAACGGAAGACGTTCTGCCCGTTGTACTGAAGCGCCTGAAAGACGAACATCGAGAAGTAAATCCGCAGCGCGGGGCTCCCCGCCCGCAGCAGCTCCGGGTCATCGGAGAAGACGCGGATGAGGAGGCCCGGCGCGAGGAGAATGACGAACCAGACGGTCACCGTATACAGGAGGGACCAGCGCAGGATGATGCGCACCGTCTCGCGCATCCGCTCCGGCCTGCCCGCCCCGTAGTGGTAGCTGAGCACGGGCGAGCCGCCGCTGCTGATGGCCTGCACCGGCACGTCCAGGATTTGCCGCACGGAGGAGATCACCGTATATACGGAAACGTACAGCGCCGACCCCCACAGGCCCAGCATGCGGTTGCAGACCACGGCGACCAGGCTGTTGGTGAACTGCATGATGAAGTTGACCACGCCGAGGCCCAGGATATCGCCGACGACCCGCCCGTTCAGCCGGTGCGGCGCGATGAAGCGCAGCCGGAGTTCCGCCCTGGAACTGCCGAGGAAGCAGAGCACAAAGGCCGCGGAAAGCGTCTGCGCGAGCACCGTAGCCAGCGCGGCACCCTGCACCCCCAGTCCGAAGCCGAAGATGAAGAGCGGATCGAGCACTATGTTGGCGAGTGCGCCGATAGCGATGGCCAGCATGCCGGCGCCGGCGAACCCCTGGGCGTTGATATACGGGCCCAGGCCGGAGGCCAGCATCGTCGCGGGCGTCCCGAGCAGGTACAGCCGGAGGTAGCGCAGCGCGTGCGGCATCAGATCCGGCGCAGCTTCCCCTCCTAGCAGCCGGAGCAGCGGGCCCGCAAAGGCCTCAAATGCCGCCATCAGCGCGAAGCTGGTCAAAAGCAGCAGCGTCGCGGCGGTGTTCATCACCCCGGCCGCCTGATCGCGCTTTCCCCTGCCCCGCGCCATCGCACACAGCGGTGAGCCGCCCTGGCCGTAGAGGTTGGTAAACGCCGTCACCATCATGACGAAGGGGAAGCACAGGCCGATACCGCCCAGCGCGGCCGCCCCTTCCCCGTGCAGCCTGCCGATGTAGATCCGGTCCACGATGCTGTAGAGCAGCGCAAGGATATCCGCCACCAGCAGCGGCACGATGGCCCTGGCGATGTTTCCTTTCGTATCCCCGCCCGAAAAGTCGATTTGCTTCATCTTCATAGGCTGTTCCCTGAATCGGTTGATCAACGCTGATTATACTCTGCCTGTCTTTGGAAAACAAGCATAATTCCGTTGACAAACCCCACCAAGTATGTTAAGGTATGCGAAATATTCCGCGGCGGAGAGGGGGATTGCCCGCCGCGGCAAAAATGAGGAGGGACCGCCCATGGCTACTTTCTATACCGAACCCAGCCGTACGTTCAGCGAATACCTGCTGATTCCCGGCTATACCGGCGAGGGCTGCATCCCCGCCAACGTCTCTCTCCGCACCCCGCTCGTCAAATACCGCAGAGGCGAAGAAGAACCCGCCATTTCTCTGAACATTCCGCTGACCAGTGCGATTATGCAGTCCGTTTCGGACGACAAGCTGGCCATTGCGCTGGCCAGGGAAGGCGGGCTTTCGTTTATCTACGGCGCCCAGAGCATCGAAAGCGAAGCGGCCATGGTCGCCCGGGTCAAGAACCACAAGGCCGGCTTCGTCGTGTCCGCCTCCAACCTGACGCCCGACAACACCCTCTCCGACGTGCTGGCGCTCAAGGCGAAGAACGGCTTTTCCACCGTGGCCATCACGGAGGACGGAACGGCCAACGGCCGCCTGCTGGGCATCGTGACCAGCCGCGACTACCGCGTCAGCCGTATGGATCCCGACGAAAAGGTCGCCAACTTCATGACACCGCTGCGCAAGCTCATCACCGCGCCCGCGGACACCACGCTCAAGGTCGCCAATGACATCATCTGGGAGCACAAGCTCAACTCCCTGCCCATCGTGGATGACAACGGCTGCCTCCTGTACTTCGTCTTCCGCAAGGACTACGCCTCCCACAAGGAGAATCCGCAGGAATTGCTGGACAGCAAAAAGCGCTATCTCGTGGGCGCCGGCATCAACAGCCGTGACTTTGCCGAGCGCGTGCCCGCCCTGGTAAACGCCGGTGCGGACGTGCTGTGCATCGACAGCTCGGAGGGCTACAGCGTCTGGCAGGCCAAGACGATCCGCTGGATCCGCGAGCAGTACGGCGACAGCGTGAAGGTCGGCGCAGGCAACGTGGTCGACCGCGACGGCTTCCTCTTCCTCGCCCGTGCCGGCGCCGACTTCGTCAAAGTGGGCATCGGCGGCGGCTCCATCTGCATCACCCGCGAGACCAAGGGCATCGGCCGCGGCCAGGCCACGGCCGTCATCGAGGTGGCCGCCGCACGGGACGAGTACTTCCGCGAGACGGGCATCTACGTCCCGATCTGCTCCGACGGCGGCATCGTCCACGACTACCACATGACCCTCGCGCTGGCCATGGGCGCCGACTTCCTCATGCTGGGCCGCTACTTCGCCCGCTTCGACGAGAGCCCGAGCGCCAAGGTGATGGTCAACGGCGTCTACATGAAGGAGTACTGGGGCGAGGGTTCCAACCGCGCGCGCAACTGGCAGCGCTACGATCTGGGCGGCGCGCAGCGCCTCTCCTTCGAGGAGGGCGTGGATTCCTACGTCACCTATGCCGGCCCGCTGCACGACAACGTGGAGGTCTCCCTCTACAAGGTCAAGAGCACCATGTGCAACGTCGGCGTTCTGAACATCCCCGATCTGCAGAAGAACGCGCGCCTCACGCTGGTCAGCTCCACCTCCATCGTGGAGGGCGGATACCACGACGTCGTGCTGCACAACACGGCGCAGGCCACCCGCTGATTCCGGTCCTTTGCATACGCCGGCGCCGCCCAATGGGCGGCGCCGCTTTTTATTCTTCTCTTTTGACGCCCATCACGTCCACCGTCGCCCTGCCCGCATCTCCGAGGTCACGGTATTCGGGGATCGTTCCCTCGACGCCTTCCACCAGATAATCCATCGCTGCGATGTCTTCCGGGCCGAGGGACAGTTTTCCTTCCCCTGTCCTTTTGCCGTCCTGCCGGACGACCGGCGTCGCGAAAGGATTCAGGACCCCGGCGGAAATCGCCTGTTTCAGGTATTCCGCCAGCCTCTTTGTCCCGTCCGGCAGATCGCCGGACCAGGCTGCGTCCACGACGCCCGCATCCATTCCCCAGTAGTAATTGAGGGCTTTCGCGCTGTCTGCGTAGTCGCTTAGCAGGCTTCCGTCCAGAATCCGGCGGATGATTGCCTCATAATAGACGTCCCACCGCCAGACGGGCGCAGCCAGCAGGCGGCTGCCGTCCTCCTTCATCTGGACGAGCCCGTTTTCCGCAGAGCCGGCACGCGTGAGAGACTGGGTGGAGACGAGCCGGATTCCCCGCTCCGAAAGCCTTTCGAGCGCCCTGCCGTGCTGCACAAGGTCCGACCATTCCAGGATGACGCGCCCGCGCGGGTTCACCATCTGCACACCGAGCGCAGAGGCGTTGATGCCCGCAATCTGCCCGTAGATGGGATAGTCGCAGATGTACCCGATCTCCTCCCGTTCGGCCACCGCGCCCGCGATCGCCGCCATGACCCTGCCGCAGAAGCTGGAGTATATCTTTGAATACTACAAGTTTCCGCTGGTTCTGGCGCTCATCGCGGCGGTGGCGCTGGGCAGCGTGCTGTACTACCGGCTTACCCGGAAGGACGCGCTGCTCTACGTCGCCTACGCAAACATCTCCGTGGGCGACACCCTGGCTTCCGAGCTGGAGGAAGGCTTCGTGCGTTTTGCCGGCGCAAATCCCGGCAAAGCCGAGGTCAGGACCTACCGCAACCTGTACCTGAGCCGGGATGCTTCCGTGCAGAACCACGAGTACGCCTATGCTTCACAGCTCAAGGTCATGCCCTCCATGGCCAACGGACAGCTGGACCTGCTGCTGATGAACCGCGAGGCTTACGATATCCTGTCCGCCGGGGGCTATCTCTTGCCGCTGGAAGGTTTTCTGGGTGACAGCCTCTGCGGCAGGCTGTCCGGACGGATCGTTGAGAACACCGTCATCCTTGAGGACAACGACATCGAACACCGCCTGGACGAGCGCATTCCCTATCGTGCCGAAACCGAGACGGTTCCAAACGGCATTCTGATCTCCGCCTTCCCCCTGTTCGAGCGCGCGGGCTTCTCCGGGGACGTCTTCCTCGGCGTGGTGGGAAACAGCGTCCGCAGGGAGGTCATTCTGCAGTATATCGATTATCTGACCTCTCAGTCCGAAGCCGGCGCGGCATAATCTCCTCCCGGCAAACGGCTGCGCCCGCAGCAAGACCGGTGCCCGCCCTCATGACCTGACCCATAGAAATGTCCGGCCCCCGTCAGGAGGCCGGACGCTTTTGGTTCGGGAATCCTATGCCTTTGGGCCGCCTGCCCGCGCAGCGCGTTCCTGTTTCAGGTACCGAAGGGACAGCAGCATGCACAGCCCCTCGGACAGGGTTGCCGCCCACCAGATGCCTCCCCCGCCGAAGACCGCCGTCACAAGCCAGAGCGACGCTGCGATAAAGACGAGGCCCCGGCCCAGCGATACGGCCATCGACCTGCCCGTCTGCTCCACCGCGGCCAGGTATCCGCCCGCGGCGATGTTGATCCAGACCAGCAGGAAGGACACGGAGAACACGCGGATGACGGCAGCGCAGGCGCTTCTCAGGCCGGCCAGTTCGCTTGCGATAAACAGGCCGGCGATCCTCTCCGCCCCGAGCAGGCTGAGCGCGAAGGCCGCAGCGCCCAGGGCGAACGAAGCAGTCAGCGTGTAGCGAAGGAGGCGTTTTGTCGCGACCTCTTCGCCTTTGCCGTAGTAATAGCTGATCATCGGCTGCGCCCCCTGCGCAATGCCCGCCATGCCCACGACGACGATCATGTTGACGTAGCCGATCACCGTGTAGCTGATCAGCGCCTCCTCCCCCAGGAAGCGCACGATCGCATGGTTGAAAAAGAAGGTGGTGAGGCCCGCGGAGAACTCCGTAAGGCCGGAAGGCAGGCCGAGGCGGAAGATGCGGCACAGCTCCGTCCCGTCAAACGGCGAAAGCCGCCATCTGAGCGTCGCCTTCGGCCCCAGAAAATGCACCAGATACACCCCGATCAGCAGCACCTGCGCCGTACCCGTCGCGGTCGCCGCGCCCTTTACGCCCCACCCCAGGTGCAGCACCAGCAGGATGTCGAGGGCGCAGTGAACGAGGCAGCCGCAGATGACGGCGAAGGTCGCGTAGCGCGGCCTTCCGTCCGTCTTCACCAGCACCTCGAAGGCATAGGAGAGCACGAAGCCGAAACTGAACGGCGCCAGGCGCGTGAGATAATCGCGGACGTACGGCATCGTCGGCGCCGTCGCGCCGAGGAAAGACGCCACCCTCTCCGGAAACAGCAGGACGATCAGCGTCAGCGCGGCCGAAATCATGCTCAGCACGATGAGGTTCTGCGTCACCACCCGGTCCGCCCTGTCCTTTTTTCCCTGCCCCAGGTAGATGGAAGCCGCCGTGGAGGTGCCCGCCGTGAAGAGCAGGGACACTGAGAACAGGAAATTGACGTACGGGGAAGCGATGTTGACCGCAGCGAGCGCCACCTCGTTCACGCCCCTGGCGACGAAAATCCCGTCTATGGCGCTGTACAGCGCAAAAATCCACTGCGCCAGTACGGAAGCAGTGGCAAAACGAAGAAAATCCCTCTTCAGGTTTTGAATGTCCAGATTCAAAGCTTTCCCTTTACTTTCTCGCAGCGGCCAGCTTTCTTTTGAGAAAAGCCGCGCCCTTTTTCAGCCAGTTCTGCTTTTCCAGAAAGACGTACGGGATGTCGCGGCCCCGGTAGCCCCGGTACAGCAGCCATACGTCGAGCAGGCGCTCCCCCACAAAGCCGAAGACGCGCGCGTCATAGGCGCTGTAGAGCGAAAGGTCCAGCCGCGCCTCCAGTTCAAACAGGACAGGGAACAGCCACGCGCAGTACGCGTCCGCAAGCTCCCTTTTCATGATGAACATGTTGAACCGGTGGCCGGACGTCCGCTTCATCACCGCGTCCCACGCGGGCAGCGCCTGCGGGCACCGCTCCGAAAGGATCTGCCGGGTGAGGGCCAGGTCCTGCGCGTGGTGCGCGTGGACGTACTGGCTTTCGGTCGTCTCGATCCAGTAGTGGCGCTTCGACGGCAGCAGGATGTCGTCCTTCTCCAGCAGCGCTTCAATCTCCCGGCCGCAGAGGATGCGCGCAAACTTGCCGCCCAGGCCGCGCCTGGCAAAATACCTGCGGTAATGGCACAGGCCCAGCGCGTCCGACTGCGTGTTCTTCCATGCCCAGTACAGGCCGGTCAGTTCGCAGTAGTGCGGGTTTTTCGCGCTGATGTTCTCCCCTTCGCAGTCGCGCCGGAAACCGATGGACGCCTTCCCTTCGGCGCCCACGTGCAGCGGCAGGTAGCAGGGATCCTCCGGCATGCGGTACGGCTTGTGCGCCGCTACGATGACGATCGTCTTCATGGCTTTTCATCCCCGCCGGTGGTCAGCTGTTCCTGGTTGATCATCCCGCCGAACGCCGTCTTGAACAGGATGCGCAGATCCAGCAGCGGCGACCAGTTCTCAATGTAGTAGATGTCGTATTTCACGCGGTCGCGGATGGACGTATCCCCGCGCAGGCCGTTGACCTGCGCCCAGCCGGTGATGCCCGGGCGCACCTGCTGGCGCACGAGGTAACGCGGGATTTCCTCCCGGAAGGTCTTTACGTGGTAGGGCACCTCCGGCCTGGGACCGATGAGGCTCATGTCCCCGCAGAGCACGTTGAAAAACTGCGGCAGTTCGTCGATGGAGAACTTGCGGATGAACGCGCCGAAGCGCGTCTTGCGCGGGTCCTGATTCCGGCTCCAGCCGGTCTGCTCCGTCCCCGTGACGCGCATGCTGCGGAACTTCAGCATGCGGAAAGGCTTCTTGTCCTTGCCGATCCGCTCCTGTTTGAAGAGGATGGGGCCGGGGCTGCTCAGCTTTACGCCGACGGCCGTCAGCAGCATAATCGGGCTCGTCAGCAGGATGAGCGCAAGCGAGGCGACGATGTCGAAGGTCCGCTTGAAGGTGGCGGCGAACAGGTTGTCCAGCGGGGTCGCCCGCAGGTCGATGAGCTTCGTGCGTCCCACGTTGTCGATGACGGGGTGGCTGGGATAGAAGTCGTTGAAGAACGGGATCAGGCTGACGCGCACGCCCTCCTTGTCCGTCGCCGCGAAAATCCGCTGCATGAACTGGGTCTCGTGGGGCTCCAGCGCGATGATGACCTCGTCCACCGGCGTCTCCTGCAGAATCCGTTCCAGGTCCTCGTAGCTGCCCAGGCAGCGTCCCAGTTCCTCCTTCCGGTGCGCGGAGAGATAGCCGTCCACGACGTAGCCTGTCTGCGGGTTCTCCCGGATGTACTGAATGTACTGCGCGGCCAGGTGGCCGTTCCCCACGACGACGACGTGCCGCATATGCCGGCTGAGGCTCCTGCTGCGCAGCGCGCGCACGATCAGCCGCTCTGCGACGATGAAGCCGCAGCAAAGCGCCCAGAAAACGACGAAGAGGAGGCGCGAAAAATCGAGCTGCCGCTGCAGGAACATGAAGGCTGTGAGCAGCACGACGCCGATGCCGTTGACGATGAGCACCCACTGGATCTCCCAGGAGAGGGTGCGGCGCGGGTTCACCTTGTACATCTGCAGGCAGTAAAACGCGAAAACGACGGCCATGGCGTATGCCGTGATGAGCGTCATAAAGCCGCGGCTGTAGAAATCCAGGTGGGCGTTGCCCCCCATGACGCCGAAGCGCAGGGAAACCGACAGCAAATAAGCGCAGATGATGAGCAGCACTTCGGCCGCCATGCACAGCGCCTCCCGTATCCTGCGATTATCCGAACGCATAAACCTGCCTCTTTTCGAATGATACTAAAGGATATTATAACCATATTAGGCCCCTCCTGACAAGCCCTCACGGCTGCCGCGGAGGTTGTATCCGGACGCCTTTCATGGTATAATCCGCGCTAACAAACCAAACCCTTCCGCTCCCAGGAGGCCGCCTATGACCGATTACACTTTCGCGTACGGCGATACAACCGTCACGCTGCCGCTCGACGAGCGGCAGGTGCTGGGGGTCGTGCGCGGAAACCGCGTACCCCCGGTTTCAGATATCCGCGCCGCGCTGTATGACGCGCTGGACCACCCCGTCGATTCCCTTCCGCTCCGCGCGCGTGTCCGGCGCGGCATGCGCATCGCGCTGATCGTCTCCGACATGAGCCGTTTCTGGATGCGGCAGGATCTGGTCGTCCCCCATCTCATCGCGTATCTGAACGATTGCGGCGTGTCCGATGAAAGCATCACGATCGTCATCGCCAACGGGACGCACGAGGGCGGCAGCGAACAGGACCTGCGCACGCTTTTGACGGACGCCGTTTACGACCGCATCCGCGCCGTAAACCACGACTGCCTGGCCGACGATCTCGTCTGCATCGGCGAAACCGCGCACGGCACGAAGGTCTCCATCCATCCCGCCGCCGCTGCCGCCGATCTCGTCATCGCGCTGGGCGCCGCCACCTACCACGTGATGGCCGGCTACGGCGGCGGCCGCAAGAGCATCCTGCCGGGCATCAGTTCGCTGGAAACCATCCGGCACAACCACGCCTTCGCGCTGGATCCGGCGCGCTTCCGGTCCAACCCGCTCATCGGCAACGGCGTCACCGCGGGCAACCCGCTGAACGAGGACATGTGCGAGGCCGCCGCGCTTCTGGGGAACCTGTTCACCGTAAACCTCGTGATGAACGCGGACATGGTGCTGTGCTCCGTCTTCTGCGGACACCCGCTCACAAGCTGGCAGCGGGCCTGCCGGGCAGTCGATGAGGTCATGCGCGTCCCCGTTCCGCAGCGCGCGGACGTCATCGTCGCCTCCTGCGGCGGGTTCCCCAAGGATATGTCCCTCTACCAGGGCACCAAGACGATCGACAACATCGAGTTCGCCCTGAAGCCCGGCGGCACCCTCGTCATCCTCATGGAGGCGCGGGACGGCGGCGGCCCTGCGGAGTACTTCGACTGGATCGGACCCTTGCAGGACGGCACGTTTGAAGAGAAACTCCGCAGCCACTTCACGATCCCCGGCTACATCTTCCTGCTCAACTGCGAGCAGGCGCAGCGTTACCGCATCCTGATGCTGACCGGCGTCGCGCCGGAGGTCCTCGCGCCGATGGGCATACAGGCCTTCATCGACCCCGCAAAGCTGCTTGAGGCCGCCCGCCTCGAGGGGAAGAGCATCTACGTCATTCCCAACGGCTCCGCCGTCATGCCATATGTGGAGGGAGAAGCATGAAACTGATTGCCGACCGCTACGAAAACATCAAAGCCGGACTGATGCTGGATTCCGACGCCGTAAACCGCTACGGCGACCTCGTGGACCTGTCCATCGGGGACACCGACTTCACCACCGACGAGCGCATCATCGACGCCGCCATGCGCGACGCCAGGGCCGGCCACACGCGCTACGGATTCCCACAGGGCGATCCGGAGCTGATCGACGCCATCCGCACGGCCTGGCGAGAGGACTTCGGCCAGGAGATCCCGCACGACAACGTCTTTATCACCGCCTCCTCCTGCCTGGGCATGGCCGAAGTGCTGATGACGATGCTGAACCCCGGCGATGAGGTCATCGTCCTGGGACCCTACTTCGCCATCTACCGGGAGCAGATCCAGCTCGCCGGCGGCGTCTGCGTCGAAGTTCCTTCCTATGAAGAAGAAGGTTACGCGCTCGTAAAGGAGCGCCTCCTTAACGCCCTGTCGCCGCGCACCCGGGCCGTCATCCTCAACAACCCCTGCAACCCGACCGGCATGGCCTACAGCCGCGCCGATCTGAACGTCCTCTCCGCCGTCGCGCAGGAGCGGGACCTCGTGCTCATCGCCGACGAGATCTACACGAAATACGTCTTCGAGGGCGAATTCATCCCGCTGCGGACCCTGCCCGGGCTGGAAGGGCGCGTCATCACCCTCAACAGCTTTTCCAAGAACTTCATGATGACCGGCTGGCGCGTCGGCTGCGTCATCGCGCCCGCTGCTTTCTGCCGCGCGCTGCAGCAGCTCAACGGCTCCATGATTTACACCGCGCCCTCCGTCAGCCAGCGGGCGGCCATCGAAGCGCTGCGCCTGCGCGAGGACGTCGCCCGGCGCTACATCACGCGCTACCGCGACCGGCTCCTCTACGCGGCGGACCGCGTCGAGCGCATCCCCTGGATGACGCTCTCCCGCCCCAAGGGCACCTTCTACCTCTTCCCCGGCATCACGAAGACGGGGCTGGACTCCGCGGGTTTCTGCAAGGCCGCGCTGGAGCAGGCGCACGTGCTGATGAGCCCCGGCAGCGCCTTCGGCAAAAGCGGCGCCGGGCACGTCCGCATCGCCGTCACCCAGCCCATGGAAAAGCTTCAGGCCGCGTTTGACCGCCTGGAGGCCATGCGCCTGTGACATTCCTGCCGCTTCCTTCTCCAAAATCTTTGTTTATACAAAAAATCTGCTGATTATACGCAAATTTCTGTATAAAACAGCTTGACAACGACAAATTTATGCATATAATGATGTCCATTGCAAGTTACTTCAACCTTTGATTCAGGAGGAAAAACAAATGAAAAGGATTCTTGCTCTCGTTCTGGCGCTTGCCCTGGTTCTCGCCCTCTCCTGCGCCTCTGCCGAGACCGCCCTTGAAAAGGTCAAGGCCGCCGGCAAGCTCGTCGTCGGCACGGAAGCCACTTATCCCCCGTACGAGTATCTGGACGACAACGCCCAGATGGCCGGCTGCGACATCTGGCTCGCCCAGCAGATCGCGGACGCGCTCGGCGTCGAGCTCGTGATGCAGGACATGGCCTTCGACGGCATCATCCCCGCCGTGCAGGCCGGCCAGATAGATCTGGGCATCGCCGCCTTCACTGTCACCCCGGAGCGCGCCGAGGTCATCGACTTCTCCCATCAGTATGAGCTTTCTGAGCAGCTCCTTATTGTAAAAGCTGAAAACGCAGAAGTCTATGCAACCAAGGAGAGCCTGGCCGGCAAGCGCGTCGGCGCGCAGCTGGGCACCATCCAGAGCCAGCTCGTCGAATCCGCGCTGCCCGACAGCGAGCTCTTTGAGCTTCCCACCTATCCGGAATTGGGTCTGGAGATTAAAAATGGCAACATCGCTGGTTGCGTTGTTGATAAAGCAGTCGGCGAATCTATGGTAGCTAACAGCGACGGTGCTCTTGCTGTTTCCGCTTTCGCCTTTACGGCAGAAGAAGCATCTTTCGGCAAAGCAGTCGTGCTACAGAAGGGAACTGATGACCTGCTGGCTGCTATCAATGAAGTCATTGATAGAGTTGTTGCCGACAATAGCTATATCGAAGAATTCAACAAAGCTAAGGCTGCCACCGGGGCCACCGGCGAGTAAGCCTCTCTCCTTTGCCTGTCTGACAGCGGCCCTCGGGCCGCGAACCTACAGCACAGCCTCCCCTTTCCGGGGAGGCAGTCCCTTTTATTCACCCTGTCTTATATCGGAGAATTCCCATGCAGTTTATCCAGACCATCATCAAGATCCTGTCCAAGTACGGCAATTTTTTCGCCGAGGGCGTGCGCAACACGCTGATCATCTCCCTCATGGCCGTCTTCTTCGGCACCATCCTGGGGGCGCTCATGGCGCTGGCGAGGATGAGCCGGATCCGGCCGCTGCGCTGGCTGGCCACCGCCTACATCGAGTTCTTCCGCGGCACGCCGCTCATGGTGCAGCTGACCTTCATCTTCTACGGCCTGCCGATGATCGGCGTCACCTTCCCGGAGGTCTCCTTCATCCCCGACTTCTCGCGCTTCATGGCCGGCGTCGTCGCCATGAGCCTCAACAGCTGCGCGTACGTGGCGGAGGTCATCCGCTCCGGCATACAGGCCGTCGATCCCGGCCAGATGGAAGCCGCCCGGTGTCTGGGCCTCTCCGGCGGACAGGGCATGACGATGGTCGTGCTCCCGCAGGCCATCCGCAACATCCTCCCCGCGCTGGGCAACGAGTTCATCACCGTCATCAAGGAATCCTCCGTCGTCTCGGTCATCGGTATCGCCGACCTCATGTACCGCACCAACGGCGTGAAGGCCAAGACCTACAACGTACTGGAATGCCTGGCCACAGCGGCCATCATCTACTTCATCCTGACCTTTACCCTCAGCAAGCTGGTCGCCTGGGCAGAAAGGAGAATGGCACATGGCCGCAAACACCACTAACGCTCCCGCGGAAGAGATCATCCGCGTCGAGCACCTGACCAAGAAATTCGAGAATCTTCTCGTGCTGGACGACATCTCCACCTCCTTCCGCAAACACGAGGTCGTCAGCGTCATCGGCCCTTCCGGCGGCGGCAAATCCACCTTCCTGCGCTGTCTGAACCTGATGGAGACGCCCACCTCCGGCGCCATCTACGTGGACGGGGTGGACATCTGCAAAAAGGGCGTGGACATCAACCGGCACCGCGAAAAGATGGGCATGGTCTTTCAACAGTTCAACCTGTTCAACAACATGAACGTCATGAAGAACCTCACCGCCGCGCCTGTCAAGCTGAAGAAGATGACGCTCGACGCGGCGGAAGCCAAGGGCATGTCGCTCCTGCGCCGCGTCGGGCTGGAGGACAAGCGCAACAGCTATCCTTACGAGCTCTCCGGCGGGCAGAAGCAGCGCATCGCCATCGTGCGCGCGCTGATGATGAACCCGGAGGTCATGCTCTTCGACGAGCCGACCTCCGCCCTGGATCCGGAGATGATCGGCGAGGTGCTCGACGTCATGCGCGAGCTCGCCGAGGACGGCATGACGATGATCGTCGTCACGCACGAGATGCGTTTCGCCCGGGAGGTCTCCAGCCGCACGCTCTTCCTCTCCGACGGCCATATTGAGGAGGACAAGCCGAGCCACGAGCTGTTCGACCACCCGGAAAGCCCCCGCCTCATCTCCTTCCTGCAGAAGGTGCTGTAAATCTCCCCCGCATTACAAAAGGGATCCCCGCTCCGGCGGAGATCCCTTTTTTCGTGTCTGTCCGATTACTTCTGCACGATGTGCACGGCGAAGCCGGCGACTTCGTCCTTCAGGTAGATGGCCTTCAGCTGGCCGTCCTTGTAGCTCGCACTGGACGGATCGAACTCGAAGCCCTGGTTCTCCAGGAAGAACTTCGCGCGCTCGACGAAGTTGGTGCGGATGCCGATATGTCCGTGCGTGCCGCGGAAAGGCGTCTTCATGACTTCCACGGCCGTGCCGGCGAAGATGGAGCTGTTGCCGACCTTGACGGGCCAGCCGAACATCTTGCACAGCAGCGTCGCGGTCTTCATCGCCTCTTCCTCATTGGCGGAGTTGATGCCCACGTGCGCGATCTCCAGGCCCAGCATCAGCTGGACGGCGGAGCTGACCAGGGAGCGGATCCGGTCCCAGTCCTTGGCGGCGATGGCATCCTTCGGCACCATCCAGCTGCCGCCGCAGCAGATGATCTTCTTGAAGGACAGGTAGTCCAGCAGGTTCTTCTCGCTGATTCCGCCCGTGGGCATGAAGGTCACGTCCACATAGGGCGCGGCGATGGACTTGATGTACTTGAGGCCGCCGGCCGCCTCCGCCGGGAAGAACTTCACGGTCTTGAGTCCCAGGGAGAGCGCCACCTCGATGTCGCTGGGGTTGCTGGTGCCGGGGCAGACCGGGATGCCGATCTCCTGGCAGTGGCGCACCGTCTCGGGGTTGAGGCCCGGGGAGACGATGAACTTCGCGCCGGCGGCAACCGCGCGGTCCACCTGCTCGTTGGTCAGGACGGTGCCGGCGCCGACCAGCATGTCCGGGAAGGCCTTCGTCATGTTGGCGATGGCTTCCGCGGCAGCGGCCGTACGGAAGGTGACCTCGGCGCAGGGCAGGCCGCCCTCGCAGAGCGCCTGTGCCAGCGGCACGGCGTCCGCCGCGTCGTCGATGGCGATAACCGGCACGATGCCGATCAGGGACAGTTGCTTCAAAATGTCCATTGGATTTTCCTCCTTTGTTATGTAAACCATTGCTGAAAGGAAACGCTTTTTGAGGGACGGCGCAGGGCTTACTTGACGAAGTCCTCCCGCATCGGGGTGAAGACGTCCAGCAGCGTGCCCGCCTTCACGCAGGCGCAGCCGTGGGTCTTTCCGCTGTCCACCACGATGGAGTCGCCCTGGTTGAGATGCCAGGTCTCCCCCTCGATCTCGTAGGTGAATTCACCGGCGAGCACATAGGAAATCTGCGTATGCGGATGGCTGTGCAGCGCACCGACAGCCCCCGTCTCAAAATCCACCAGCACCGCCATTTCATCGGCGTTGTAGGCGCACACCTTTCGGCGCTGGCCCAGGCCGACCTCCTGCCACTCCATGCCGGCAGGCCTTCCCACTCTTACCATATCAGTCCACCTTCATGCCGAAGTACTCGACGGCGTTGTTGTAGCAGATGCCGCGGATGAGTTCGCCCAGCGTGTCGAAATCCGCTGGGTACTCGCCGTTCTCCACCCAGCCGCCGACCAGCTCGCACAGCACGCGGCGGAAGTACTCGTGCCGCGGATAAGAGATGAACGAACGGGAGTCCGTCAGCATGCCGACGAAGCGGCCCAGCAGGCCCAGTGCGGCCAGCGCCTTCATCTGCTCCTGCATGCCGTACTTCTGGTCGCAGAACCACCAGCCGGATCCGAACTGGATCTTGCCGGGGATGCAGTCGCCCTGGAAGTTGCCCAGCATCGTGCCGATGACGTAGTTGTCCTTCGGGTTGAGGCAGTAGAGCACGGTCTTGGGCAAATCGCCGGTGCGCTCCTCCTCCGCCAGCAGCTTGGCCAGCTTCTCTGCGATGCAGGTGTCCTGGGTGGAGTCGAAGCCGACGTCCGGGCCGTACTTCTCAAACATGCGCGGGTTCGCGTTGCGCAGCGCGCCGATGTGGTACTGCTGCGCCCAGCCGCGCGCCTTGTACATGCGCGCCAGCTCCACCAGCACGTAGGTCTTGTAGCACTCCACTTCCGCCTCGGTCAGCGGCGCGCCGCTCATCGCCTTGCGGAAGGCTTCGCCCGCGATGTGCGTGCTGGGCGCGCCGAAGGGCACGGTGTCCAGCGCGTGGTCGGACAGGCGCGCGCCGCAGGCGTGGAAGTAATCCAGCCTGGACTCCAGCGCCTTCATCATGCTCTCCAGGTTCAGGCACTGGATGCCGGAGACGCGGGAGAGCTTGTTCATGTAGTCCACGAAGCCGCCGCGGTCGATGTTGATGACTTTGTCCGGGCGCCACGCGGGATAGACCTTGAAGGAGCACTTGCCCTCCTCCGCGATCTTCTTCTGGAACTCGAGGTCGTCCACCGGGTCGTCCGTCGTGCAGATCAGCTTCACGCCGAACTTCTCGATGAGGCCGCGGCAGCGGTACTCGTCCTTCGCCAGCAGCGCGTTGGCACGGTTCCAGATGTCCTCCGCCGTATCCTCGTTCAGGATATCGTAGATGCCGAAGACGCGGCGCAGCTCCAGGTGCGTCCAGTGATACATCGGGTTGCCCAGGCAGTACTTGAGGGAGCCCGCGAAGGCCTTCCACTTCTCCAGCCAGGGGGCGTCGCCGCGGATGTACTTGTCGTCCACGCCGTTGGAGAGCATCACGCGCCACTTGTAGTGGTCGCCGCCGAGCATGAGCTCGCCGATGTTCTGGAACTTGTAGTTCTCCCAGATCATGCGCGGGCTGATGTGGCAGTGGAAATCATAGATCGGCATGTTTTCCGCGTAGTCGTGATAGAGCTTTTTCGCCGTGTCAGTCGTCAGCAGAAAGTCTTCGTCCATAAAGGGTTTCATGCGTCTTCCTCCTTAGTCTTTGCTAGCTTTATCGTTTCCCGCCGCCCGGCGGGCCGGTCTCTTACAGCGTAACGCCGTCCTTGAAAATGGCGATTTCGCGGTAGCCGTTCTGCTCCGCCTTCGTGTGCACCTCACCGGAAGCCAGGCGCAGCAGCCATGAGAAGAAGGCCTCCGTCGTCTCCTCCGGATCGGCGCCCTGGACCAGAACGCCGGCATTGAAGTCGATCCAGTTCTTCTTCTTCTCGGCCAGCGCCGTGTTGGTCGCCACCTTCACCGTGGGGACCGGCGCGCCCAGCGGCGTGCCGCGGCCGGTGGTGAAGAGGATCATCTGGGCGCCCGCAGCCATCAGCGCCGTGCAGGCGCAGATGTCGTTGCCCGGCCCCTGTACGAGATTGAGGCCCTTCTCCTGTACGCGTTCGCAGTATTTGAGGACGCCGCGCACCTCGCTGCTGCCGCCCTTCTGCGTGCAGCCGAGGGACTTGTCCTCCAGCGTGGTGATGCCGCCCGCCTTGTTTCCGGGCGAAGGATTCTCGTAGACCTCCTGGCCGTGGCGGATGAAGTACGCCTTAAAGTCGTTGATGAGGTCCACGCACTTGCGGAACGTCTCCTCGTCCTTGCAGCGGTCCATGAGCAGCGTCTCCGCGCCGAACATCTCCGGCACCTCGGTGAGCAGCGTCGTGCCGCCGTGCCGGCAGACGAGATCGGAGATCCGCCCCAGCAGCGGGTTGGCCGTGATGCCCGAAAGGCCGTCGCTGCCGCCGCACTTGAGACCGATGATGAGGCTGGAAGCCGACACCGTCTGTCGCTTCTGCTGCGCCGCGTACGCCGTCAGCTCGTCCAGCAGCTGCATGCCCGCCTCGATCTCGTCCTCGTGCTCCTGCGTCACCAGGAATTTGACGCGGCGCTCGTCAATCTCGCCCAGCACGGGCTTGAACACGTTCAGGTTGTTGTTTTCGCAGCCGAGGCTCAGCACCAGCACGCCTCCCGCGTTGGGGTGGTGCACCATGGCGGAGAGCAGCTTCTGCGTATTGGCGTGGTCCTCGCCGAGCTGGGAGCAGCCGTATGGATGCACGAAGCAGTGGATGCCGTCCACGCGGTCCCCGTAGGCTTCCTGCGCCAGCCGTTCCAGCGTCTTCGCCGTCCCGTTTACGCAGCCCACGGTGTTGACGATCCACACCTCGTTGCGGATACCGACGCGCCCGTCCTCCCGCACGTAGCCCTCGAAGGTCGCGCTGCGGTCCTGCGGCATGCTGCAGGGATGCGGATGATAGCTGTACTCCAACATGCCGGAAAGGTTGGTCTTCACGTTGTGGGTGTGCACCCAGCAGCCCTTGCCGATCGCCTGCGTGGCATGGCCGATGGGCGCCGCGTACTTGATGACGTTCTCGCCTTCCGCGATGTCGCGCAGGGCGAATTTATGCCCGGCGGGAATATCCTCGCAGAGTTTCACCCCGAGGATTTCTTCACCTGCCGTAAGCGGCACGAGCGCTACGGCGACGTTGTCCGCCGCGTTGATCCGGATGAATCTGTCCATCCCGTTCCTCCTCCCCTGAACTGCGAATGAAAGCCCGAACTTTTCCTTGTAAAGTATAGCATTCATCCCCGGACGGGTCAAGGACGAAAGGCCGCGCCGTCCCCTTTTCAAACAAAAACAGAGGACCCGCGGGCAGCCTTGCCGGTCGCTTGACCTGCCCCGCTGCCGGGTCCTCTTTTATCTTATTCAATTCTGTTCTTTACTTAGTCCTGTTATGCATCTGTTTCCGTACTTCTTTCGCAAGTTCATCAATCATATTAAGCTCGCCAAGGAGATACAGCTTTTCTTTCTCATAGGTGTTTTGCTTATAGGAAATCTCAATCAGTTTTAGTCCTTTCTCCTGTGCGTATGCCCTTTTCTTTTCGTCATTCAGCTGCTGTAGTCTGAAAACTGGTTCGCCACCAAATCCTTCATCTTCACTCTTTCTGTAATGCTGTGCTCCCTGGCATTCGATCAGTGCCTTGATCTTCCCGTTTTCATATACCGCAAAATCGTAGCGGAGCAAATACTTATGTCCTGCCCCAATTAAATCCGGGAAGCTTACTTCTGCCTCATACTCAATTCCGTATTCCCTGAAAAACTTCATTGTCCGCCATTCAAAAGACGAAGGGGCTGTAAAAAAAGAATCGTCTCTGCAATTACAACGAGCCAAGCTATAGTAACCATCCGATTTTTCTATTTCAAAATCTTTGTATCTGTATTCATATTCCTTCCCGCATAGTTTACGTCGGCATTTGAATGTTCTGTAAATAACATAGTATTCTTTTCGACCGGCCTTACAAAGCTCTTCTTTATCCTTCCCATAACCCTCTATTACTAATGTTGCATGGTTTTTAAACGGTAATTCATAATCGTAATCGCTACTCCGTACTCTTTCCCGTTTCTGTTCTTTCAAACCACATTCTTTGATATTCATATGAAAAAAACTGTATGGCATATTATCAAGCACTGAGTACAACTCTTCTTCATCAGCAGTTGCATTCTTATCATTAATCAGCTGTGCATAAACATCCTTGCTTACGCTTATATTCATATAATTATTGAGTGTGTCACAGTAATTATGCCGTTTAAAAAAGAAATAAGGCGCAAGCATATAAATCTCTCTTCCACATTTACACTTACATTTGATCTTTTTTACTTTCTTAAGCTTTTCATATATCTCAATATAATGTTCGTAATGAGAAGATACTTCTTTAGCTTTTTCAGGAGAGTCACATCTCTGTAGTTCCCTTTCTTTCATCACTCTATCTTCTTCTATTAACTTATCATATGTTTCTGAATCATTTACATCCAATTCAATAATAGTAAGACATCCTGACTTTTGTCCAACTCTTATATTTCTTATCTTGTTAGCGATGCTACTAATTCTATCTTGCCGTATTTCGTTTATCATTACACACTCTCTCCTATTCTTATAAAGCATGATAGATTAAGTTCTTTTAAAAGTCAACAAAGGCCCCTGTTCTCTGGCCGCATCCTGTCTGCCGCGTTCTCCTCCCCGGTTTCCCGCCCCTGGCTGGCAGGCTGACCCGGCAGTACGGGATCGTAATGTATAACCCTTTCCGAATGAAAAGAACCCGCTGGATCTGCTGTCCATCGGGTTCTCTTCTATCCTGTTCAGTTTTTCGGTTCTTCGCTTTCCGGCAGCAGCTTCAGCCGGATGCGCCGCACGCGCTTTTCCTCCATCTCCAGCACGGTGATTTCCATGCCGTCCCGCACGAGCTCCTCGCCCTGCACCGGCAGGTGGCCCGCCGTCTCCAGCACCCAGCCGGATACGGTCAGCGCGTCGGACTCCGTGCTGCGCTCCAGCTCGTCCATCAGCTTTTCCAGGTTGGTGCCGCCCATGACCAGGTACTCGTCGTCCGAAACCTTCTCGATCTCGTTGACGACCTCGTCGTGCTCGTCCCAGATTTCGCCCACGAGCTCCTCCAGGATGTCCTCCATGGTGACGATGCCGCGCGTGCCGCCGAACTCGTCCAGCACCACAGCGATCTGCATCTTCTTCTGCTGCAGCTCGCGCAGCAGGCTGCCCAGCTTCCGGTGTTCGGAGACGAAGATCACGGGCCGGATGATTTCAGAAACGTCCCGGCCCTCGTCACCCCGGAGCTTGTTGTAGAAGTCCTTCTGATAAAGGATGCCGACGATGTGATCAAGATCCCCCTCGTAAACCGGCAGGCGGGAATACCCCGTCTCCGCGAAGCGCTCCGCGATCGTCTCCCGGCTCTCACCCTTTTCGACGCCCTCGATGTCCACCCGGGGCGTCAGGATGTCCTGCGCCTCCTGGTCCATAAAATCGATGGAATTGCGCAGCAGCGCGCTCTCCTGCTCGTTGATGCCGCCCTCGTCCTCCGCGACGTCCACCATCGTCAGCAGCTCGTCCTCGGTGATGCCCCGGTCCTCCTCGTCCTTGATGAGGAGGGAGAGCAGCTTCTTCCACAGGCCGAAGAGCACCGTCAGCGGCGTCATCACGGCCATGAGCACGCGCAGCACCGGGGCGGAAAAGCCCGCGAAGCGCTCCGGGAACCGCGCCGCAAGCGACTTGGGCGTCACCTCGCCGAAGACGAGCAGCACGAGCGTGATCACCAGCGTCGCGATGCCCGTGCCCCTGTCCTCTCCCAGCAGACGCACAAAAAGAACGGTCGCCAGGGCGGTGGCCGCTATATTCACCAGATTGTTGCCTATGAGTATAGTGGTCAGGAGCTTGTCATACTCCTCCAGCAGCTTCAGTACCAGCGCCGCCTTCCCGTCCCCTTTTTCGGCCAGGCTCTTCAGCCGGATGCGGTTGACCGAGTTAAAGGCCGTCTCCGTCGCGGAAAAATAAGCGGAGAGTACGACGCACACGATAATCAGGATTTGCGATATGCCGCTGCTTACCATAAAATGGTCTTATTGCCTTCCCTTCAGGGCCATTACCCCATATTTTTCCTAGAGTGTATCAGGAATTGGGCGCAAGGTCAAGTTCCCCGGGCTTTCTTTTCCCGCAAAAGCCCGGTTTTTCGCGGTTTTCGGCGTCCGGAGGCCCGAAAAGGCAGGCCGCGCCTGTTTTTTGCCGGGGGAATGGCGAAAAAATCCGTGAATCTGTTGACTTTTCCCCTGCCCGTGAGTATAGTATAGGCGCAACCAAATCAACACAAGATACAGGAGGTACCCTATTATGACCAAGACCGAACTGATCGCAAAGGTCGCTGAGAGCGCGAGCATCTCCAAGAAGGATGCCGGCGCTGCCGTCTCCGCCGTTTTCGGCGCCATCTCCGAGGAGCTCGTCAAGGGCGAGAAGGTTTCCCTCATCGGCTTCGGCACTTTCGAAGTCCGTGAGCGTCCTGCCCGCCAGGGCCGCAACCCCCAGACCGGCGAGTCCATCAAGATCAAGGCCAGCAAGGCTCCCGCTTTCAAGGCCGGCAAGGCACTCAAGGACGCCGTGAACGCCCCCAAGAAGAAGAGCAAGAAGAAGTAATTTAAACAGGCAAACGAAATCCGGAAGCGATGCTTCCGGATTTTTTCTTTCAGCCGCCGAGGACGATTTCCTTCAGGCGCTGCCCCGTCCTTCCCTCTGACAGGTCCGCCAGGTCGATCACGCCGATATGCAGCTCGGAGGCGCGGTTGCGGACGGCGGCGTTGGCGGGTTCCGCCGTGACAATGGCCGCGCACGCCATTTCCCCGCCGAAACGGTCCCTCAGCACGGAGAGCTCATTGAGCGCCTCTGTCTTGACCTCGCCCGTCTTGCAGCTGATGAAGATAGGCGTAAGCGCACGGCTGGACATCACGTCGATCTCGTTGGAAACGCCGTCCTGCTCCTGAATCCTCTCCCAGTCGACGACGACGCTCGTCTTCACATCGTTGAAAAGCCCCGTATCGAGGCACGCCTTGTAGATGTATAGTTCCAGCACGCTGCCCACGTCGCGCAGCCAGGCGCGGATCTGCCGGTCTGTAAAGGTGAAGCTGACCGTTTCACCGATCTCAAGGTCCGTGATCATCCCGATCTTCTGCAGCGCTTCCAGCGTCTGCGCGTCCGCACGAACCCGCTCCCGGCCGGCCTTGACTTCCGCGGGTGCCCTGACGCTCAGCGACTCATTGCTCTGGGAGACCGCCTGCATGTAGCCGATGGTCTGTGTCCACGCCCTCCGGTTCTCCAGAAAGACGGAGAAGAACGGCTCCATCAGCCACATGTAACGGGAGAGCACCGCATTATCCACCCGTCCTTTCCGCATGGAGCCGCCCGCCATGTGCAGGAAGTCCGCTACGGAGAAGCGGACGAACCCCGTATCCACGCTCGCGTAGGAGGCGCCGCGGATATTGAAGAAGCGGTTCCGTCTGCGGCTGTAGGTAAATACGGCCAGATCGTCGTGCCTTGCCGCAAACAGCCCGCCCGCAAAGAGGGCCGCGTCCGTTCCCCCGCAGATATCCAGCGCGCAGTCGCCATATTGAGCCTGTACCCGCTCCATCGCTTTCAAAACGGCCTGCGGGTCGTTCATGTCCACGCTCTCGACGGACAGCTGGCTTTCAATCCCCCGGCCTTTCAAAAAAGCGTTCACCGACGCGCGGAGCGCTTTGTCCTCCGCCACTTTCGGCGGGGCCAGAAAGACCGTCCGCTCCGGGCGGAAGACTTCCGTCGCCAGGATGTTCTCCAGCGGCCGCTTGTCATAGAGTTCAATCAGCGTCTTCATACCCGTCCTCCCGGTTTTACTGATGAAACCATTATAAATCCCCGCCGGACCCGCGTCAATTGCGCGCGTCTTGTGCTTTTTCGCCGTACCCGTTATAATGGACCCGTCTTGAGACTGCATCAAGGAGGAGGATCGGAATGAACGTACTCATGATCAACGCGAGCCCCCATCCAAACGGCAACACCAGCCTGGCCCTTCGCGAGATGGAAGGCATCTTCGCTTCGGCCGGCATCCACACGGATACGATGCGCATCGGCAGCAGCGCCATCCGCGGCTGCATCGCCTGCGGCAGCTGCTCAGAGAAGGGCCGCTGCGTCTTCGACGACGAGGTCAACGCCGCCGCCCCCCTCTTCGAGGCCGCGGACGGCCTGGTTCTGGCCACGCCCGTCTACTACGCCTCCGCCAACGCGACCCTGATCGCGTTTCTGGACAGGCTCTTCTACTCCACGTCCTTCGACAAGACGATGAAGGTCGGCGCCGGCATCGCCGTGGCCCGCCGGGGCGGCTGCAGCGCCACCTTCGACGAGATCAACAAGTACTTCACCATCGCCGGCATGCCCGTCGCCTCCTCCCAGTACTGGAACAGCGTGCACGGGCGCACGCCCGGCGAAGCGGCCGGGGACGCCGAGGGGCTGCAGACCGTCCGCACCCTTGCGCGCAACATGGCCTTCCTGATGCGCGCCATCGCCGACGCCAAAGCCAGGTACGGCCTCCCCGAAAAAGAGGAGCACGTCTGGACGCACTTCATTCACTGAGCCCGCAGCGACGCGGCCCGCCGGAACCGGCGGGCCGCTTTCTTATGGCGCCATCATCAGGATATCCAGTTCGCCCGTCAGCTCGGTATCCTCCAGCATCGCCGGGAGGAACACGCTGTCGCCGCGGCGCAGCTGCGCCTCTCCCCCTTCCCAGCGCAGGATGCCTTCTCCCAGCGCCGTCATCAGCCGGAAGCGCTCCGGCGTCGCCGAAAGGCGCAGCCGGCCGCGTACGGGGTACCGGTCCAGGGTGAAAGCCGAGCCGTTTACATACCGTACGCCCGCGCATCCGTCCAGGCTGACGGCCGTGCCCGCGCACGCGCAGGGTTCCGGGCCGAGGCGCACCACGTCCAGCCCCTTTTGAATGTGCAGCGGGCGGCGGTTGCCCTGCGCGTCCGTGCGGTTCCAGTCGTAAAAGCGGTACGTCACGTCGCTGGACTGCTGAATCTCCGCCAGCGTAATCCCGCCGCCCAGCGCGTGGACGGTGCCCGCCGGGATGCTGTACACCTCCCCCGCGCGGACGCCGGTAAAGCGCAGGCATTCCTCAAGCGCCTTTCCGCCGGCGCGGCACGCCTCGCCAAGTTGCGCCCGGGTGACGCCTTCGCGGATGCCGAAGACGATTTGAGCGTCCGGTTCCGCCTCCAGGATGACCCACGCTTCCGCCTTCCCCAGCTTTCCGTTTTCGTTTTTGAATGCATAGACGTCGTCCGGATGCACCTGAACGGACAGCCACTGCCTGGCGCTGATCAGCTTGAGGAGCAGCGGAAAGGTTTCCCCGACCCGCGTTCCGCGCATCGCTTCCCCGTAGCGTTCGAGCAGGGCGGGCAGCGCCGTGCCCGAGGCGTCGCGGCTCTCCAGCCCGGGCAGGGCGGAGACCTCCAGGCTCTCCCCCGTCCGCTCGTCCGGTATCGCCTTGTGAAAGCGCCTCAGCCCCACGCCGCCCCACGGCGTATCCTTTCCGTACCGGAAAGCCGGTGCCATGCCAATCGGCGCCAGTTTGATTCCCGTCTCCTTCATTCCGTCCAGTCCCCCTCGTCTGTTTCCCGATGCGCGTCCTGCTCTTGCATCCGGTGCTCATGCGCGTCCCTGCGCACTTCCAGCGTGTCCGTATACCCGCGGAGCGCGGCAAAGGGCATAAACTGCTTGGCCCTGTCCGCCCGGGGCATCCGCGGGTGCCGGAGCGCCGGGCGCCGGACCTTCAGGATGTCTTCGTACCGGTCCATCTTACCCCTCCTCCCCGGAAGCGTGGCCGCCGATGACGGTATTGCGCTGCCGCCCCGTCGCCCCTTCTTCCAGGCTTGTTCCCTTGATGACCGCGTTTGCGCCGTAGCGCCTGCGCAGGTCCAGCATCGCCTCGCCCAGCCGCCGCTCCCGTCGGCGCGCCTCTTCCTCGCGCAGCAGTGTCTCCGGCGGCGTAAAGAGGTCCGTCTGTCTCTCCTCCCGGACGGCTTCCCGGGCGCGCACATCTCCCAGCCCCAGCTCGAACCGCCGGATCGTGAGGGACGGCTCCGCCAGCCGGTCGTAGAGCGCCACCGCCGCCGCCTCAATCAGCCGCGCCGAATCGGTATGGATCCGCGCGCCGCCCTCTTCCAGCGGTGCCGTTCCGCGCGCGGGTTTGGGCGCCATGCGGCCGTAATAGTCCGCCTGCACCGGCCCCTTCCATCTGCCGCTGTCCACCGCCTCCCTGTCGTAGTGGATGCCCACGGCAACGCTGCCGGCGGTCAGCCTCTCGGAAAGCAGTTCCAGGGCCATCTGCACGGCCATCTCCCGCACGATGATCCTGCCCTGATCCGCCGTATACGGCTCCGGCATTACCTGCGCGCAGGACAGGGAGTGCATCTGGGGCCGGAAGGCTTTGATGTCCGCCATCGTGCAGCTTTCCTCTCCCCACGCGTGGTCGAGCAGCAGCTCCGCGTCCACGCCGAATTCCCGGAAGAAAACGTCCTCGTCGGTCAGGCTGCGGCGGGCCACATCGCCCATCGTCCGCATCCCGTGCCGCTGCAGCCTGGCCGCCGTTCCCCTGCCTACGCGCCAGAAATCCGTGATGGGCGTATGCGCCCAGAGGAGCCTGCGGTAAGCCGCCTCGTCCAGGAAGGCGATGCGCACGCCGCGCGCGTCCGCCTCCTTGTGCTTGGCTACGATGTCCATCGCCACCTTCGCCAGATAGAGATTGGTGCCGATTCCGGCCGTCGCGGTAATGCCCGTCTCCAGGAGAATCCCGTCGATCAGCTCCCGCACCATCTCCTCCGCCGTCTGCCCCCTCGTCTTCAGGTAGCCCGTCAGGTCGAGGAAGACCTCGTCGATGCTGTAGACGTGGATGTCCTCCGCCGACAGATTGGCAAGATACACGCTCCCGTAAATCCGGGCGCTCGTCTCCATATAGACGCGCATGCGCGGCGGCGCGGTGATGAACTCAACCGTCCTTCCGGTCTGCGCCCTCACTTGCGCGGCACGCCGTTTCACCTCGAACAGCCTGCACCGCCCGGGGACGCCCAGCGCCTGCTTGAGCGCGGGGCTGACCGCCAGGCAGATGGTCTTGTCGCTGCGCGACGCGTCCGCCACCACGAGGTTCGCCGTAAGCGGATCAAGCCCGCGTGCGACGCATTCCACGGAAGCATAAAAGGATTTGAGGTCGATCGCCGCATACACCCGCCGCTGCTCCATCCCGCTGCCCCCTTCTGCTTGACGCCGGTTGCTCCTCTGTCTATAATCAGTGCGGATTGTTTTTCGTTGAAAGGAGAACCCCTATGTCTTATATCCAGACCAAAGTCCAGTCACAGGAGGAAGCCTCCCGCGACAGCATTATCGTGCGCACCAGCATCCTCGGCATCGCGGCGAACCTCTTTCTCGCCGCCTTCAAAGCGGCCGCCGGCCTTTTGTCCGGCTCCATCGCCGTCGTGCTGGATGCGGTCAACAACCTGTCCGACGCCGCTTCCTCCGTCATCACCATCGTGGGCACCAAACTGGCCGCGCGCCAGCCTGATAAAAAGCACCCCTTCGGCTACGGGCGCATCGAATACCTCTCGGCCATGATCATCTCGGTCATCGTGCTGTACGCGGGCATCACCAGCCTGACCGAATCCGTCAAGGCCATCCTTCACCCGGAAGCGCCCGATTATTCACCGCTGACGCTCGTCATCATCGCCGTGGGCGTCGTCGTCAAAATCCTGCTGGGCCGGCACGTAAAAGCCGTCGGCCAGCGCGTCAACTCCGATTCCCTCGTCGCCTCCGGCGAGGACGCGCGTCTGGACGCGGTCATCTCGGCTTCCACGCTGGCGGCTGCCGTCATCTACCTGCTCTTCTCCGTCTCTCTGGAGGCCTGGCTGGGCGCCGTCATCTCGCTCGTCATCATCCGGTCCGGCGTCGGCATGCTGCGCGATACGCTCTCCCAGATTCTGGGCGAACGGGCAGAGGCTTCCCTGGCCCGCGAAATCCGGCAGACGGTCTGTTCCTTCCCGGAGGTGCAGGGCGCGTACGACCTGATTCTCAACAATTACGGGCCGGACGCCTTCAATGGCTCCATCCACATCGAGGTCGCCGACACGATGACGGCGGACCGGCTGGACACGCTGATCCGCTCCATCACCAGGGAGGTCTATGCCCGGCACAACATCATCCTCACCGCCGTCGGCATCTACGCCGTCAACACGCAGGACGAGGAAGCCGCCGCACTGCAGCGGGAGGTCTACCGCATCACCCTCGCCAATCCCCACGTCCGCGAGATCCACGGCTTCTACTACGACCGGGACGAGCGCACCATGCGCATGGATATCGTCGTCAGCCTGGACGCGCCGGACAGGCCGGCTGTCGTTGCGGAAGTCTGCAAGGCGCTCTCGGCGGCTTACCCGGACATCACGCCGCATCTCACCCTGGATACCGATTTCGCCGAGGAGTGAGCAAAGGCCGTTTTCCTCCAACATCATAATCAAAGCGCCCTCCCGTTTCAAGGCTTTTCTTGCGGGAGGGCGCCGTTTGCGCACCGTTCGTCCTTGAATTCACCCCGGCCGGGCATTATAATGTCTTTATTCTCTTACTGTCCGGAGGGTTACCATGAAGCTGACCGATCTGCTGTGCCGGGAGCGCTACTCCCTTTCCTTTGAAGTTTTCCCGCCGAAGACGGACGCCGTGTTCGAAAGCGTCAGCCGCGCGGCGCTCGCCTGCGCCCGGCTTCAGCCCTCCTTTGTCAGCGTCACCTACGGCGCGGGCGGCGGACGCAGCCGCTACACGCTGGAGCTGGCGGAGCGCATCCACGCCGAAACCGGCGTACCGACGCTGGCGCACCTCACCTGCGTCTCCTCCACCCGTGAAACTGTGGAAGCGCAGATCGCCGCCCTTAAGCGGGCCGGCATCGAAAACGTGATGGCCCTGCGCGGAGACCTGACCCCCGAGATGGAGGCGCAGGACCGCTCGCTCTGGCCCTACCGCCACGCCATAGAGCTCGTCCGCGAGCTGCGGGAGAGCGGCGCGGACTTCTGCATCGGCGGTGCGTGCTATCCGGAGGTGCACCCCGAGAGCGCCAGCCAGAAGGAGGACATCCGCCGTCTGCGGGAAAAGGTGGATGCCGGGTGCGATTTCCTCACCACGCAGATGTTCTTCGACAACAACCTGTTCTACAGCTTTCTCTATAAAATCCGCGAGGCGGGCATCACCGTGCCCGTCCTGCCCGGCATCATGCCCATCACCGGCGCGGCGCAGGTGGAGCGCGCCGTCCGGCTCTCCGGGTCTTTCATGCCCCAGCGCTTCCGCACGCTGGTCGACCGTTTCGGCACCTCGCCGGAGGCGATGCGGCAGGCCGGCATCGCCTATGCCACCGATCAGATCATCGACCTGTTCGCCAACGGCATCCGCAACGTGCACATCTACACCATGAACAAGCCGGAGGTGGCAGGCGCAATCCGTCAAAACGTCTCCGCCATCCTCGGTATGCCGCTGTGAACGTGCTCTCTCCGGCGGAGCCGCCGGTCAACCGCCGCGAAATCCTCCGCTACGCCGGCTGCAGGGGCGGAGGGGCGGAAGGCCTGCCCCTGGAGGAATGCCTGCGCCTGAGTGCGGGCGTGCTCTCGTACCGCGTCGTCTGGGAAACCTTCCCCGTCAGCGCGCAGGAAGACACCGTCGATCTCGGGTTCGCCCGCGTCCGCTCCGCCGCCCTCGCCCGCTCTCTAGCCGGCTGCGGGTCGGCGCTGGTCTTTGCCGCCACCGTCGGCCTTGGCATGGACAGGCTGATCGCCCGCTACGAACGGGTGAGTCCCTCAACCGCGCTGCTGCTGCACGCCGTGGGAACGGAGCGCATCGAGAGCCTGTGCGATGCCTTCTGCCGCGGGCAAAACACCGCGCTGGCGGAGAAAGGGCTCGCCCTGCGCCCCCGCTTCTCCCCCGGCTACGGCGACCTGCCGCTCGCCTTTCAGCGGGAGATTTTCCGCGCGCTGGAATGCGAAAAGCGCATCGGCCTCACCCTGACGGACAGCCTGCTCATGTCCCCCGCGAAGAGCGTGACCGCCATCGCGGGCATCGCTAGCGCGTGCGCCGGCCGGGAGAGTGCGCCCTGCGCCCAGTGCGGCAAGGCAGACTGCGCCTACCGAGGATAACCACACGGCCACGTTGAAAGGAACGCCATGGATTTTCGAAGCTTTTTAAAGAGCCGCATCGTCACGCTGGACGGCGGCATGGGCAGCCTGCTGCAGGCCCGCGGGCTCAGGCCCGGCGAAGCGCCCGAGCGGTGGAACCTTACGCATCCGGATGCCGTTCTGGCGGTTCAGCGCGCCTATTATGACGCGGGGAGCAACCTCGTCATCGCCAACACCTTCGGCGCCAACCCGCTTCGCTTTTCGCAGGAGGAGCTCTCCCGCATCATCCCCGCCGCGATCGCCGTCGCCCGGCAGGCGGCCGCCGAAAGCAGCGGGAAGCAGGAGAAGTTCGTCGCGCTGGATGTCGGCCCCTGCGGGCAGCTGCTCGCCCCCTACGGCACCCTTGGGTTTGAAGACGCCGTCCGGCTCTTTTCCCAAACCGTCGCCCTCGGCGCCGAGGCCGGCGCGGACTGCGTGTTCATCGAGACGATGAACGACAGCTACGAGACCAAGGCCGCCCTGCTCGCCGCGAAGGAGAGCTGCAGCCTGCCCGTGATCGTCTCCAACGCCTACGGAGCCGACGGCAAGCTGATGACCGGCGCCTCTCCGGAGGCCATGGTCGCACTGCTGGAGGGAATGGGTGCGGACGCCGTCGGCGTCAACTGCTCCCTCGGGCCGGAGGCGCTCGCCCCGGTCGTGCGCCGCTACCTCGCCTGCGCTTCCGTCCCCGTGCTTCTCAAGCCCAATGCGGGGCTTCCCCGCGTGGAGGACGGCCGGACGGTTTACGACATCGGCCCGGAGGCCTTTGCAGAGGCCGTTTTCGCCCTCATGCGGGAGGGTGTGCGCCTGTGCGGCGGCTGCTGCGGCACGACGCCGGAGTATATTGCCGCGCTGAAGGATCACACGGCGGGCCTTGAACCCGTCCCCGTCCGTCCGAAAGAAGAGACCGTCGTCTCCTCCTATACCCATGCTGCCGTCTTCGGCGGGCGCCCGCTGCTCATCGGCGAGCGCATCAACCCGACCGGGAAGAAGCGCTTCCGCCAGGCTCTGGCGGAACACGACATGGGGTACCTGCTCTCGGAGGGCATTCGGCAGCAGGAGGCCGGGGCCGACATCCTGGATGTCAACGTCGGCGCGCCGGGCGTCGACGAGCCCGCGCTGCTGGAAGACGCCGTGCGCGAAATACAGGCCGTCCTCGATCTTCCGCTGTGCATCGACACCTCCGATCCCGTGGCGATGGAGCGCGCCATGCGCCTGTACAACGGAAAGCCGCTGGTCAATTCCGTAAACGGCAAACAGGAAAGCCTCGATGCCGTGCTGCCGCTTGTCGCTAAATACGGCGGGACCGTCATCGCCCTTACGCTGGATGAGGACGGCATCCCGCCCACGGCTGAAGGGCGTGTGCGCATCGCCCGGCGCATCCTTGATGCGGCGCAGGCGCACGGCATCTGCAAAAAGGACGTCGTCTTCGACACGCTGACCATGACCGTCAGCGCAGCGGAAGACGCCGCCGCCGTGACGCTGGAGAGCCTCTCCCGCATCCGCCGGGAGCTCGGCTGCCACACCTCGCTGGGCGTCTCCAACGTCTCCTTCGGCCTGCCCGCCCGCGAACGCATGAACGCCGCGTTCTTCACCCTGGCCCTCGCCCGCGGCCTGTCTGCCGGCATCGTCAACCCGCTGAGCACGGAGATGATGGGCGCTTACCGCTCCTACTGTGCGCTGAGCGGGCTGGACGCCCACTGCGGCGAATACGTCGTCTGGTCACAGGCGCACCCGGTGGCGGCAGCCGCAGCCGCAAAACCCGTGGACGCGGCCGCCGAAACCGGAGATTTATCCGGCCTTCGCCGCGCCATCGAGCGCGGACTGACCGCCGAGGCGGCGCGGCAGGCTGCGGAGGCGCTGCGCTCCCGCGAGCCGCTCTCGCTCATCGGCGAAGAGGTCATCCCCGCTTTGAACGCCGTCGGGGAGGGCTTCGAACGCGGCCGCGTCTTCCTGCCGCAGCTGATGATGGCCGCAGAGGCGGCCGGCAGCGCCTGCGCGGAAATCAAGGCCGCCCTCTCAGCAGAGAAGACGGCCTCCCGCTGTGATTTTGTGCTGGCCACCGTGCAGGGCGACATTCACGACATCGGCAAAAACATCGTCCGGCTGCTGCTGGAAAACTACGGCTTCGCCGTACACGATCTGGGCAAGGACGTGCCCCCGGAGGACATCGTCGACGCCGTCGTGCGGCTGCACGCCCCGCTGTGCGGTCTCTCGGCGCTGATGACGACCACCGTTCCCGCGATGGAGGAGACCATCCGCCGGCTGCGGGACAAAGCGCCCTGGTGCCGCATCGTGGTCGGCGGCGCCGTGCTCACGGAAGAATACGCGCGCACCATCGGCGCGGACGCGTACGGGCGGGACGCCATGGCCACCGTCCGCTACGCCGAGCAGGTGGACGCCTCCCTCTGAGCGGCAGACGCATGCGGGCGCGCAGGCACCCTGAACAGCCCGTGCCGGTTGCAGTAATAATAAAACCACCGCGTTCTGCTGATCTTAAAACGGGCCTCAGCATTGCCTTCCGGATACAGCTTTTTCAGCTCGTACCCGTCGTCCTTTACAGCCAGTATAAACGAGATATAATGCGCTTTGCTCATTTCGTGAGCGACCGTCACGCAGTATTCGTCTTCGACGGTTTCAATGTGCGCGGGATGCTCCTCGTCCTCTTCTTCCGCCTCCAGCACCGGAAGGACGATGCCACAACAGCTGATGACAGCCTCTCCGATGCTCACTATAAAGTTTCCGCAGACCGGGCAGACGTAAAGCTTCATCCGCAGCATGTTGAAAGACGCGTTGGTGTTGGTGATGCGCTCGCCTGAAAACAGCTCGATCATCGAGACCCCCAGAGCCGCCGCAAGCGGTTCCAGCAGCGTGATATCCGGGTAACCCTTCCCTGTTTCCCATTTGGAGATGGCCTTGCAGCTGACCGTCAGTTCCTCTGCCAGCTGCAGTTGGGTCATCTTTTTGTTTTCGCGCAGACGCCTGATCATGGCCCCTGTCACATACTGATTCATGGCAATCCCTCCTTTTGCCATGATCATAAGGCGGCGGCCCGCCTGAATCAACCTACGCTTCGTAGACAGGCGCAGCCTCGTCTTTGCCGGCCCGGCTTTTGCATCTGCCGCAGCCGCTGCAGCCGTTGCAGACGAGCTTCATCGAACACTCCCCGCAGTACTCTGAAAAAACCGGAACGTACAGGTTCTCTTCGGGGATCGGCAATCCCCAGCTGTCGGTCAGCTTAAAACGCATCGCTTTTCCCCGGTAGTTCATCCCGGATTTCAGCGCCTGGCGGGTCTGCTGCCGCTTGTCGCGGATGGTAAAGCGCCTGCCGTCCTTGATGAAAACCGTTCCCGTCTCCAGGAAACAGAAGGTGATGCCGCGGAAAACGCACTCCTCCCTCAGGGCCTTCACCCATTCGAAATCGCAGGGCCGGGTTCCGCCGTAGTTTTCACCGCCGCAGGCCACCTCTTCGATCTGCCCGCTGTCCAGATACTTTGCAAGGCTGACCGGGCCGATCAACGGCGCACAGTTGACCCCTTTGTGCCGGAACGGCAGTTCCAGCAGCAGCGGCATCCGCTCGTCCGCCCTCCTCTGGTTCTCGCAGGTCACATTGAAAAAGATGTTCTCCCATCCGTCGCCCCAGTCCGGCGGGAGACACTTTTCAACCCGCTGCGGTCTTTTGGTCAGCAGATAGAAGATGACGTCGCTTCTGTGCCGCATGACACCCCATGCCTCGTCCCGCCATCCGTCCGCTTCTTCGAGGAAGAAATCCGAGGTCATGCAGACGCTGATTCTCTCGCCGCTTCGTATCTTATAGCTGCCTTTTCTGTCCTTCGCGAGGGGATACCGGGCATTGGCGGTTCGGTAGATTTCCGCGCCGCTTCTGCCCCGCATCCCGTCCAGAAAGTACATATAGCAGTTCTCACACCCCTCGCTGCAGGGCCTGCATCCGTGCCACGGATTCCAGATGCTGTGCATACCTGCCCTCACATCCCCGTCTCCGGCGGATCAGTCTGGCCGAGCACGCGGGTCCATTCATCTGCCGCGGCGCATATCCTCTGTGCGATGAAGCAGAGCGCCACCGCCGTCAGTCCGCCTCTGTGTTTCATTGGCTTGCTTTTTCCTGCCTTCTCAGGATCCATTCGCTCTTGAACGTGTCGTCGTGCAGAAGGATGCCCATCTCATCCAGCGCCCGGATGCAGTCCTCACGCAGCTTCACCGCCTCCTCCGCTGTTTTGCACTTGGCGGAAAACTTGGTGAGGTACCGCATTTCGCCGCTGAAGGGCATCGGCCAGATCTCAATGCGCACGCTGTGCCGTTCAAGGGTTCCGGTGTAGCGCACAAACCGAAGCGGACCGATCTTCTCCAGCACGCCGGCTTCCGGCGCAGCCGGCGATTGATTCGCCCGGTTCCGCTCCTGCGGGGGCATATACGCCGCCGTGAGGCGCGCGGCTTCATCGCCTTCAATGTGATGAATGTCCGCCTTCTCCTCCAGCTTCAATTCAGCTTCCGCGGTAAGGCTGAGCGTCATCCTGTTGTAACCCCAGTCTATTTCTGCAGAGATATCCGGGTCTGCTGGTGTAAAACCGTCCGCCAGTGCCGCGTCCAGCGCGGATTCGACGTTGCCGCCATGAACCGGATAGCGCTTTTTAAAGGTAAACGTATACTTTTTCTTGCCTTCTTTTACGCGGATGCGGTTGATCCAGCCGCTGTGCAGGTAATCCCTCTCCGGCGTGTCGAGGTAGATTACGCCGTAACCCTGGCATTTCTCCCCCGTCTCCAGGCGGGTGCGTACCCATTCGGCCAGGTTGTGTTCATCGTCCAGCACCCGGGTGTCGTCCAGGTGCAGCATGATTTCATACTCCGGTCCAAACGCCTCCCGCAGCGTTTCAGCCGCATTGCCAGTGCTTTCCGCTGCCGCGGACAGCGCCGCAGCCACGAGGAGTGTGAACCACAGCAAGGCAAATCGTTTAAGCACGGATTGTCATCTCCTTTTCCGGAAGGGGTTGCCTTCAGGTTTCTCCGCCTGTATAAAAGACAGCGCTCCACCCGCAGGCGGAGCGCTGTTTTGCTGTTTACTCGCCGAAGGAGATGCCCATGGCGCGGGCCGCCTTGACGGCCTGTGCGTCATCCGGCACAAACTTCGTCTTGCCGGCGACCTCGGAGAGGGGATTGTGGCCGACCTGGTTGCCGATCATGGCAACCGCCTGGCCGTAATTGCCGTCCGCGATGAGCTGGGCGGCGTGCACGCCGAAGATCGTGGAGAGCATGCGGTCGTACGCGCTGGGCGTCCCGCCGCGCTGCACGTGGCCGGGAATGACGGCGCGCGCTTCCACACCCACCATCTGCTGCAGCTCCGCCGCGAGGCGGTTGGCCGCGCCGTTGAAGCCGGTCTCCTGGCGGAAGGCCAGGCGCTCCTTCTTCTTCATCTTCGCTTCCTTCTGGGTCATCGCACCCTCGGCAATCGCGACGATGGAGAAGTCCTTTCCGGCCTCCGCGCGGCGTTCGATGGCCTTGGCCACCGCCTTGGGGTCATAGGGAATCTCGGGCAGGAGGATGACGTCTGCGCCGCCCGCGATACCGGAATACAGCGTGAGCCAGCCGGCCTTGTTGCCCATGATCTCGATGACCATGCAGCGGCCGTGGCTGGCCGCGGTGGTATGGATGCGGTCGATGACGTCCGTCGCGATGTCCACCGCCGTGTGGAAGCCGAAGGTGACGTCCGTCCCCCAGATGTCGTTGTCGATGGTCTTCGGCAGGCCGATGACGTTCAGCCCTTCCTCGGAGAGCAGATTGGCCGTCTTGTGCGTGCCGTTGCCGCCCAGCGTGACCAGACAGTCTAGGCGCATCTTCTTATAGTTCTCCTTCATCGCCTTGACCTTGTCCACGTTGTCGTCCTCGATGACGCGCATGTTGCGGAAGGGCGTGCGGCGCGTCCCCAGGATCGTCCCGCCCAAGGTGAGGATGCCGGAGAAGTCGGACTGCTTCATCTCCCGGTAGTCGCCGGAGATGAGGCCCGCATAGCCGTCCTGGATACCGATGATTTCGGTATCAAAGAGCGAATAGCTCGCACGGGCGACGCCGCGGATGCACGCGTTGAGGCCGGGGCAGTCGCCGCCGCTGGTCAGGATACCGATGCGCCTTTTCATGCTGAATTCCTCCGTTCTCGGAATTTTAAATTATGTTGCGAATATTGTAACATTTTGTCGGTCAGATGACAAGAAAAACCTCTTCGTTTCAGCAGGCAGCCCGGCAGAAACCGCCCCGAACAGCAGCTGCGCCGTCTGGCAGGCGTCCGCGCCCTGCAGGCCCTCCGGGTCCGTAAGGCCGCCCACGACGCCGGGGCGCCAGCGGAAGACACCCGTCCCTTCTTTCCGAAAATCAAAGTAGACCGACGGGCTCTTCAGGCAGGCGGGATAGCGCCTGCTCCAGGCCGGATAAAAGGATGCCATGATCCCGTCCGCCAGCCGGTACGCTTCGCAGCCTTCGTCAGCGCCTACGGCGCCGATCTGCACCCCGCCGCCCGGCTGCCCCGCCCGGCTCGGGCTGGGCGTGGAATGCGCGATGAGCGTGCTGCCGTCCGCACAGCGGCCCAGCGAAAGGTAGACGTGCCCCGAAATGCTGACGATGTCGCCGGGGCTGAGCCGGGGCGCTTCCCCCGCCTGCGGTTTGATGAGCGCCCCGTATCCCCGGGTGGCCAGCTTCGCCGCCAGGCCGGTCGAGCTGCTGACGAAGCCGTCTTCCCCGCTTCTCTCATGCGCCGTATTGTACAGCGTCCAGCCGATGTAACCGGAGCAGTCCAGCCCCGCGTAGCCGTACTGGTTGAACCCGCCGTACGGATAGAAGCTCCTGCGTGCGTCCTTCTTCGTCTCGTCCCCGTCCGGATCCCGGTAGGTATACCGCTCGTCCTGCGCGTCGAAGAAGCGCTGCCAGTCGGGCGAAAGGCCGATCCGGCGCGCGTTTTCGTGCGCGCCCGAATCCTGCCAGTTCCAGCCGCCGCCGAAGACGTACAGCGTACGCCCGACCGGTTCCATCGCGGTCTGCAGGAGATTGAGGAGGGTCCGCCGTCCGGGGATCCCCCGCACGGGCGAAGGGGCCGGCTCCGGCAGCCTCTCCCGGCAGACCGCGTCCGTCACGGTCTCTCCCTGCACCTCCAGATCGTAGGCGTACCCCACCTTCAGGCGGTTCTGGAGCGCAAAGCGGGGCGCCCCGCCGTCCTCTGCGGCGATGGCGTACAGCGCTTCCTTCCCTTCCTCCGTCCAGAACCGGTAGCGGAATTCCCCGGCGCGCGCGCGGCAGGTCTCCGGCTCCCCGTACCTAAAGACGCCCAGATACGTCGCCCGCACCCTTCTCACCTCCGCCTGTTCAGTCTTCAGTCTTCCAGCCAGCGTCTCTCCAGAATGCCGTAGAGCGCGGAATGCACGTCCACCTTGCGGCAGAAGAGGCAGCCGGACGCGTCGATCGCGGGCAGATCCCCTTCCTCCAGCAGCGCCGGCGTTCCCCGCTGCGGCTCGTCCCAGACGGAGAAGCGCAGCGCCTCGCCGGTGATGCGCTCCTGCCAGGCGGTGCCGGCAAAGGCATTTTGAAAGAAGAATTCCTCCGGGATGTAGGTGTAGCGCAGGCGGTGCAGCAGGCGCCGGTTCTCCTTTGCGTTCACCGCGTGCTCCGCCGCCTCCCTGGGCAGCGAAAGCCAGACGAGCCCCTTACCCGGCAGGTTCAGCCGCCTTTCGACGTGCAATTTCTCCTGCCAACGGTCGATCCGGCCCACCCAGTTCTGCGCCCACTCGCTCATGTCCCTGTAATTGAGCAGGTGCATGAAATGGAAATGCCGGTACCGGTGCGAAAGTTCCGGGTAATCGGCCGTACGCAGATACTGCATGTGAATCCGACTGTCCCCGTCAAAGAAGCGCTCCATCTCCCTCCACGGCACGCAAGGGAAATCCTGCGCGCTGATCAGGTGAAGATGCGTCACCCGCGGGTCCTCCAGCGCCAGGCGGACGAGGTCGCACAGCGCGTACAGATGGTACACGCTCCCCCAGTTGACCTTATAACGGCGGATGGCGCGCACGTTCGGGATGCCGTTCATCTCCCGCACGTCCGCCCCGGAAATCTCCCCCTTGGCGTCGGCGTGCACGAAACACAGCGCGTGCCGGGACAGGGCCCGGAGCATGCGCTTCGTCCCCTCTGCGTCCCGGTAGGCCGTGATGATCATCGCCTGCATCGGCACGCCCCTTACAGGATGTACCGTTTGAGGTCCATCTTCTTCGCGTCCTCGCCCAGATGCTCGGCCACGTACGCGCCGTTGATCAGCACCTCAACGTCCGGCATGTCGCCGGCCGCGTTGAAGGAGATGTCCTCCAGCACCTTCTCAAACAGCGTGTGCAGGCGCCGGGCGCCGATGTCTTCCTTGGTGGCGTTCTCCTCCTCCGCTGCCTCCGCCAGCGCGGTCAGCGCGGAATCGTCGAAGGTCAGGTGCACGTGGTCCACGCCCAGCAGCGCGGCATACTGGCGCGTCAGCGCGTTGTCCGTCTGGCTCAGGATGGCCTTGAAGTCCTCTTTCGTCAGCGGCTTCAGGCTGACCCGCACGGGGAAGCGGCCCTGCAGCTCCGGGATGAGGTCGCTGGGCTTGGATACGTGGAAAGCGCCCGCCGCGATGAAGAGGATGTAGTCCGTGTGGACCGGCCCGTACTTCGTGTTTACGGTCGTCCCCTCCACGATGGGCAGGATGTCGCGCTGCACGCCCTCGCGGCTGACGTCCGGTCCGCCCTGCGCGGAGCGGCCCGCGACCTTGTCGATTTCGTCGATGAAGACGATGCCATCCTGCTCCGCGCGGCGGACCGCCTCGTCCTTCACCTCGTCCATGTCGATGAGATTCTGGGACTCTTCCGCCTCGATCACCCGGCGTGCGTCGCGAATCTTCATGCGCCGCATGCGCGTCTTCTTGGGCATCATGTCGCCCATGATCGTGCCGATGGAGACGCTGGCCCCGTTGATCTCCACTTCCTGCGGCGCCTCTTCGACCTCCACCTGGATTTCCATGTCCTCCAGTTCCCCGCGGCGGAGCCGTTCGCGCAGCTCGTCCGCCCGGCCCGAGAGCCGGCGGCGCTCCTCCTCGGAAGGCGCGGGATCCTGCGGCCGCTGGTTGCCCAGCAGCATGTCGATGGGGTTCTGCGGCTTGCGGTTCGGGTGCAGGATGAGATCGATGATCTTCTCCTCCGCCAGCGCCTGCGCGCGCACCTTCACCTTCTCCGCCGCCTGGTCCTTGCACATGCGGATGCTGGCCTCGACCAGGTCCCGCACGATGCTCTCCACGTCCCGCCCGACGTAGCCCACCTCCGTGAACTTCGTCGCCTCCACCTTGACAAACGGCGCGTCCACCAGCCGCGCCAGGCGGCGGGCGATCTCCGTCTTGCCCACGCCCGTGGGGCCCACCATGAGGATGTTCTTGGGCACGATCTCCCGGCGCACTTCGTCGGGCAGCTGCGCGCGGCGGTAGCGGTTGCGCAGCGCAACGGCTACGGCACGCTTGGCCTCGTCCTGGCCGATGATGTAGCGGTCCAGTTCCCGCACGATCTGTTTGGGTGTCAGTTCCATGTCGCTTCCTCCCCTCAGGCGTCTTCCACGATGACGTTGTGGTTCGTATACACGCAGATGTCGGCGGCGATGTGCAGCGCCTTCTCCGCGATCTCGTGTGCGGAAAGCGCCGTGTTTTCCGACAGCGCGCGGGCCGCCGCCAGCGCGTAGTTTCCGCCGGAGCCGACGGCCGCAATGCCGTCGTCCGGCACGATGACCTCGCCCGTGCCGGAGATGATCATGAGCTCCTCGCCCGCGGCGACGATCAGCATCGCCTCCAGCTTGCGCATCACCTTGTCCGCGCGCCACTCCTGCGCCAGTTCCACCGCCGCGCGCTCCAGGTTGCCGGAATACTGCTCCAGCTTGCCTTCGAAACGCTCGCACAGCGCGAATGCGTCCGCCACGCTGCCGGCGAAGCCCGTCACCACCCGGCCGCCGTAAATCCTGCGCACCTTGTGCGCGTTCGCCTTGAAAATCGTGTGCTCCCCCATCGTCACCTGGCCGTCGCCGGCGACGGCAATCTTTCCGTCCTTGCGCACAGCGCAGATCGTCGTACCCATCAAAGCCATGATGCTGCCTCCTGTCACACCGTATTCGTCAGTCGAAGTCGCATGCGAGCGGGTTGCTGCGCAGCCCTTCGATCAGGTTGAGCGAACGCACGGCCATCTCGGCGTAACGCTCGTGCTTGTTTTTCACGCGCCTCTCCAGCGGTTTCATCAGCCCGAAATTGGCGTTCATGGGCTGAAAATCCCCCGTGGCGTTCGCCACGTGCCGCCCGAGGGCGCCGATCACCGTCTCGGCCCCGAAATCCACCGGCGGAAGGCCCTTCATCTCCCTGGCCAGGGAGATCCCCGCCACAAGGCCGCTGGCCGCGCTCTCCACGTAGCCCTCCACGCCGGTCATCTGTCCCGCGAAGTACACCGTGGGGCGGGCAATCATCCGGTACCGCTCATCGAGGAAGCCCGGGGAGTGCAGGAAGGTGTTGCGGTGCATGACGCCGTAGCGCAGAAACTCCGCGTTCTCCAGCCCGGGGATCATGGAGAAGACGCGCTTCTGTTCCCCCCACTTGAGGCGCGTCTGAAACCCGACGAGGTTGTACATCGTCCCGGCCTCGTTCTCCGCGCGCAGCTGCACCGCGGCAAAGGGCTCGCGGCCTGTCCGGGGATCGGTAAGGCCGACCGGCTTCATCGGCCCGAAGGCCATCACCATCTCCCCGCGCGAGGCCATCACCTCGATCGGCATGCAGCCCTCGAAGACCTGGCTGCCGTCAAACCCGTGCACTTCCGCCTTCTCGGCGCCGAGCAGCGCCTCATAGAAGGCCAGGTACTCCTCTTTGGACAGCGGGCAGTTGAGATAATCGTCCCCCCTGCCGTAACGGCTCTGGCGGAAGACCTTGCTCCTGTCCAGCGAATCCGCGGAGACGATGGGCGCCGCCGCGTCGAAGAAGCTGAGCGTCTCAAGCCCCGGCAGCGAGGCGATCTTCTCCGCCATCGCGTCGCTGGTCAGCGGCCCGGTCGCGATGACCGCTTTCTCCTCCGGGATCTCCGCCGCCTCGCGGCAAACCACCTCGATCAGCGGGTTTTCCGCAATCCGGCGCGTCACCGCGTCCGAGAAGGCCACCCTGTCCACCGCCAGCGCCCCGCCGGCCGGCACGCGCGTCTCGTCCGCGCAGCGCAGGATAAGGCTGTCCAGCTGGCGCATCTCTTCCTTCAGCAGGCCTACGGCGTTTTGGAGCTGGTCGCTGCGCAGGCTGTTGGAGCAGACCAGTTCAGCAAAGCCCGCGCTGTGATGCGCGGGCGTGAATCGCCGGGGTTTCATCTCTGTCAGGCGCACGGCAATGCCGCGGCGCGCCAGCTGCCAGGCCGCCTCGCACCCGGCAAGGCCCGCGCCGATTACCTCTGCGTGGCCGCTCATGCTTCTCCCTCTTCTTCCGGCAGCTGCACGCGGAAACGGCACTGCTCGTTGGCGCACACGTGGAAGCGCCCCCTGCGCGTCTCGGAAAGCGTCATATAGCCGCCGCACTTGGGGCAGCGCTCCTCCACCGGCGGGTTCCACGCGACGAAGTCGCAATCCGGCCAGCGTTCGCAGCCGTAGAACTTTTTGCCCCTGTGGGAACGCTTCTCCAGCACCTTCGCGCCGCATTTGGGGCAGGGCACGGAGATCTCCTGCTGGATGTTCTTCGTATTGCGGCAGGCCGGGAAGTTGGGGCAGGCCAGGAACTTGCCGTAGCGCCCCATCTTGTACACCATGCGTGCGCCGCATTTGTCGCAGATGACGTCCGACTCCTCGTCGGGGATCTCTACCTTTTCGATCTTCGACTCCGCGACCTCCAGCGTCTTTTCAAACGGGCCGTAGAACTGCGCGATGACGTCGTGCCACTCCCGCTTGCCGGCCTCCACGTCGTCCAGCTCGGCTTCCATGCCGGCCGTAAAGGCGGTGTCCACGATGTCCGGGAAGTACTCCTTCATGAGGTCGGTGGTCATGATGCCCAGCTCCCCGGGCACCAGCTGCTTCTTCTCCCGCAGCACGTAGCCGCGGGCGAGGATGGTGGAGATGGTGGGCGCGTACGTGGACGGCCGGCCGATGCCCAGCTCTTCCATGGCGCGCACCAGCGTCGCCTCCGTATAGCGCGCGGGCGGCTGCGTGAAGTGCTGCGCCGCGTCGACTGCGCGGCAGTCGAGCGCCGTCCCTTCTTCGATGTCCTGCAGCTGGGTCATGGTCTCTTCCGGCTCCGCATCCTCGTCCCGCGCTGCTTCATAAACCGCCGTAAAGCCCGCGAACTTCAGCCGCTCCGCCGAGGCGCGCAGCTGCACGCCGCCGTCGGAGGCGATGTCGATCTGCTGCGTCTCATACACGGCGTCCGCCATCTGGCAGGCGACGAACCGGTTGTAGATGAGCCGGTAGAGGCTGAACTGGTCCCGGGTCAGCGAGGCTTTCACCTCTTCCGGGCGCAGCTGCAGGTTGGTGGGGCGGATCGCTTCGTGCGCGTCCTGCGCGCCGCTGCGCCCCTTGTAGACCACCGGCTTCGCCGGCACGAACGCCTCGCCGTACGCATCGGCGATCATCGCGCGCACGGCGTCCACCGCCTCGTCGCTGAGGCGGACACTGTCCGTACGGATGTACGATATGAGGCCCTGCGTGCCGTGCCCCTGCACGTCCACGCCTTCATACAGCTGCTGGGCCACCTGCATCGTCTTGGCGGTGGAAAAGCCCAGCTTGCGGCCCGCCTCCTGCTGCAGGTTGGAGGTCGTAAACGGCGGCGCGGGATGCCTGTGCCGCTCGCTGCGCTTGACGCTGCGCACCGTAAGCCCGCCGAGGAGCACGCGTTTCCTCGCCTCTTCCGCTTCCTCGGCGCAGGTCAGGCGCGGTTTTTCGCCGTCCAGCGCAGTGAGCTTCGCCGTCAGGCGGCTCTTGCCCCCCTCCAGCTGCGCCTCGACCGTCCAGTATTCCTCCGGGATAAAGGCCTCGATTTCCTGCTCCCTGTCCACGATCATGCGCGTCGCCACCGACTGCACGCGCCCGGCAGAGAGCCCCTTGCGGATTTTGGCCCAGAACAGCGGGCTGATCTTGTAGCCCACCAGCCTGTCCAGCACGCGGCGCGCCTGCTGCGCGTCCACGAGCTGCATGTTGACGCTGCGCGGCTTTTTGACGGAAGCCTTGACCGTCTTCTCCGTGATCTCGTTGAATTCCACCCGGCAGGCGCTGTCTGGATCGATGCCCAGGATGCCCGCCAGATGCCAGGAAATGGCTTCTCCCTCGCGGTCCGGGTCAGTGGCGAGAATCACCTGCTTTGCGCCCTTGGCGTCCTTGCGGATGCGCTCCAGCACCTCGCCGCGGCCGCGGATGGTAATGTACTTTGGTTCGAAATTGCCCTGCGTGTCCACGCCCAGCTGGGAGCGCGGCAGATCGCGCACGTGGCCGTTGGATGCCTCCACCTTGTAGGTTTTGCCCAGGAATTTGCTGATCGTTCTCGCCTTGGCGGGCGACTCCACGATGACCAATTTATAAGAAGGTTTTTTTGCGGTAGCCAATGTCATTCCTCCGTGCCGCTGCGGGCGGCGTTTAATCGGGAAACAGAATAGCAGTCCTTTTCCCGGCTGTCAAGCCTGAGAAGAGGAAATCCGTTCCCCGGGCCGGAACCGGTTGCCCGGCAGCGCCTCGATCAGCCCGTCCAGCTCCATCTCGATCAGCAGCGCGCCCAGCTCGTCGTCCGGCAGGTTCGTCGCCCCGGTCAGCTCGTCAAAATCCGCGTTGCCCGCAAGCAAAGCCCGGCACACCGCCCGCTCCCGCTCTCCGATGTCCTCCGGAATGACCGGCTCCGCCCCGCCTGCCGGTGCGGCAGGCGGAAAGGCCGCGGCTTTTTCGTCATACGCATCTTTTTTCACGTTCTGCCGCGCTTTCTCCTTCTTTTCCATCCCCTGCAGGGGAAGCCTGAAGCGCAGTTCCTCCAGGATGTCTGCAGCGCTGGTCACCGGCTTTGCGCCCTCCGCGATCAGCTGGTTGGGGAGACAGGCGGTCGCCTCGTCGATGCTGCCCGGCAGGGCGAAGACCTCCCTGCCCTCCTCCAGCGCACAGCCGGCCGTCCGCAGGGCGCCGCTTCGCTGACGGCCCTCCGCGACAAAGACGCCCGCGCACATGCCGGCGATGATGCGGTTGCGGTGCAGAAAGCTGTAGCGGCTGGGCCGGGTTCCCGGCGGGTACTCCGTGATGACGCTTCCGCCCCCGCCAAGGATCCGCTCCAGCAGCGGCCTGTTCTCCCTGGGGTAAAACGCGTCCTGCGCCCCGCCCAGCACGGCGACCGTCCGGCCGCCCGCGTCCAGTGCGCCGCGGTGGCACGCGGCGTCGATGCCCAGCGCCAGCCCGGAGACGACACAGCAGCCCGCCTCGGCCAGTTCCCTGGCGATCCTGTGCGCGTGGCGAAGCCCGTAGGCGGAAGGCTCCCTCGTCCCCACGGCCGCGATGCAGGGAGCGTCGTCCAGCGCAGGCTGCCCGGCCGTAAAAAGGAGGTGGGGCGGGTTGTGGATTTCCCGCAGCAGCGGCGGGTAGGCAGGATCGTCCTGCAGCACCAGCGAGAGCTTCTCCGCCGCGATCTTCTCCAGGAGGGTGTCCGCTTCCCGCACGCCCTTTTTGAGCGACGCGGCCGCCTCCTCTCCCAGCAGCGCCCTCACCGCGTCCGGCTCGGCCAGCAAGGCTGCCGCGCTGCCGGCCGCGGAAAGCGCGCGGCTTCTGCGCCCGTAGGCCGGAACGGCCGCCGTCAGCACCGCCATGGCTTCCGCTTCCGTCATTTTTCTCCCCCGCTTTCCCCTTTGATGCCGCCCGCTACGCTCAGAACGTGCGCGGCCCGCGCGCCTCCGTCTTCTTCTCCCGCTGCATCAGCTGCGCCACCGCGTCCGCCGGGTCGGCGCCCCCGTTCACCACCGCGTCGACCGCCTGCACGATGGGCATTTCCACCCGGTAGCGCTCCGCCAGCGTCATGGCAGCCGGGAGCGCGTTGATGCCCTCCACCACCATGCCGATTTTCCGCACGGCCTCCGCGGGCTTTACGCCCTGCCCGATCAAAAAGCCCGCCCGGTTGTTGCGGCTGTGGCGGCTGGTCGCCGTCACGATCAAATCGCCCATGCCGGCCAGGCCCGCAAACGTCTCCGCCCTGCAGCCCATGCACAGCCCCAGGCGCTCCATCTCCGCCAGCCCCCTCGTGATCAGCGCGGCCTTCGTGTTGTCGCCGTAGCCCAGGCCGGCGGAGATGCCGGCCGCCAGCGCGATGATGTTCTTGAGCGCGCCGCAGAGCTCCACGCCGCGGATATCGGTGTTGGTGTACACGCGCATGCACGTGTTCATAAACACGTCCTGCACCAGTTCCGCCGCTTTCTCGTCCGCGCAGGCGGAGACGATGGTCGTCGGCAGGTCGATGGCCACCTCTTCCGCGTGCGTCGGCCCGGAGAGCGCCACGACCTTTACGTTTCCGTGCTTGCCGTCACGGTTCAGTTCGTCCGCGATGACCTCGCTGAGCGTCATCAGCGTATCCTTTTCGATGCCCTTGGCGACGTCCACTACGACCTGCCCATCCGGGACAAATGCCCGGGCCCTGGCCGCCGTCTGCCGCAGATAGACCGAAGGCACGGCGAAGAGCACGATCTCTTTCCCCGTGCACGCCCCGGCGATGTCCTCCGTAAAGCGGACCTCCTCCGGGATGACGCAGCCGGGCAGATTGGGATGGGTATGCGTCGTCCGGAGCGCGCGGATTTCATCCGGGATCGCCGACCAGCAGGTGACCTCGTGCCCCGATCTGGAGAGCATCCGCGCCAGCGCGGTGCCCCAGGTGCCGGTGCCCAGTATGCCGATAGAACTCATTTTTCTCTCTCCGTTCCCACATTCTCATGAAAGAAAACTGTCCGATGATTCATCTTACATCGGACAGTGGAAGGTGTCAAATGGCAAACCGACAGAACACCCGGAACGGGGACCTGCGGCTGCGGTTGTCAACCTGTATTCGTCAAAAGATACCCATTCTTTACCTTTTCACGCTTTGCGTTGTGCTTCGATCTCAAAACCGCTGTTTTGACCGCCAGAAAGAGAACGAGAATGCCGGCATCCAGGCAGAGCCTCAGGGCACAGCGGATGATCGTGCTCTCCGGCCGGGACCAGAGGCTGCCGTACAGATAGTCCATCGCATGTACGGAAAAGAGGCCGAGCGAATGCCGCCCCAAATAGGACCACAGGCCTGAGAACCGCCGAAACCGTTCCATCGCCTTGCAGAAGCCAAACACGAACAGCGAACCCGACACCGCCGGAATCATGCAAAGCGGGAAAAACGGATACCTTCTGGCCGCCAGTTCCAGATAACCGCTATATCCTTTAGCTTTCAGATAAACCAATGAAAAAGAAATCGCCCATGCCGCAAAGCAGACCCCGGCAAGCCGAAGATCCAGCCTCTCTGGTTTCAGGCTGTGTCCCAGCCAGATCAGCGGAAGCACCGTCAGCACTACGTCAAACGACAGCGGCAGCCACTGGGTCCTTCCAAAGTAAACGCCCAGGCAAGAGAGGAAAGCCAGGACCGCTATGCGCCGGGTTCTGTCTTGCACTGTACAGTACAGCACGCCGCTCAGTATCCTAGAAATAAACAGGACCACCAAAAACCACATCATGCCGAATTCGGGAATCACCCCGCTGCCAGTTCTCACCCTGACGCCGCTGGCGTAAATCAGGGTCTGGAACCGCTCCCCTAAAAACCCAGCCAATCCGCCGGCTCCGTAACGTCCGGATGCAAATTCAATGACCGTTCTAGCACAGAAGAGGTGTAGCGCCGGGACGATGAGCCTGCGGAATGATTTTCTGGCCTGCCCGGCGAGCATCCTGCCGCTGCCGGAAAAGCGCATCGTCGCGCCGGACGCCATGAAGAACAGCGGCATATGCACGGAGAAGATGATTGCCCTGACCAACTCCCTGTACCGGTCTCCTGCGCCGGTTACCGTATGGCCGATAATCACCAAAGCGATGGCTATGCCTTTTGCGCAATCCAGCCATTCCATCCTAGCCGGTTTCCCCTGTAGGGTCTGCACGCCCAATCTCCTCCATTTTAAGGCTTTAGGGTTTCCGCCCGTGGTTTTTACCTTCTCTGATACCGCCTGAGCACCTGAACCTGCCTCAGTATTGCCTCTGCCGCCCGGTCCATCTCCTCCTCCGTGTTGAAGCAACCCAGGCTCACGCGGATGGTCCCGTCCGCCCGGGACCTGGCCAGGCCCATGGACAGCAACGCGCCGCTGACCTTCTGCTTGTGCGAGGAACACGCGGAGCCGGTCGAGACGAGGATGCCCTCCCCCTCCAGCGCGTTGCGCAGCACCTCGCCGCGCACGCCGTCGAAGGACAAACTGAGGATGTGCGGCGCGGAGCGCTCCGCATCGGCGGGGTCCGGCCCGTTGGCAAACACGCCGTCCGCATCCTTCAGCTGCTGCCAGAGGCGCAGCTTAAGCGCCCTCAGCCGCTCTGCCGGCGGCTCGTCTGTCATCCTGCGGACCGCCTCGCCCAGCGCCAGGATCGCCGGGGCGTCGTAAGTGCCGGAGCGCATGCCGCCCTCCTGCCCGCCGCCCGTCATCTGGGGCACCAGACGGCGGCCGGGCTGCACCATCAGCGCGCCGATCCCCTTTGGGCCGTGGATCTTGTGGCCGCTGACGGCATAAAAATCCACGCCCAGGCGCTGCATGTTGAGCGGCACGCGCAAAAAACCCTGCACGCCGTCGACGTGCAGCCGCGCCTGCGGCGCGTTCTCCCGGCGGATTTCCGAAAGCTCGCCGATGGGCTGGATGGCGCCCGTCTCGTTGCTGACCTGCATGCAGCTGATCAGCGCGGTCTTTTCGTCGATGAGCGCGCGGGCGGCTACGGTGTCCACCCGCCCCTGCGCGTCCACGGGCAGCACGCGGACCTCGTGTCCCAGGCGCTCGACCCGCTTCACGGTTTCCGCCACGGCGGGGTGTTCGATCGCGCTGACGACGAAATTCATCGGTGCGTGCAGCGTCTCCGCCGTTCCCACGATGGTCAGGTTGTCCCCTTCCGTCCCGCAGGACGTAAACAGCACGCCGCTCTCCTGCGCCCCGGCCGCGGCTGCCAGCCGCCGGCGGCACGCGCGGATCTCCTTTTCCACCGAAAGCGCCGGCGCATAAGCAGCGGAAGCGTTGAACCAACGCTCCCGCATCGCATCTGCCATACAATCGACGACGCTGTCGAACGGCCGCGTCGTCGCGCTGTTGTCCAGATAGATCATCCCTGATATACCCCCGCCGGCACATACAGGCGGATGAGCTGCACCATTTCCTCGCTGGGCTCGATCACGATGATGTGCTTTTTCCCCTCTTTTTCATAATAGAAATAGAAGAGGTTGCCGTCCCGGTTGAGGAACCAGTTTTTGCGATCCGCGTCCCTCATGCTGAGATAGCGCTTGAAGCTGGGGTGCGCCACATGCCCGCAGGCCGCGACGTTGGCGACCGTCATGCTGCCCAGTTCCTTCCGCCGGGCTCCGCGCAGCACCTTCGCAAAATCGAGCGTCCCGTTGGTAAAGGTGTACTCATACTCCGCCTTCATCTCGTCCTTGGCGAAGTAGAAGAAAACGGCCGCGGCAGCGCTCAGCACGAACAGCACGAGCGCGCCCACGCTGAACTGAAGCATGAGCACCTGCAGCATCAGCAGCGCGTACACGCCGAAGACGATGACCAGCGCCCATCCGGCAAAGTAGAAGACGCCCGAAAGCCCGGTGTTCCGCCTTCCCACGATATCCTCTCTGAAGTGATCCATTTGTCCGACCTCCGTCTGCTTGGTGGGGTTATTCTAGCACAAAGCGACACTTTGCTCAAGGCCGGATCTGCACCGCAAAACCTTTCCCCGGCGCCTCCTCCGCTTTCAAAAGCAGGACTTTTGCCCGTCCGGGAAGAATGGTATAATGATGTCTGATCGGAGGTTTGATCGCCATGAGATGTCCCGAGTGCGGCGCGTGGAACGCCGCTTACCTGCCCAACTGCACGCGCTGCGGCGCCCCGCTGCCCGAAAACAGCAGCGAGAGGGCTGCCTGGGAGGACGCGCTGCACGATAAAAAGCCGAGTCTGCGCATCACCAAATACGACGAAGATGATCCCGCTGAGGAGCAGCAGCCCGCCGCGGACGCGCCGTACGACCCCGAAACGGTGGACGCCAGCGCGCTGACGGACGAGGTGGAAGAGCTGATGACGCGGCGCCAGCGCGGCGAGCAGCGGCTGAACGCCCTGCGCGAGCGCGCGTCCGACGTCCGCCGCGCGCTGCGGGAAACGGAGGTCATCCGCCCCCATACCGAGGACGAGGACGAATCCGCCCCCGGCGCCAGGGAGGGCGACGCGGCAATGCCGCCCGCCCGGACCCGCAGCGGCGCCCGGCGCGAAATCCTCGTCTATGCCGACGACGACCCGGATGCGCCCGTCTACCACGACGGCTACGTGCCGGAGGGGCGCGAGGAAGACGCCGGCGAGGACGACGAATACCTGCCGCGGCGCGTCCGCAGGAGCGCGGGAAGCTCCCCCTCCATCCCGGAGACGGAAGCGCAGGAGCGGAAAAAGAAATCGACGGCGCGCACGCTGCTGCGCGTCTTCCTCGTGCTGCTCGTCTGCGCACTCGTCGCCGTGGGCAGCGTGCTGGCCGCACGCTTTTTCGTCATCCGCCAGGGCATGCAGATGCGCCGCGACAACTCCGCCTATGCGGAATGCATCGAGACGGAGGTGGACGGCAGGCCCGCGCACACCATCGTCGTCCACGGCCGGGAGAATGCCACCGTCTACCTGCGTGAGACGTCTTCCACCTACGTCGTGGCCGACGGCTCCGTCAGCGTCACCATCCCCGATTACATGTGGTACGACACGGACTCCTCCACCTACGCCACGGCCGTGGATACGGACACGATGGACGTCACCGTCTCCCCCTTCATCCGCTACTCCCAGGAGGGCGAGCAGTACGAGATCGAGCCGCTGCACTTCACCATCGACGTGCCGGAGAGCCCCGTCTACCTGCTGAACCCGGCCACCCCGCGGGCCGAGGTCGGCGTCTCCATTTTCGAGGTGCGCATCAACGTGCCGGCCGGCTCCACCGTCGTCATCGACGGCACGAACGTCTCCACCCTCATCCGCGAGACCGGCAACGTCTCCAAGAACGTGCAGGTGCTGCCCGTCGGCGACAACACCATCTCCATCTCCGTCAAGAGCAAGTACTGCCGTGAGACCAAGATGGAGGTCGTGCTCTACCGCGCGCCGCAGGAGATCCCGCTGGAGCTCGTCCCCACCGTCATCACCGAATGGAACTACGAGGCGGACGACCCCGTAAACCAGGCCAGCATCTCCGGTTCCACCCTGCCCGGCGCCACGATCACCGTGGAATCCCCGCACGAGAACCTGGAGGTCAACCAGACCACCGGCGATTTCAAGTTCAAGCCGCTCTTCCCGCTGCTGGGCAACAACGAGGTCGTCATCCGTTCCTCGTACGAAGGGCGGGCCGATTCGGTCATCACCCATACGGTCTACTACATGCCGACGGCCGACGTCTACACGCGCCGCGCCTGGGACCTCGATTCCCAGTACAGCGACCTCATCAACTACATCAACATCCGCAAGGGCACCATCTACGTCGGCACCGGCGTCATCAAGCGCATCATCTCCAGCACGCCCCAGCTGGCCGTCATGGACATCGGCAACGATAACTTCGAAAAGCTGGTGCTGCTGGAAAACAGCTCCAAGACGACCTGGATGGTGGGCACGAAGTACCGCATCTACGGTGAGGCCTTCGGTCTGTATGACACGATGCCCAGGCTCACCGTCCGCTACACCTACCTCATGGAATGACGGAGGCTGAGATGACCGCAAAACTTGAGCGAAACATGCGCGTGCTGTGCGGGGAGAAGCGGCTGCTGTGCGGCCTTTCCGTCGCCTACGGCACCGCAACGGAATGCGAGACGGCCCTCTGCGGGCAGCGGCAGGAAGCCGTCCCCTCCGGCGGGGCGTTTGTCCCCGCCCCGCTCCCTCTGCAGGCGGATTCCGTCTTTGACCTGGCGAGCCTGACCAAGTTCTTCTGCCTCCTCCTGCTGCTGCGCCTGAAAGAGGAGGGGCGCGTCAGCCTGGATGCGGAGATCCCCGCCCTCGACGCACGCTTCGCGCGCCTTGCAGGCGTCACCGTCGGGGATGTCCTGTGCTACCAGAAGCACCTGTCCACGCCGCAGCGCGTGGATACGGCGGAGGACCGCGAAGAGGGGCTGCGGCGCCTCTTTGAGATCGGCGTCGTTCCCAGCCCGGCGGTCCGCCTCTACTCCGACATGAACGCGATGGTGCTCAAGTACGTGTGCGAGGCGGCTTCGGGGCTTTCCTTTTACGACGCCCTGAAGGACCGCATCCTCTCTCCGCTCGGCATGCGGGAAACCTGGTCCGCCGTACCCGCCGGGGAGCGCCGCCGCTGCGTCTCCTGCAACTGCGATCATCAGATCGCGGGCGGCCGCTTCCTGCTGCGCACGGATCTTCTGCCCGGTACTCCGCACGACCCGAAGGCGCGCCTGCTCTCGCAGGACGGCCTGGATCTCTGCGGCCATGCGGGGCTCTTCTCCACCCGGGGCGACCTCGTAAGGCTTCTTAGCGCTCTGCTCGCCGGCGAGGTGCTCTCCCGGGATACCCTGATGGATATCGGAAAGAACCGGACGGGACTTCCCTATCCGGACGGGACGCACCGGCAGTACCTAGGGATGATGTGCCACGTCAAGCATCCCGATCAGTATTACAGCGAGGTGCCTGCCTTTATGACGGACGCCTCCTTCGGTCTCTCCGGTTTTACGGGCCATCACCTCTCCGTCGACCCCGTCCTCGGCTGCTACGTCCTCTACCTGGGCAGCCGCTGCCACATGCACGTCTCCCGCGTCGTACCCCGGCCCGGCGAGTCAATGCAGGACTACGGCCTGTCCGCGGACGGAAATGGCTGCGTCCGCTGGCCGGACGGAAGACAGGTCCCCTCTTCCGCCGGCTGGGTCCACTTTAAAGACGAGTGGCTCCACGCGCCCGTGGCCGCACGGATGCGGGAACGCGGCTGGCTGCCTGCCGCCGGCATTTAAACGCCGCTGGCGCCGTAGTTGCCAAGAACGCGCGCCGAGGGATCGTCCACGTCACAGCCTGGCCAGCTCCGGTTGGGCATCCAGTAATCGGGAATCATCCGCGCCTGCCCGGGATAAAACTGCTCGAAGAGTTCCCGGTAGAGCAGGCTCTCCTTCGTAAACGGCCGGCAGTAATCGTAGCGCAGCCGCCTTTCCTCAAATACTTTGTCCGTGTAGGTGCGCTCCGCCAGCGCCTTCAGGTCTTCCACCATGCTGTGCCCCACCGCATCCGAAAACGCCGCCTTCTGCCGCCAAAGGATTTCCTCCGGCAGAAGGCCTTCTTCTGCAAAGGCCTTCCGCAGCAGGTATTTTCCCATGTGATGGCGGTTCATCTTCAACTCCGGGTCTATGCTCATCGCGTAGCGAACGAACTTCAAATCGCCGAAGGGCACCCGCGCCTCCAGGCTGTTCACCGAAATGCACCGGTCCGCGCGGAGCACATCGTAGACGTGCAGCTCACGGATGCGTTTTTCGGCTTCCTCCTGGAAGGCCGCGGCGTCCGGGGCGTAATCGGTGTACTTGTACCCGAACAGCTCGTCGGAAATTTCTCCCGTCAGCAGCACGCGGATGTCCGTGTTTTCATGGATCCACTTGCACAGCAGGTACATCCCGACGGAGGCGCGGATCGTCGTGATGTCCCACGTGGCCAGCAGCTCCACCACTGCGGGCAGGGCCCTGAGCACGTCCGCTTCGCTGATGATCACCTCCGTGTGCCGGCTGCCGATGAATTCCGCCGCCCTTCGCGCATACTTAAGGTCGATCGCGTCCTTGTCCATGCCGATGGCGAACGTCCGGATCGGTTGTTTCAGCGCCCGCTGCGCAATCGCGCACACCAGAGAGGAGTCCAGCCCGCCGGAGAGCAGAAAGCCGACGGGCGCGTCGGCGTCCAGCCGCTTGATCACGCCGTCCGTCAGCAGCCTGCGCAGCTTGGCGCACACGGCGTCCTCGTCCTTCATCGTAAAATACCCGACATAGGCGGGGTCGGCATAGCGCACGAAGCGCCCGTCCGCCCAGTAATGCCCCGGCGGGAAAGGCATAATCCTTTCGCACAGGCCCGTCAGATTCTTAGGTTCGCTGGCAAAGGCCATGCCGCCGTCCGCCATTTCCCCGAAGTACAGCGGGCGGATGCCGATGGGATCCCGGGCCGCGATCAGCTGCCCTTTGTCGGCGTCGTAGAGCAGCAATGCGAATTCCGCGTCCAGCGTTTTGAACATCTCCAGGCCGTACTCCCGGTACAGCGGCAGGAGGATTTCGCAGTCCGATCCGCTTTTCAGCTCATACCGGGCCATCAGGCGCTCCCGCAGCGGGCGGAAGCCGTAGAGTTCTCCGTTGCACACGACGGCGCTGCCCCCCAGGTGGAAAGGCTGCATGCCCTCCTCGTGAAGGCCCATAATGGCCAGCCGGTGGAAGCCCAGATACCCGCAGGGAATCTCTTCGAACCGGCTCATGTCCGGACCGCGGGAGACCGTGCGCGCAAAACACCGCCTGAGCGTCTCTGCCGGAACCGACTTGCTGGTTACACCGAAAATGGAACACATAAAAAGCACCTCCGGACTCTTTGGCGGCCCTCGTCCTATTTCAGGACGAAGGCCGCTTCTCCGTGGTGCCACCTGATTTGCTTCTCGTAAAGGGCTCTGTCAAGCCCCGGCGGCTGTAACGTGCCGCCCGGACGCCGCCCCTACCGGCGGATCGCTCCGCTTTGGGTTTGGACTTGGAAGGGTTCTTCGCCCGGCAGCCCGCACGGGATTCCCACCGCCGCCCGCTCTCTTTGCCGCCGCTTGTCCGGGGTACTCTTCTTCCGCATCGCTTTGTCTTTTGAATTGGCCCTATCCTATCACCCTTTTCCGGTGTTGTCAACTGCTATTTGCAACTTTAATGCGTTATAATTGCAAATTTTCATTAATTTAAAACTATTACAAGTATTTTCGGCAGAAATTCTGATTTGCTTTCATTTTTGCCTTGACAGCCCTTGCGTATGGTGCTAAGATGATGCGCGTTAAAGCGGCGGCCGAAACGCCGGCCGCACCCAGAACGGTCATTTGGAAGGAGGATTGAGCATGAGCCGCTATACGAAGGAAGACATCATCCGCAGGGTCCGCGAGGACGACATCGAGTTTATCCGCATGCAGTTCACCGATATCTTCGGACAGCTCAAGAATGTCGCCATCACCGCCAGCCAGATCGAAAAGGCCGTGAACAACGAGATCATGATCGACGGCAGCTCCATCGAGGGTTTTGTCCGTATCAACGAAAGCGACCAGTACCTTCACCCGGATCTGGACACCTTCGCCCTGCTCCCCTGGCGCCCGCAGAGCGGAAAGGTCGCCCGCCTCATCTGCGACGTGTACAACCCGGACGGGACGCCGTTTGCCGGCGATCCGCGCGGCGTGCTGAAGCGGGCGCTGGCCCGCGCGGCCAAACAGGGCTACGCCTTCAACGTCGGCCCGGAGATGGAGTTCTTCCTCTTCCAAACCGATGAAGCCGGCCGCCCGACGACCCGGACCGGCGACGAGGCCGGTTACTTCGATTTGGGTCCGCTGGACCGCGGCGAGAGTACGCGCAGGGAGATCTGCCTTGCGCTGGAACAGATGGGGTTTGAAATCGAGGCCAGTCATCACGAGGTCGCGGCCGGCCAGCACGAGATCGATTTTAAATACACGGACGCGCTGACCGCCGCCGACAACATCATGACCTTCAAACTCGCCGTCAAGACGCTGGCGCAGAAAAACGGCCTGCACGCCACCTTCATGCCCAAGCCGGTCTTCGGCATCAACGGCAGCGGCATGCACACGAACATGAGCCTCTTCAAGGACGGCAAAAACGCCTTCGCCGATCCGCAGGACGGGAGGGGGCTCAGCCGGGACGCCTACGCCTTCATCGCGGGGCTGCTCTCGCACGTGCGCGGCATGGCCGCCGTCACAAACCCGCTGGTCAACAGCTACAAGCGGCTCGTCCCGGGCTACGAAGCGCCCTGCTACCTCGCCTGGAGCGCCAGCAACCGCAGCGCGCTGATCCGCATCCCCGCCGCCCGCGGGCAGGCGACGCGCGTGGAACTGCGCTGCCCGGACCCCAGCTGCAACCCCTATCTCAACATGGCCGTTTGTCTGGCCGCCGGCCTGGACGGCATCGAAAAAGGGATGACCCCGCCCGCGGAAATCACCGAGAACATCTTCTCCATGAGCGCCGCGGACAGGGAGGCCCGGGGCATCCAGTCCCTGCCCGGCACGCTGCGGGATGCCGTCGAATGCCTCAGGGCGGACGACGGCATCTGCGCCGCGCTCGGGGAGCACGTGCTCTCCCAGTACGTCGAAGGCAAGCTGAAGGAATGGGACGCCTACCGCACCCATGTCAGCCGCTGGGAGATCGACCGCTACCTCGTCCTCTACTGAAAGGCAGACGCGCAAAAGGACAGGGCCGCGCCCGCGGCCCTGTCCTTTTTTACCGTTTGGGAGGTTCATTCAAACCGGTAGCCCGTCACGTCCAGCGTGGCAAAATAATCCTCCGGCGTCTCCGCGCGCCGGATCAGTTCTTCTCAGTTGGAGGCGCTGTTTCTTTGACCGTATCGTATCTTTTAATGGCAGGTTATGTCCGTATTTGAACGCTGCCAGTAGGCATAGCTTCTCCCGCTTGATCAGCGCGCTTTTTCCGCGATACATTGGAATGAGAATGGCGAGATTTTTCTGTACTGGATCTTTTGAAATCCTGCGCTGCGAACCATCCCTTCTATTTCCTCCCGACCGTACATTTTCACGTCCCCGCCCGGAAGCTTCGGAAAAAGACAGTTTGCCACAGCCCGAATCGGCGCGATGCAGTCCATATCGTTCAGAAGCAATACGCCGCCCGGTTTCAGAATACGGAACATCTCGTTCACGGCATTCTGTGGATGCGGATAATGGTGGATGCTCATATTGCACGTGACAACCTGATACTGCTTACTCTCCAGCGGCATTTTTTCGGAATCCCCGACGGTCGCTATGGCCGTGCTGGAAAGCCTCTCCCTTGTTTCACGGATCATCCCTTCTGAGAGATCCAGCGCGTTGAGCTGAATGTCTGGAAAGTTCTCTTCCACCAGACTCAAAAAAGCCCCCGGACCGCAGCCAATGTCGATCAGCCGATCCGGCCTGATCCGACCGATCTCCTCAAGCTGGCAGCGGTAGTCGTGCCGCCAGTATCCGCTGTGGGCCAGACGGGATTTGCGATGGCTGTTGAAATAATCCCTTGATTTCTGCTTGGCGTTCTGCACCATTTGACAGTCATCCTCTCATATCCTGTTTCAGATTTTCACCTGATCGCCAACGATCCAGTAGTCGCAGACATCGTCCCCGTTTGCGATGGTGTGCTCCCGGTGGAGCTTCCCATGCTGCAGCCGGAACATCACCTCATCCGTCGAGCAGAGCGCAGGCATGAGCTCTGCGATGCCCTCCCGCAGGCAGAATTCACAGATGGGGCAGCGGGTAAAATAATAATAGCTTCCCTCCTGATGGAGCGTTTCATCGAAGTGCACAACCCAGTTGACGGGATACCCCTTTCCATGAGCCCTGTACCAGGCTTCATACTTCCGCATGTCGCGCTCCCACTTTTTCGGCGTCTTATTCAAATCCATCATGCCAAATATCGTGCGAAGCAGTCTGCTTTCCAGTACATCAGTCATCACGAATGCCATCTCATCAGGCGTAATTCTTTTTTCGCTGCCAAGCCAGGCCGCCGCAAAGACATAGGCAAAGTAGGCGTTCTGTGCCATGGGATTTCCGGGGCCCAGATCGTCCGCGTGGGAAAGCAGTCTCCTGTATTCGTCTTTTCCATGTCTGATCGCCTGACCCGCCATCTCCTTATTGAAACGCTTCTTGATGCTCTTCTTCATCAGCGGCGCAAACACTGTCCAGTAGGCCCCAACATATTTCATTCAATACCTCCCATATCTTTGATATCCTCTCAAAGGAGCGCTACGATTCCGGCAATCACCGCCGCCCCCGCAATCCAGATCAGTGTCAGGATTCCCCGTTTCTTCAAAACCTGCGGCCAGGTCTGCACAAAGGGGATTTCCTCTGTTCCGGGGATCACCCAGAACCTGCTGTGCCCGACCCAGAGCCTGTCGATCACGATCCCGTCGTACCAGTTCATGACTTCGAGGAAGATGAGCGCCTGCAGATACGCCGGTTCAAAGTCCTGTATGCCGTTCCAGACGCGAATGATCAGGACCAGCGCCGCCACCATGACCGCGAAGAACGCGATCATAAAGCGCTTCCGCTTCCTCGCCACGGTTTCCCGGTCTGCCAGCCCCAGCTCATAGACCTTTTCCTGAACGGGCTCCGGGTAGAAATACAAGCCGTTCAGCGCGCTGCTTCCCACGCCGGTTTTCACCATCAGTGTAAACAGGGCGCAGAACAGGATCAGCTGTAAAGCAACCATTTTGCTCCCTCATTAATCTTTTTTATTTTGAGCCCACGTCTGCGATCGCTACTGGTTCCCTGTCACCCAGGATCCAGTAATTGCATTCTCCGTCCCCGTCCGCCAGCGTTTTGTGGCGGATCAGCTTGCCGTGCGCCGCGCTGCAGGTGATCTGGTCGATAGAGCAGAGATTCGGGAGAAAATCGATATAACCATGCTTTCGGGCAAAGTCATTCAGCGGGCAGGTATCATAGACAAACGCGAGTCCTTTTTCATGTTCATCCGGATTGAGCCGGATTTTCCAGGTGTTGCCCCATGCGTTGCCGCGAAAACGCTCCGCCTTCTTTCTGTAATTGTCCAGATACCTGTAGAGCAGTTTCACGATCCAACGATGCTTCAGAAGCCTGTTCAAGTTGAAATGAGACAGATTGCGAAGGCTTTTTCCCATGGCCGCGTCGATCATGAGCTGCAGATCCTCTTTGCTGAAAGACCGGTCTACCGAATCGTAGAAAGCGAAGAAGGCGTAGGCCTCCAGCATATTGCTGGCCATCGGATTCTTTTTACCGCCGAGGTCGCCTTCCTCCAGGATCCACTTTTCGTCCAGCGCAACAGTCCTCTCCCAGCGCGCTTTCGCCTCTTTGGGCGAATAATGCTCCGACAGCCATTTCTTCATCGCCGGCTCAAACATTTTCAGATACTTATCCATGTTGTTTTCAGCCTCCATCCACGCAAAACCGTCTATCCCTTCCGCAAGGGGCTTCTCAAATCAAAAACAGAATAAACAAGCCGAGGTACATCGCGGCGCCGGCAATGTTTCCCGCGCCTGAAATGTTGAACGGCGCCTGCAGCAGAAACAGCGGCAGCAGATTGAACACGCACGCCCACGCGGAAAGCGGCGTCATTCCCGCCACCACCGGTATGAAATGCGCGACCGAAAACAAGACAATTCCCGCATAGCAGCCGATCATCGTCGCTGAGGTCTTTCCGAAAAAGTCGTTGGTCAGCTTGCGCCCTTCTTCGGTGTGATCGCTTTTGATGTAGATCCATTCCGCAGCGCAGCCCAGGATATGATGCGCCAGACCGAAGGTGTAGATCATCGCAGCTCCGACGATCATGATATTCGCCCACAGGGCGGAATAAGGACGCATCCAGATCCCCAGCGCAAGGTACCCAAAGAACTGCAAGAACATGGCGAGCGTGCCAAGAACGATCGAACGCAAAGGCTCACCCTCGGGCTTTGCCCCAAAAAGCTTCACCATTCGTTCGTTATCCTTCATATCCGCAAAACTGAATGAACCGCCGGGCGTGCAGAGCAGCAGTCTGTCGGCGACCACGCAAAGGATATGTCCGATCATCGCAATGAGCAAAATCCAACTGTGTTCCATGTTCATACCTCCTTCGTTTTCACCTTGCATATCCGGCCCTGTCAGATTTGTCTGAGAAGCGCAATCTGTTGGCCAAAGTCCCGTCTGCTCTCTTTAAACACCGGCGCGGACGCGTAGCAGTGCATCATGCCCGGCTCAATGTGCATGTGCATTTTCTCTGCGGCACCGCCCCGCTCATAGCCGTGCTGGATCGCGTCCGCAACGGCGGAACATGCCTCGTCTGTGTAGAATACACAGGTCTCCGGAGCGTGATGAAAATTCATGTCGGCAGGATACAGAAGCCAATCCGGCGTATCCGGCGCGAGCTTCATCGTAAGGGCCAGCATCCAGCGGAACGCGCCGGGCGTGATCATCGCGTCGTCCCGTTCCAGCGCCGCCGCCCGCTTCCATTCTTCCTCTGTTTTGGGATAGGCGAAGGGAGAATTCATGATCAGAAGCTTTGGCATTTCCACATGCGCTTTCGCCTCATCCGCGTTGTTCCGGTTGATCCATGTCAGAAGCTGCATGGCGAGAAACCCGCCGTAGGAGCTGCCGAGGACGGCAACCTTGGCCGCGCTGTATTCCTTCACCATATCCCGATACACGTTGAAAATGAAATCGGCCGTATTGGCCGGTGAGGCTTCCGTGAACGGCAGATAGAGCGGATAATATACATCCATCCCCGCCCGTTTTCCGTAGGCTCTGGCGAAGGCCACCTCCGCCTTCCACGCGTCGTGATTTCCGCCGCCATGGAGATACAGAATCGCTTTCCCCGCCTGGTTCTCAGGTCTGATTACCAGACAGGGGTATTGCCCGACCTGAATTGTCTGATAGGCAGCCTTCCGATCTGTCGGTTCCTGATAGGGATGCTTTCGGTTATAATCCCTCGCCCTTCTGAGCTCTGCATCCAGATCCGCACCCGGGCCTTTGATCAGACCTGTTTTCTTGATCCCACGCATGGCCGATACCACGATTTTTGTGCCAAGACTCATGGATACATCTCTCCCTGCAAAAACGCCAATGCTTTCTTTGAAAACGCCTCCAGGTGCATCATGACAGCTGGTCATACTTGGCGGCACGTCCGTCAAAATGCTTTCTGGATAACACCTCGAATTCTTTCATGTCTTTACTCCTTGCTCTGTAAGGCTCTCAGCTTGTTAGCGACGTCTAACTTTTAAACAAAATGTAAGCCCATCACACAGCCGTCCATCTTCGACTCCACTGTGTGATGGGCGAAAAGCGTTAGTTAGATTCCGCTTACTATTATACATCGCAACGTCTTGTTTTTCAAGAAGTGTGGCTAAAACGCGGCTAAATTGGAGTAAAGGGAATGCTTTCATGGGACGCCTACCGCACCCATGTCAGCCGCTGGGAGATCGACCGCTACCTCGTCCTCTACTGAAAGGCAGACGCGCAAAAGGACAGGGCCGCGCCCGCAGCCCTGTCCTTTTATACCGTTTGGGAGGTTCATTCAAACCGGTAGCCCGTCACGTCCAGCGTGGCAAAATAATCCTCCGGCGTCTCCGCACGCCGGATCAGCTGTGTGCTGCCGTCTTCCAGGAGCAGGATTTCCGCGCTGCGCAGCTTGCCGTTGTAGTTGTAGCCCATGGAGTGCCCGTGCGCGCCCGTGTCGTGGATGTACAGTAGGTCGCCCCGGCGGATCTTCGGCAGCGCCCGGTCGACGGCGAACTTGTCGTTGTTCTCGCACAGGCCGCCCACCACGTCGTACACGTGGTCGCAGGGGTCGTTCTCCCTGCCCAGCACCGTGATGTGATGGTACGCGCCGTACATCGCCGGCCGCATGAGGTCGCAGGCGCACGCGTCCACGCCGATATACTCCTTGTAGATGTGCTTCTCGTGGATCGCGCGCGTCACCAGCGCGCCGTTGGGTGCCAGCATGTAGCGGCCCAGTTCGGCGAAGAGGGCCGTATCCCCCAGCCCCGCAGGCACGAGGATGCGCTCGAATGCCTCCCGCACCCCTTCTCCGATCGCCGCGATGTTCTCCGCCGCGTCCTCCGGGCGGTAATCGACGCCGATGCCGCCGGAGAGGTTGACAAACGACACGGCGACGCCCGTCTCTTCCTTCAGTTCCACCGCCGTCTCAAAGAGGATCTGCGCCAGCACCGGATAGTACTGCTCGGTCAGCGTGTTGGAGGCGAGGAAGGCGTGCAGGCCGAAGCGCCTGGCACCCACGTCGCGCAGGATGCGGAACGCCTCGGTCAGCTGGGGCCGCGTCATCCCGTACTTCGCATCCTTCGGGTGATCCATGATGAAATTGCCGATTTCGAATTCCCCGCCGGGATTGTAGCGGCAGCAGACCGTCTCCGGCACCCCGCCGCCGCACGCGTCCTTCAGAGTGTCGATGAGGGTGATGTCGTCCAGGTTGATGATCGCGCCCTGCCCGTTTGCCTGCCGGAATTCACTCTCCGGCGTCTCGTTGGAGGAGTACATGATCTCGTGCCCGCAAAAGCCGACGGCCTTGGCGAGCATCAGTTCCGTCCGGGAGGAACAGTCCGCCCCGCAGCCTTCCTCGCGCAGGATTTTCAGGATGACCGGGTTCGGCGTCGCCTTCACGGCGAAGTACTCCTTGAAGCCCCTGTTCCAGGCAAAGGCCGCGTTCAGCGCGCGCGCCGTCTTTCGGATGCCCGCCTCGTCGTAGATGTGGAACGGGGTGGGATGCTCGGCTGCGATCTGCTCTGCCTGCTGCAGGGTCAGAAACGGACGCTTGATGCTCATGGATGTCCTCCGCGAAGTCAAAAATCGTGCATACTATACCGTCTGTGTGTTTTGCTGTCAAGCGTTCCCCGCGCTTTTTCGTTTCTCACAAAAGAAGCCGTCCAGCACGGCGCCGCATTCCTCCTCCAGCACGCCGCCGATGCAGGGAACGCTGCCCAGCTGCGGGTCTTCCGGCAGCGCATACAGGCTCCCCGCACAGCCCTTCTTCGGATCGTAGGCGCCAAAGACGATCCGCTCCACACCGGCCGCCAGCGCCGCGCCCGCACACATCGCGCAGGGCTCCAGCGTCACATAGAGCGTGCACCCGGAAAGCCGCCTCGTCCCCAGCGCCGCCGCAGCCCGGCGGATCGCCGTCATCTCCGCGTGGGCCGTCGGGTCCCGCAGCGTTTCCCGCTCGTTGTGCGCGGCAGAGAGGATGCGGCCGTCCCTTGCGACGACGGCCCCGACGGGGATTTCCCCGGCATCGCGTGCAGCGCGCGCCTCTGACAGTGCCTCCCGCATCGCCGCTTCGTTTCCGTTCATTTCAAATCCTCCCCCAGCCATTCTTCCGCGCCGCAGCGCAGATAGGTAGTGACCTTTCGCCTTCCCTGGTCAAGCCGGATTGTCACGCAGCCGGCCCTGTCCGTCCGGTAAACCTCGGCCCCCACCGCAGACAGATCCCGCAGCACGCGGTCCGCCGGGTGTCCGTAATGGTTTCCCTCGCCCGCACTGATGACGGCGATTTCGGGCGCAGCCGCGTTCAGAAAGGCGCGGCTTGTCGCATGCCGGCTCCCGTGGTGCGCCACCTTCAGCACGTCGATGCCGGGCACCTCTTCCGGCTCCGCTGCAATCGGCAGGTCGCCGGTCAGCAGCAGGCGCGTGCCCGCCTCCTCGCACAGCAGCAGCAGGGAACGCGCGTTGTCACCTGCCTGCGTCCCCTCCGGCGAGAGCACGTCAAAGGTAAAGCCCGCCTCCTCGATCCGCCCGCCTTTCAATACGTGCCGGACCGGGATTCCCTTTTCCTGCGCGAGGCGCCACGCCTCCCGCACCGTTTCGCTCTCCTGTCCCTCGGCGTCCTTCTCCGCGGTGTACAGACAGCCGATCCCGATTTCGGAGGTGAGCAGCCGCAGCGCGGCGCCCGCGTGGTCCTCATCCAGGTGGGACAGGATCAGTGCGTCGGCAAAAAGCCCCTCGTAGCGCAGATAATTCAGCATGTCGTAAGAGGCGGCCGGGCCCGCGTCGCAGAGGACGGCGTGCCTCCCACGGCGCAGCAGCGCGCCGTCTCCCTGCCCCACATCCAGCTGCACGTACCGCACGCCCGGATCGAAGCGCAGCAGATACAGCCCGGAAAAGGCAGCCAGAACAAAGAGAAGCACACGTTTTCTGCCCCGGCCCCACAGCACGGCGGTGCCGGCGAGCGCAAAAGCCGCAAGCAGCAGCAGGACGCCGGAAGTTCCCGGAGCGGGGAGCCGGCACAGGGCCTGCGTCTTCTCCGCCAGTGTCCGGCTGGCCTCTTCCAGCCAGATGCCCGCAGCCGAGAGCACCGCCCCGAGCGCCGCGCCGGCCTCCATCCGGATGAGGGAGAGCAGCAGCGCCGCAAATCCCCCCAGCAGCAACGCGGGCAGAAGCGCCGCCAGCGCGAGGTTGAGCGGCACCCCCAGCAGCGGGATGTAGCCGTAGAGCTGCAGCTGCATCGGCAGTACGGACAGCTGCGCAGCCAGGCAGAAGGCCAGCGCCGGCGAGAGCCCCTTCAGCCGCCCGGGGAGCGGCAGGCGCGCGGTCAGCCTTTCAATGGCCGGCGCAAGCAGCGCGATCCCCCACACCGCCGTAAAAGAGAAGAGGAAAGACAGGCTGAATACCAGAGCCGGGCGGAAGCCGGTCAATACCAGCGCCGCAGCGGCCAGCGCGCTCAGCCGGTCGTACTTTCTGCCGCGCAGCAGCGCCGCCTCGCGCACGGTCATCATGACGAGCGCGCGTGCGGTGCCGGGCGAGAGCCCCGTCAGCAGCGCGTAAAAGTCCATGATCAGAAAGAGGAGCGCCGTGCGAATAATCTGCGGCAGCGACAGCCGCCGCAGCAGCCGGGAGAGCGCCAGGGCGATCAGCCCGATGTGCAGCCCGGAGATCGTGAGGATGTGCACGATGCCCGTCCGGCGCAGCGCGGACACCGTATCGGCGTCCATCCGCTTCCTGTCCCCGGCCAGCAGCGCGCAAAACAGCGGTGCGCCGCTGCCGAAGACGGCGTCGATCCGCCCGCACAGCGCCGAGCGAAGACCATCGAACCAGCCGGGAAGGCTGAATGTCCCCGCGCCCTCCGCCGTCCAGCCGGGGAGGATATATCCGGAAAGCCCGTATCCGTCCGCCAGAGCGGAGAGGCGCATGTCGCGCCCGCCCGGGTTTCTCGCCTGCCGCTGGGCGAAAAGGCGCCCCCTGCCCCTCAGCGTCATGCCCGGCAGGGGCGCGCTTCGCTGCACGCCTTCCTCTTCCAGCAGCGTCACGCGCACGGGGTTTTGCAGCGGTCTCCCTTCCGCCCGGACCGCTTCCAGCACAAACCTGCGCTCGTCCAGCTGCTGCACGACGCGCCCCGTGATCTCCGCGCCCGTTCCCGTCGGCATGTCCTGCCGCAACAGCAGCCGCTCCATCCGGGCATAGCCGCAAATCAGAAACAGAAGCGCGCAGCACAGCAGCGCGCTTCTCCTCGTGCGCAACAGAAAGACGAGGCCGGCGGCAAGCAGCGCCGTCGCCGTCAGTACGGCCGGCATCGGCAGTGACGCGTGCGGCGCCAGACGGATGCCCAATACATAAAAAAGGGCGCAGCAAACCAGCCTGCGCCGAACAGGCAGCAGGAACAGAAACGGCTCCCGGCTTTGCCCCAGGCAGTCCATTTTCTATCGCCCCGTCAGTCTCTTCACCCTTCTCAAAATCCCGGCCGGCGCATGCCGCAGCCGGCTGAGCGCCTTCTCCGCCCGGCTCTCCCGCAGACAGCTTTCAATCAGGCGGTCGGAAAAGCCCTTCCTCCGAAAAGCCTTAAAGAAGCGTCTGCGGTGCGCGTGCGCCGGCGCCGGGGCGAAAATGCTCGGGTTCGCGCGCGCCATGCGTCCTGCGTCCGCGATCACCCGCCGTTCCAGCTCCGGACAGGCGTCCAGCGCCTCCCTGCCCTTCTTCGTGTTGGCGAAGACGAGCGACAGCCCTCTGTCGTCGTCCCACTCCGGAAAAAGCTCCTGCGCCCCCCACAGGTCGGCGATGGTGAGATCCGCCGCGTGCTCGCCGTAGCGCAGCGCCGTGCAGCTATGGCAGGACGGGCGCAGATACAGGTTCTGCAGAAAGCCGCGCAAAAACGGGTCCTCCGTCTGGGTTCCCGTGTGCTCCGCGCCGCCGGCAAAGCGCGCCGCTGCCGAAAAGTTCTTCCAGCCCAGCCGCTTGTCCCGGAACGTGTAAGAGACGATCTCGTCCCCATGTTCGTGTCTCAGCCACTGCAGGTAGGAGGCGAAGACCCCCGGAGAGGGTACGCCGTGGCAGACGAAATCGACCGTCAGCAGGTTCTCCGGCCGCCTGCCGTCCAGCAGCGCATACAGCCCCGCGACCTGGCAGGGCGTCCCGGAGAACAGGACGGGGATCTCCCGGGCCTGAAGGCTGCAGGCGTCCGACAGCGCGGCCGCCGCGTCGCTCTGCACATATTTGGATCCCCGCATCGGCAGCAGCCCGTCTTTCGTGACTGCGCCCACGTGCTCCACCGAAAAGCCGTCCCCGAAGACCGCGCCGAAGACCGCCCCGCCGCGCGCGAGCACTGCCCCGGCCAGCGCGGAGAAGACGCCGCCGGAGGAGGAAGCGGCCCGGACGTCCTCCTGCGTATTCTTTACGCCGAACGCGCCGGGGTTCCCCGTCTTGTGCGCTTTCCCGGCCGGGCACCGCTTCTCGCAGAGGTCGCATTCCACGCAGAGCGTCCCGTCCACAGCCGGATACAGGAACCCTTCGCCGTCCGGCTTCATCGCGATGGCACCCCTGGGGCAGACCGAAACGCACGCACCGCACCCCGTGCACGCCGATGCCTCGCTCCTCACCGTCTTTCTCATGGTCCCCTCCTCAGTCCTTCGCCAGTTCCGCCACCGCCCGCAGGGCGCCCTCCGCGTCCTTCAGATAATCGGGCAGGCGCCGGGCGAGGAGGGCGCGTTCCGCCTCCCCGCGCTCCGCCAGTACGTCAAAGGCCGCCTCCAGCGCCGGCAGTGTCAGCGTCCGGCTCTCCAGCAGGTGGCCGCCTTCCTCCCCGTACAGGTCGCGGGCGATCCCCCTCGCTTTGACGGAATAGCCGATGACCAGCGTCGGGACGCCCGTGGAGTAGGCCGCGATGGAGGCGTGCGTCCTGGCCGTGACCAGCAGGCGCATCCGCGAGATAGTGCCTTTGATCTCCCGTGCCCCCGGCTCCCCCGGCAGGCAGATGACCCGGGGGTCCTCAGCGTAAGCCGCTTTCAGCGCGCGCACGACGCTCCGGTCATCGTCATGCGGCCACAGCACGTGCGAAAACAGCGCCACCGTGAGATCCGTCGTGCGCAGCACGTGCCTGATAAACGCGGCGAACAGGCGGATGCCCTCCTCCCGCTCGCCCATCCTGTCCAGCACCAGCGGGCTGACGTTGAGGCCCATCGTCTTTCCCTCCCGCCAGCCCTCCGGCAGCGGGAGCTGCACCTGCGGAAGGGAAAAAGCCGGGTCCCGCCACAGAAGCACACGCAGGCCTTTTTCCCGCAGCGCCTGCGCGCTTACGGATTCCCGCGCCACGATGAGGTCGTATGCGGAAAGGTCCTCTATCATCGCGGGCGTCAGCAGCTCGGGATCAACGGACGCGCCCCAGAGCACCAGCGGAACACCGGCGCGCTTCAGCCTGGCGTTGATCACCCGCATGTGCTCCTGCGGATTGTAGCAGTAGGTGTCCCCGCCGACGGAAAGGCAGACGCCGCAGCGCCTTCCGGCGGCGATGACCGGCGCGTACCGCCTGGCCACCTCGTGTTCCCTGGGCATGCCGAGCCGGAACCCCACGCTGTTGACGAGCCTTCTCACGCTGTACGGCGAGATGACCGGGGAGAGGACCTTGTCCACGTCCGAAAGCCCGAGGCCAGCGTCATAAGCAGGCTCGCCGGAGGAGAGCCAGATCCGCTCCGCTCCGCCGTCCCGCAGCAGCGCGGCAGTCGAGCGCACGATCGCCTCGCAGCCCCTGTTCCCGCAACCGGAGTGGTTGTACAGCAGTACCTTCTTCATCCCCGCCGGCTCCCCTTCCTGCCATGAAGCTTTTCGTTTACGCGCTGCGCCGTATACCACAGCGGGAACCAGCCCCGGCACACGATGCGGTACAGGCGCCTGTCCGTCACGGAAATCCGCCCCTCGTCCAGCCCCTCCAGCACCACGGGCCTCACCCGCCGGTTGAACGTGCGCATGCACGCGCGGATGCCCTTTTCCTTTTCGTCGATCCACACGGCGCTCATCAGGAAATCCCTAAAGTACAGCTCCTTGATGCCCTCCTGCGTCAGGATCCGGCTCATGGAGCGAAGCATCGGCTGATGCGCCTCGCTGTAGCCGGAGATGGAGGCCATGGCCGAGGCGTCGTGCACGCGGTAGACGTACGTCCGCTCCGCAAGATGCGTAACGCGCTTAGCCCGGTGATAGAGCTGCAGATTGAGCAGCGCGTCCTCTCCGATGTGCACCCCTTCGTCGAGCCGCAGGCCGCCGGAGAAGAGCCTCGCATCGTACAGCTTGTTCCACAGGTTGTTGTAAATCCGGTGCATGTGGATGATTTCCCGCACGATCTCCGACGGCTGCTGCGGCACCGGCGGCAGCTGCACCGGAACGCGCCTGTTTTCCCGCATATCGAAGAGCGTGTGCTCCGCGGAGACGATCTGCGCGCCGCTGTGAACGGCCGTGCGCCACAGCGCGAACAGCGCGCCCTCCTCCAGGGCGTCGTCCGCATCCATGAAGGCGATATAGCGCCCTCTCGCCCGGTCAATTCCCCGGTTGCGCGCCGCGCTGACGCCCTCGTTGGCCACGTGCACGACGATTGCGCGCGCCTCCGTTTCGGCAAACCGGTCCAGGATCGCGCCCGTGGCGTCCGTGGAACCGTCGTCGATCAGGATCATTTCGATGTCCGGCGCATGCTGCGCAGCCAGGCTGGACAGGCAAAGCGAGAGATAGCGCTCTGCATTGTAGCAGGGCACGATGACGCTGATCTCGGGCCGCTCCCCCATGTTCTCTCCTTCTTCCTCTCGTTATGGCAGCAGGATGCTGCTGGGCGGGCACAGGCGCAGCGCATGGTAATAAAGCCGCTCCTTGCCCGAAAGCTTCGCGGGATCGACATCCCGCGTGATTTCCTTCACCACGCCGCGGTCGAACGCCAGGGCAGCCCGCAGCCTACCCCTGTCCGCGCGGAGCATGCGCAGCCACGCGTCGATATGGGCGCGGAAGCGGGCCGTCGCCAGCCCTTCCCGCCTGAGGAACGCGCCGATGCCCAGCAGCATCGGCAGGCTCTTGCGGTAAACGTCCTGCCTCGCCCGCACCATCGCGGAATCGCCGCCGTAATCGTAGATATAAACGATCTGTTCCGTCATCTTCCAGGCGCGCGCCGCCGAAAAAGCCTCCAGGTTGAACAGCACGTCCTCCCCCACGGCGATGCCGGCGGGCGCGAGGATCCCGTGCGCTTCGATCATCCGGCGGCGGTAGAGCCTCGCGCACATGCTGTTGAGCGCGCTGTCCCCCCGGATGAGGCTCTCCTGAACGGCCGAAAGCGGTCCGTCCGTGCAACGCACGTCCACCGCCTTCCCCGTTTCGCGGTCCAGCAGCCGGTAAGCGCCGCAGACGATGTCCGTCTGATCGTCCGCCAGGGAGAGCAGCGTCCCCAGCGCGTCCGGTTCCAGGCGGTCGTCCGCGTCCAGGAAGAACAGCCAGTCCCCCGCGGCTTTCAGAATGCCGGCGTTGCGCGCCGCGGAAACCCCCGCGTTTTCCTGTCTCAGCACGCGCAGGCGCGGCTCCGCGGCGGCCAGCTGCAGGAGCAGCTCGCCGTCCCGCTCGGGGGAGCCGTCATCCACCGCGATCAGCTCCCAATCGGCCTCGCTCTGCCGCTGCACGCTGAGGACCGCTTCCGTGAGCGTCTGCCGGTTTTTATAGCAGGGCATGATTACGCTGACCTTCGGCATGCGCCTTCCCCCTCCCTTCATCCGCCGCGCAGGCGTCCCGCTTTCCGCCGCGCAATCTGCACCGCCGCGATCAACGGATATGCCGCAGGATACAGCCCCCCGGATACCAACCGGTGCAGCCGCCTGTCCGCCGCGGACATCCTCGTCTCATCCAGTTCCGGCTGTTCTGCCAGCGGCAGGGCTTCCGTCTTCCAGCCGCGCCAAACGCCCGGCACGCCGCCGTCCTTGTACAGCCGGAGTACCACGCTGTCCACGTATGCGCCGTAGTACGCCTCCATGACGCCCCGGCGGCGCAGCATTTCGTCCATCCGCCGCAGCCACGGCAGGTGTATGTCAAACTGCGTGCCCCGCTGCCTGTGCATGGCGGACGCTTCGTGCATCCGGTACAGATAGGTCACGGACGGCACATAGGCGATCCCGCTCCCGCAGAGCACCGCCTCCAGGTTGAAGAGGTTGTCCTCCGCCACGCGCAGGTCCTCCGCCAGCTCTATCCCTTCCCGCTGCAGCAGGCTCCGCCGGTGCAGCTTGTTGCACATGATGTTGAGCACGCTGTCCCCTTCGATGAGGCGGAGCGCCGCGGCCCGCCGCCGCTCTTCACCGGCCAGCTTCGGCCAGCGGCCCTCCGGCAGGACCGTCTGCCGCCCCCCTTCGAACAGCAGGGCGTGCGTGCCCACGACGAGGTCCACGCCCTCCGCCGCGGCTGCAAGTAGATTCTGCAGCGCGTCCTTCGGGAGCAGGTCGTCCGCGTCCAGAAAGAACACCCATTCCCCGCGCGCCTGCCGGAGCGCTCGGTTGCGCGCCGCGGAAACCCCCGCGTTCGCCTGCCGCAGCACGGTAAGGCGCGCGTCCTCAGCCGCGGCATCCGCCAGGATCCCGGGCGTTTGATCGTCCGAACCGTCGTCGACCAGCAGCGCTTCAAAGTCCGTCATCGTCTGCTTTCTCAGTGAATTGAGGCACTGCGCAAGATACGCCTGTGCGTTGTAGCACGGGACGATTACGCTGACCTTCATGCCTCATCCGCCCTTTCGACGAAGGCGAGCGCCCGGTCAATGTCGCCCGCAAGCCAGGCGCCGGCGAACTGTCTGCCGCGCACCTGCGTGCGCCATCCCCTGCCCGTGTGCAGCGTATACTCGGCAAACGGCCCGGGACCCGCCAGCGCCCGCAGAATGCGCCGCATCTCGCCGTCGCCGGCGTAAGCGCGCATGGCCGCGCGCACGTCGTCCGGGCTGGGATCGTAACGGATGCCCTTGCAGATCAGCTTGTCGTAGCAGAGGAACGGGATCACGTTTTTCAGCACCTCGCCGTGCCCCGTCTCCCGCACGTAGCGCGAGAGGCAGACGGACAGGTTCATCAGCCGCGCCGCCAGACGCGGCTTTTTCATCGCCATCAGCGAGTCGCCGCGCTGGCGGTATTCCACGTAGGCGTTCTTCAGGGCGGCCAGCCGCCTCGTATGCATCAGCATCATGGCGGAAAACAGCGTGTCCTCCGCGAACACCTCGTCGTTGGGCGCAAAGCGCAGTCCGTTTTCTTCGATGACGCTTCTGCGGTAGAGCCTGCACCACGCCTCCTGCCCGTGCACGTAGGGCAGCCACCGGCGGTACAGGTAGTCGCGAAGTTTCTTTCCGCGAAGGTCCAGCACCTCGTCCGTCATCGGCAGCTCCGGCGCGCGCAGGCCGTTTTCGTCGAATTTGCGATAGTTGAAGAGGACGAGTTCCGCGCCGGTCTCCTCCGCCGCACGCACCGTATCCTCCAAAAAGCCCGGCGTCACCCGGTCATCCGAATCCACGAAAGCGACGTATTTCCCCTGCGCCACCTCAAGGCCGGCGTTTCTGGCGCTAGAGAGCCCGCCGTTTTCCTTGTGCAGCAGGCGGATCCGGCTGTCCTTCGCCGCATACGCATCCATGATCGCCGGACAGTTGTCCTTCGTGCCGTCGTCGACCAGGATGAGCTCGTAATCGCCGAAAGTGCCCGCCAGTATGCTGTCCAGGCACTCCGCAAGATAGGCCTCCACCTGATAGACGGGCACGATCACGCTGACCTTCGGCAATCCGCTCACCCCCGCTCTTCTTAATAACAGCGCTGTGTCTTTTATATCTGTAAAAGTATAGCATAGCCCCGCGGACAGGACAAGAGCCCCCGTGTCCGGAGGCTCCCGTTTTCAGTTTCCCTCGCCCTCAGGCCGCATCGTCCAGCTCTTCTTCCTGCTCCGGCTCAGCCTGCTGCGTGCCGCCCGTCAGCGCCTTGATGGCCGCCTGCAGCTGTGCATCATGATCGTGCGGCAGGTTGTTGATGCCGTAGCGCGTCACCGCGTCCTCGTCCAGCTCCGCCGTGATGTCCGGTTCGATGCCGGTGCCGTGGATACACTCCCCGGAGGGCGTGTAGTAACGCGCGGTCGTCACCTTCATTCCGCTGCCGTCCATAAACTCCAGCGAGCTCTGGACCACGCCTTTGCCGAAGGTCTTCTGTCCAACGAGGATGCCCGCCTGATAGTCGCGGATGGCCCCCGCCAGGATCTCCGACGCGCTGGCCGAATACCCGTTGACCAGCACGGCCATCGGCACGTCGTAGTACTCGCCGTCGATGGTCTCCCGCGTTTCGCGGCCGTCTTTGTCCCGCATGGACACGACGGTGCCCGTCGGCAGGATGAGGTCCGCCATGGACACGCAGGTATCCACCAGGCCGCCGCCGTTGTTGCGCAGGTCGATGATCATGCCGTCCACGCCGGTCTCGCGGAAGAGATTCACCGCCTCCGCGAAGCCCTCGTACGCGTCTCCCAGGAAATCGTAGACGATGACGTAGCCGAGGTTCACGTCCTCCAGAATCTCATATTCCACGTAGTTGATGGTCACCTGCTGGCGCACGATGTCAAAGTCCACCGTCTCCAGGTCGCGCAGCACGGTGACCTTGACGCTTTCGCCGGGCGTACCGCGCATCTGGCTCACCGCCTCGTCCATCTCGTAGGCGGAGTAGTACGTGTCGTTGACGTAGACGATCTTGTCCCCGGCGCGGACGCCGGCCGCCTCCGCGGGGCTTCCCTTGAAGACGCGCGTGACGGTGATCAGTTCGTCCGACGGATCCGCGAGCAGCTGGCAGCCGATGCCGGCGTAGACGCCCTCGGTCTCCTCGTTGAACTTGGCCATCTCTTCCTTGGTGTAGTACACGCTGTACACGTCGCCGATGCCCTTCATAAGGCCTGTCGCGGCCCCGTCCAGCATCGCCGCATGGTCCGGTTCCTCGTAGTAATAGGCGTCCACGATCTGCATGAGCATGTCCAGTTTTTCATACTGGAGCAGCCGCTCGTACTCTTCCTTCGTGATGGTCACCGTTTCCCCGGTCTGGCTCCACGGAAACCCGGAGGAGGTGACAGCCTGCGCGCCGGCCGCAATCAGAAGCGTCAGCACGGCCGCGGCGAGGCAAAGCCCTTTTTTCAATTTGCATCGCTCCTTTCGAAACGAAAGAGACCGGCCGGAAGGCCGGTCCGGGAAACGCACCTTACTCAATATACGGGACGTGGCTTGTCCTGCCCGCTCTTGCCGAGCAGGAGCATCATCTTGAAGGTCACCGCGTCGTCGAACTTGCGCAGATCCAGCCCTGTCTGGCGCTGCACCTTGTCGAGGCGGTAGACGAGCGTGTTCCTGTGGATGTAGAGCTGACGCGCCGTATCGGAAAGATTGAGGTCTTTCGCGAAGAACATTTCGATGGTGTGCAGCATCTCTTCGTTAAACAGGCGCGCGTTCTTGCGGTTGAACAGGATGCTGTGGTACCGGGCGCCGGTTTCGCGCGGCGTATCCATGAGGAAGCGCTCCAGCACCAGGCTGCGGTAGAGGTAGATGTGCTCGTCCGGCAGGAAGATGCGGCCCACTTCCACCGCCCTGCGGGACTCGCGGTAGCTCTCGCCGATTTCCGCCAGCGTGCGGCGCGGCTCGCCGATGCCGATGATGCAGCTCTTGCCCGTCTCCATGGAGAGGTCCTGGCTGATGCGCTCCGCCAGATCCCGCATGTCGTGGTCAAACCCGTCGATCTCCTCCATGCTCTTGAGCAGCACGACGGTGTGACGGTCCATCTCCACGAAGCGGTCGTCCTTGGCCTTCTGCTCGCGCAGGATCGGCTCCAGCATCTCCTTGGCGGACTGCGATTCGGTCGCCACGATCTGGAAGGTCAGCACGCAGCGCTCCTGCTCCATCTCGATCTGGTGCTCGCTGGCCAGCGCTTCGACCTCGGAGGCCATCAGTTCCTCCAGCAGCACGCGCTTGTAGACCTCGTACTGGTTCTGGATGGTCACCGGCTCGTGGTTGAACTGCTTGATGAGCTCCGCCAGCAGCACGAGGAAGTCGGTCTCCACCGGGCCGTGGTCATCGATGCACAGCACGATGGGCGGCGTCACGTCCACCTTGAGGAAGGTGTTGTTCTCGCCGAAATAGGGTCTGTCCTGTACGTCGGACAGGGTGAAGTACTCCGGAATGCTGACCCGTCCGGTCTCACCGGCGGGCAGCAGAATATTGCCCTCCGCATCCAGCACGCGGATGCGGTCCTTCGCCATGAGGGAACAGCGGGCGCTTTCAATTCTGCTGAGAAGCTGGGAATCCATATCTATCATCCTTTCTCGGGCACATGCACACACTATCGAAACCGGCTTATTATATCCGACAAATAGCCAAATGTCCAGTTTCCTGACGAAATAATTTTTCGTTTTTTGTCCATCTTTTTCGACTTACTTCTCCAAAAATGACAAAAAAGAGGCCCGCACCGATTGTTGGTGCGGGCCTCTCTACTTTCAGTCTCTTCCGTCCGTATCCCGGAATCAGTCGGGACGGCGCAGGATGGTCTTCTCGGTGTCCTTGTCGAAGAAGTGCAGGCGGCTGGTCTCGAAGGCGACCTTGATGGTGTCGCCCATGTGGGACGTGCTGCGCGGATCGACGCGGGCGACGATGTTTCCTTCCTTGGCGTCGTTCTTGAGGTAGAGGTAGGTCTCGGAGCCCATCAGCTCGGTGACCTCAACCTTCGCCTCGACCAGATTGCCGTCCGCCACGGAGAGGAAGCGCTCCTCGTCGTGGATGTTCTCGGGACGGATGCCCATGACGACTTCCTTGCCGATGTAGCTCTCGTCGGTCAGCAGGCGGATCTTGGAATCCGGCACGCGGATGGCGTTGGAGCCGAATTCAGCCCACACGCCGCCGTCGCGCGCGACCAGCTTGGCGTTGAAGAAGTTCATCTGCGGGCTGCCGATGAAGGAGCCGACGAACAGGTTCGCCGGATAATCGTACAGGTTCTGCGGGGTGTCGACCTGCTGGATGAAGCCGTCCTTCATAACCACGATACGGGTGCCCATCGTCATGGCCTCGGTCTGGTCATGCGTGACGTAGATGAAGGTGGTCTGCAGGCGCTGGTGCAGCTTGGTGATCTCGGTACGCATCTGCACGCGCAGCTTGGCGTCCAGGTTGGACAGAGGCTCGTCCATCAGGAAGACCTTGGGGTCGCGGACGATGGCACGGCCCAGGGCGACGCGCTGACGCTGGCCGCCGGAAAGAGCCTTCGGCTTACGGTTGAGCAGCTGCTCGATGGACAGGATCTTGGCCGCCTCGCGGACCAGCTTGTCGATCTCCTCCTTGGGCTTCTTGCGCAGCTTCAGGCCGAACGCCATGTTGTCGTAAACCGTCATGTGCGGATACAGCGCGTAGTTCTGGAACACCATGGCGATGTCGCGGTCCTTCGGGGCCACGTCGTTCACGCGGCGGTCGCCGATGAACAGATCGCCGGCGGAAATTTCCTCCAGGCCCGCGACCATGCGCAGCGTGGTGGACTTGCCGCAGCCGGACGGGCCGACCAGGACGATGAACTCCTTGTCCTCGATGTCCAGGCAGAAATCGGATACCGCAGTGACGTTGCCGGAATAGATCTTATAGATGTGGTCGAGCTTCAAACTTGCCATACGATTTTCCTCCTCCAACTCTTTTGCGCAGCTCTTGACGCACAGCCACGCATCTTGTTGTGATTATTATAGCGTTTGCCAGAAAACGCGGCAAGGCATGACTTTTCACAAAAATGAAGCAGCTCCAAAACCGCTCCGGGATTTGAAAGGGCTGTAAAATACCAGCCTTTAATTTGAGTCAGTTCTTCTCAAAAAAACACGTAGAGCGACATCCGTCGAAAAAAAAAGCCCCTTTCGGGGGCTTGTTCCGTTCCGGATTTCAGCGTATTTTGTGCACTTTTTACAATCTTCATTCATCGTCAATCCCGTCCGCGGGCAGTCCGCCGCAAACCTCCGCCTCGCCGTGAACCGGCGGGAGCCGGAGGCCGCCGTGGCCTGCCCGGATGAGGTCCGACACCACCGCGCTGGCCGTCGGCCTGTCGCCCGCGCCGCGCCCGTAGAGCATCATCTCCCCGCAGGCGCTGCCGTCGATGAAGACCGCGTTGAACGCGTCCTTCACGCCGCAGAGCGGATGCGAAACCGGCACCCGCTCCGGCCGGACGGCGGCCAGGATGCGGCCGCCCGCCCGTTTGGCCGTGGCCAGCAGTTTGACGGCGCAGCCCGCCTCCCTTGCGGCCGCGATGTCCGACGCGGTCACCGCCGTGATGCCCTCCCTTGCGATCGCCTCCGGCGGTACGTGCTGCCGGAAAGCCAGCGTCGCGAGGATGGAAAGCTTGTAAACCGGGTCGTACCCCTCGACGTCTGCCGCGGGGTCCGGCTCCGCATAGCCCAGCTGCTGCGCTTCCTGCAGCGCCTGCGCATAGGAGAGGCCTGCGTCTGCCATCCGGGTCAGGATGTAGTTGGTCGTGCCGTTGACGATGCCGGAGATAGAGCGGATCTCGTTCGCCTGCAGGGAATCCGTCAGGCTGCGGATCACCGGGATCGCGCCGCCCACGCTGGCCTCAAACAGCAGCCCGGCGCCGCCCTCTTTCGCCGCGGCCAGGATGTCGTTCCACCGCGTCGCCAGGGCCGCCTTGTTGGCCGTCACGACCGTCCTGCCCCCCCGCAGCGCGCGGATGATCAGGGAAGCCGCCGGCTCGACGCCGCCCATGAACTCCGCCACGACGTCGATGTCCGGGTTGTCCGTCACGTCCTCTGGCCGCTCAGTCAACAGCGCAGACGGGATGTCGGACTTCCGCTTCTTTGCCTTGTCCCGCACGAGGATGGGGCCCACTTCAAAGCGAAGCCCTTCGTCCTGCGCAATCCTGTCCGCCTGCTCTTTCAATACGCCGTAGACGCCGCAGCCGATATTGCCGCAGCCCAGAAAACCCACACGGACCGTCTTCAAGCTCCGCCACCTCCGTCAGAGATTTTTTTCGTAAATCATGCGCAGCCCCGTCAGCGTCAGATCGGGGTTGATCTCGTCGATGACCTCCGAGTTCTCCGCGACCAGGTACGCCATGCCGCCCGTGGCGACGACGCGCACGTTCTCCTTCCCCATCTCCCGCTTCATCTGGTTCACGATGCGTTCGATGGAGCCGATGTACCCGTACAGGATGCCCGACTGGATGTTGGTGACCGTCGTGCGACCGATGGTCGTCTCCGGCAGGGTCAGCTCGATGGACGGCAGCTTGGCCGTGCCCGTGGAGAGCGCACGGTTCATCATCCGCAGCCCGGGGCCGATGGCGCCGCCCAGAAACTCGTTGCGGTCGGAAAGCACGCCGTAGGTCGTCGCCGTGCCGAAATCGATAAAGATGCACGGCCCGCCGTAGAGCGCCAGCGCCGCCACCGCGTTGGCGATGCGGTCGCTGCCCAGCTCCCTCGGATTTTCATAGCGGATGTTGAGGCCGGTCTTCATCCCCGGCACGAGCAGCCGCGGTTCGATCCCGAAGTAATCGCGGCACATGTGCTCGATCGTGTAGTTGATCGTGGGCACGACGGAGGAGATCATGATCCCGGTAATCGAGCGCATGTCCAGACCGTGGTAGCGGAACAGGTCCGCCATCACGATGCCGTACTGATCGGAGGTCATCGTAAGACTCGTGGCGCAGCGCCACCGCTTTACCATGCGCTCCCCGTCAAAGACGGCCGTCTTGATGTTCGTGTTGCCGACGTCCATTACAAAGATCATGATGCTTCTCCGTTTCCTTTCAGCGGATTTGTCCCCGGCGGCCGATCGCCCGGCCCAGCGCGGCGGCGATCGCCGGCGCGATGACGGCGGCCACGATCGCCTCCGGGATGCCGTTGGTCGCCCCCAGCACCGCGATGCCCATGCCCACGCCCCGTTCCGCGATGGCGCCGGGCACGTTCGCGTTGCCCAGCATGGCGGTAATCTTTGCGGCGTTGAGCAGGTAAATCATGCCCATCACCATCGTCGTGTGCAGGCAGGTGCCCAGAAAGCTGGAGACCACACAGGCGATGTAGTTTCCGCCCTTTACCCTCGCCGTCACGCGCTTTACGCCCTCGGCGATCAGCCACACGAAGAACGGGAAGAGCACGCGCGGCAGCACCGAGACGAGCGGGTTGATGAAGAAGGGCGCAAAAAACGAAGCGCCCGAAAGGTTGCTGATGAGGCTGTGGATGCCGAAGGCGAGGCCCGTCAGCATGCCCGATTCCCACCCCAGTACGAGGGCTGCGATGATCACGGGGATGTGCAGCGTCGTAGCCGTAAGGAAGGGCATCGTAATGCGCCCCAGCGGCGTGGAGCCCAGCACCAGCACCACGGCGATCATCAGCGCGGTGCCCGTCATCCACTGCAGGTTAAAGCGGTTCGTGCGTTTCGTGTTATTCTGTTTCATTTTGGTTCCTCCGTTCGGGCTCCCTTGGATGCCCGACTGGTCCCAGCCTTTCGGCGTCGTGAATTGCCGGCCCTCCGGTCCGTCCCGCAGGGGGTTCCGGCCGGAATCGCGCCTATTGTATCAAATTGTCTTTCAGGTTGCAAGGATTCGTGTGTGAAAAAAGGCCGCAGGGCAGGAAACCAGTCAAGATAACATACAAGATCCGGTCTTCTGACAACCGCCGCCCTGCTGCCTTCCGCAACAAGAACACACCCCGGATTCCGTCTTGCGGACGCCGGGGTGCGCTTTACGCTCATGGTTTATATAGATATGAAACCTCACCCGTTCCCGTCGTCCGGGCCGGAGGCCTCGAAGACCGTGCCGTTTGCCGCATTCACCGCGGCCATCCAGACCACACCTTCCTCATCCCCGCCCCAGAAGTAGATGACCCAGTAGGGATCGCGGCTGCCGTAGGCGCGGTAGGCGCTGGAGTGGAAGCTGTAGCGCAGGTCGTACCCCTTGAGATCCCGCCGGCTGATCCCGTAGCGCTGGCACAGCACCCGCACCGCCTGCTCCGCCGCCTGCGTCAGCGACAGCGTGCCGGAGGTCCGGGGCTCGCTGCCGTACGGATCCTCCTGCGCCCAGTAGACGAGGGTGACGCCGTCTCCTGCTGGCAGCGTGATCGTCTGTCCGTTCACCGTATCCTCCTGCCGCGCGCCGCCGGAAGACGGAGAGGCGGATTTTGTGCGGACCGGCTGAAGGATGCGCACGTCGTCCGAATCCAGATAGACGAGCTGGTCGTCATAAAGCGCGGGAATCCAGCCGTCCTCCTCCCAGCTGATGGTCAGCTCCGTACCGGCGGCGACGGAGGGTCCTTCCGCCCAGCTTTCCCCTGGGCCGGAGCGCGTCTTCGTTTTTTTCGTCGTCACGGCTGCGCCGCTTGCGGCCGCAAACAGGTTCTCGACGTCCCACGACGTCCACACGTCCGTCCCCATCGCGATGAAGGCCGAGGCCTGCCGCAGGCTCACCACGTAATACTGGTCGTAGGTGCCCAGCACCTCCAGCCGCGTGTAGGCCGGCAGGCTGCCCACCAGCTTGCTGGCCTTCGTGGGCGCGCTGTAGGCCGGCGTGTTGCTCTTCCTCAGCGTCAGGCTCAGCGGCTGCACGACGATGTAGCTGCGCAGCACCCAGCCTTCCACCGTCTTGTTCTTCAGCTTTGCGCGGACGTACACCCACGTCCGGTCGCTGTCGTCCAGCACCGTCAGCACGTCTCCGTTGGAGGCGCTGCCCAGGCTTGAGCCGCTGTAGCTCGCCTTGCTGCGGATCGTCACGCTCTTGGAAACGACGACCGCTTCATACGCCCTGGACAGCGTGCCCTGATGGTCCCCGGAGACATAGCCGTACCCCGTCGTATCCGCCTGCACCGCAGATAAAACCGACAGCAGCACAACGAGTATCATCGCCTGAACAGTCTTTTTCATATCCGTCCCCTCTTTTCGCATGGTCTGTTATAGCTTGTATTATACAATAATGAGACGCACGGTTCCACGTTTTTATCCCGTTTCGCGCACATTTCTTGAAGAAAACCGGTCATCCTGCTATACTGTTCGCCGAAAAAACTTTGACGGAGGTCTGGGAAATGGATAACCGGCCGATCGGCATTTTTGATTCGGGCGTTGGCGGGCTCAGCGCCGTGCGCGCGCTTATGCGCCGCTGCCCGAACGAGAACATCCTGTATCTGGGCGACGAAGCCCGCATGCCCTACGGTACCCGGGACCGCGAAACGCTCCTGCGCTACGCGCGGGAGGACCTCGCCTTCGTCCTGCGGCAAGACGTCAAAGCCGTCCTCGTGGCCTGCGGAACGGTCAGCGCCGCCGCCTTGGACGATCTCAGGCGCGAGTGCCCCGTGCCCATCCTGGGCGTTGTGGAACCCGCAGCGGCCGAAGCCGCCCGCGCCACCCGCAACGGAAAGATCGCCATACTGGGCACCGGCGCCACGACCCGCAGCGGCGCCTTCCCCCGCGCCATCCGCCGCATCCGCCCCGGGGCCGAGACGCTGGGCGTTCCCTGCCCCATGTTCGTGCCGCTCGTCGAAAACGGCTACATCCGCCCCGGCGATCCGGCGGCCACGCTGTTCGCCGAGGAGTACCTGGCCCCCGTCAAGGCCTTCGGCGCCGACGTCATCATCCTCGGGTGCACGCATTTCCCCGTCCTCAAGGCGACCATCGGCCAGCTCGTCCCCGACACGCTGCTCATCGACACCTCCAAATCCGCCGTCGCCGCTTTGGAGGATTTGCTGCGCGGGCAGGACCTCCTTGCAGACAATAGTGGAGAGCCGTCCCAGGTTTACTGCGTTACAGGCGGAAAAGAAGGCTTTGAAGAGGTTGCAGAACGTTTTCTCGGCGACCGTTTTGACCACGAAGTGGAGGTCGTCTCCCTTTCCTGATCTTCAAAACACCTTCGTTATTTGGCATAACAGAGTGTTGTGTTTATTGCACAGATATGCTATACTGAATCTGTAACATCGTTCAACTTTCCTCTATTCTGACCGGATCAAAAGGAGGTTCCGCATGAAAAAGATTCTTCCGGCACTTTTCCTCGCCTTCTGTCTCCTTCTTGGCGTGACGGGGCTTGCGGAAGAACCCGCAGTTTCTTACACCCCCGGTGAGATCACCAACCAGTTGAAGGCCGAAGCGCTGAAGACCGGCAACATGATCTCCTACAACTTCAACGTAGCGCTCGACATGGAAGACGACGCCCTCGGCGCAGAGTATGCCGCCGACATCGCGGCCGTCGAAAAGCTGCTGTCCGGCCTGACCTTGTACGTGGCGGGCGGCTCCGTCTCCGACGGCCTGCGCGTGGAGATCGCCGGCGATTACGGCGACGCCGCAAACAGCATCGGGGCGGACGTCAGCGCGATGCTCAGCAACGACGGCTTCAGCCTCGAAAGCAGCCTCATCGAGGGCAAGCGCATCACCGTCAAGTGGGAAACCCTGCTGACGCTCCTCGGCGTCCCGCAGGAGCAGATCGATCGGCTGAAGGAGTTGGAAGACGCCGACTTTGAAGCCATGCTCGCCGATTTCCAGGAGAAGGCGTCCGAGGTTCTGCAGGCGCTGGGAGACGCGGCCACGCCCTACCTCGGCGTCGTGATGAACTTCGTGCAGAACCTGCCCGTCGAGCAGCAGGAGGCCGTCGCGGCGGAAGGCTCCTTCCCTGCCGTCGACCACGCGATGATCTGGAAGTTGACCCCCGCCGACTTCGCAGCGCTTACGGATGCGCTGGCCGATACCCTTGAGCAGGATGAAAACCTGCCCGCCCTCGCTGCCAAGTACGACGTCGATTTCCCCAAGGACGAGCTGCTGGGCAAGATGCGCGAGAGCGCCGAGTCCCTGCGTACGGGCGGCGACGGCGATACGCTGCATTTCGAGATTGGCTACAGCGACGCCATCCTGCCCGCCTATCTCCTGCTCAGCGACCTCAACGAAGCGGAGAACACGCGGGACACCTTCGCCTGCATCGCCGAGCCCGGCGACGCGGAAAACGCTTACCACTTGCTCGCCTTCGCGATGCAGAACAAAGACGGCGAAACGGCGCAGCCCTTCGGCGCTGAGCTCGCGCTCACGCTCGATCCGTCCGACCCGAAAGCCTTCGACGCCGAGTTCGTGCTGAATTACGACGGCGACGACGCGTCCGGCGGTATGCACTACATTCTCAGCAGGACGCCCGCGACCTTCGACGACGGTCTCCCCGGCTACCAGATCTACGTCAAAGAGGAAGTGACTGCCGAGCAGGAAGAAAGCGTCCTGGTCACCACCGAGGAAGCCAGCGGTTACAACAAGCTGAACGCCCAGGGCGGCGAAACCTCTTATGCGGAAGGCAGCACTTCCGTGAAGGAGGACGACGTGGCGAAAGCGAACTTCAGCTTCGTCGTCGCAAACGAAATCCGTCCGAGCAGCGCCAGCATCTTCGAGCAGGAGACGAGCATACACTTCGCCGCCCCCGACAACGGCCTGAACGACCTGAACATCTACCTCTACTCCGTCCCCGTCGGGTATGACGCGGAAGGCGTCGCCGCCCTCACCGTCTATCCGGTGGAGGAGATGGACGAGGATACCCAGAGCGCCCTTCTGGTCGAAGCGATGACCGGCGTACAGGATCTCGTCAGCTCCTTCTCCGAGATCGCGCCGCCCGAGGTTCTGGAGTTCATCCAGCGCCTGAATGCCCCTGCGGAGGAAGAAGCGATCCCCGACGCGGCGGAGAATCCCGGCGTCTGATATCCGCACCGCTCTTTCATCGTCCGGCGCAAGCCGGACGATTTCTTACTGTCAAAGACCGTTTTAAAAGAAGGAATACCCATGCAAAACAAAGTCTACCGCATCTTCGTCATCAACCCCGGCTCCACCTCCACCAAGCTCGCGCTGTTTGAAAACGAGCGCAAAGTCTTCTCGGAAAACGTCTTCCACGATTCGGCGGAGCTGCTGAAGTTTGAAACCATCAACGCCCAGCTGCCCTACCGCATGCGCGTCATCCGCGATTTTCTCGCTGAAAACGCGATCGACCTGACGGGCATCGACGCCATCGTGGGGCGCGGCGGCAGCTCCTATCCCGTCGCCAGCGGCATCTACGAGGTGGACGAGCTGCTCGTGCGCCACACGCGGGAATCCCGCGGCCGGCTCAACCACGTCTCCAATCTGGGCGTTCAGCTGGCCGCCGAACTGCAGAAGGAGTACGGCGGCCGCGTCTTCACCCTGGACCCAACCGTCGTGGACGAGCTCTGCGACCTGGCGCGGGTGACCGGCCTGCGCGGCGTGCACCGGCGCGCCATCGCCCACGCCCTCAACCTGAAAGAAACCGCGCGCAGGCATGCCGCCTTCCGGGGCCGCCGGTACGAGGAGATGAACCTCATCGTCTGCCATATCGACGGCGGCATCTCCGTCACCGCGCACGAAAAGGGCCGGATGATCGATGGCAACAACGCGGCCGGCGGCGAGGGGCCCTTCACCCCCACCCGCATGGGCGGCATGGCCGTGACCGACGTGGTGGAGCACCTCTCCCGCAAGACCCCGGCGGAGCTGCTGCAGCTGTGCACGGAAGGCGGCGGCTTCTCCAGCCACTTCGGCACCTCCAACGCGGACGAGGTGCACCGCCGGATCGAGGCCGGCGACGAGTACGCAAAGCTCGTCTGGGACGCGATGGTCTACCAGATCTGCAAGGAGATCGGCGCCATGGCGGCTGTGCTGTACGGGCAGGTGGACGACATCGTCCTGACCGGCGGGCTGCTGCGCTTTGCGGAGATCGAGCAGACGATCCGCGAGCGCTGCGGCTTTATCGCCCCGGTCGTCGCCTACCCCGGCGAGTTCGAGCTGGAGGCCATGGCGGGCACGGCGCTGCGCGTGCTGCGCGGCGAGCTTTCGCCGCTGCACTACACCGGCCGGCCCGTCTGGGACGGATTCGCCTGCGAAAAACCAAATGCATAAACACGGGCGTGCCGCATCTTGCGGTACGCCCGTGTTCTATTTGAAGGGGAACCAGCTTTTCTTCTTCGCTTTTCCGCCGCGGAGCGCCGTGAGGATTTCCTCCTGCAGCGGCATGCGCACCTTCGGCGGCACCTGCCGCTCGTAATCCGCGGCCAGCGCCTCGGCGTCCTCCCTTGTCAGCAGCGGCAAAAGCGGCTTTACCGCGCCGTGGGCCGCCATCATCGTCCAGTACAGCAGCCCTTCCTTCTCTTCCGCGCACTGGGCGCCCAGGATGTACGAGGTGCAGTCCTTCGCCTCCGCGGCGCTCATCCCCTCCTGCGCCAGGCGCTCTGTCAGCAGGCAGACATCCTCATAGAATTTGCGGTGGCAGGGATCGTCCTTCGGACCCCCGCCAAGCCCCATAAAGCCCGCAAAAGGTCTGGCGTCCTTTACCACCTTTTCCACCGTCTTTTTATACTCCGCATACAGCGCTTCCAGCTGTGACTTTGCGTCCATAACCGTCCCTCCCGAATCTGCGGCATCCGCCGCGTTTTATGGTTCCCGTATGTACTCCCGGAAGATATCCAGGATAAAATCCGCCTTGGCAGGCGCATAGCGCGGAGACTGCGCCATCGTCGCCAGCACGAACCCCCGCTCCTCAAACTGCCTGTAGTCGTCCACCTGCCGGAAGGGGATCACGGGTTCCATGCCGTTTACGCCCTCCATCAGCGCGGACACCTCGCTGCGCAGGAAGAGGTTCCCTTCGTCGTTCACAATCCGCTGCGGCACATCCCGGAGCGACTGCGGGTTGCGCACGTAGGTGAGGCCGGAAAGCCAGCGGTATCCGCAGGCGAAGAGCAGGTAGTTGGCCTCGTCCAGCTTTCTGCCCTCGCGGTAGGCCGCCGTCGCCGCGCGCAGCGCGGGTTTCCGGCTGATGACGGCCTTCAGCACGAAATCCGGCCCGGGCGGGCCGAAGGCCAAATCCGAATGCGTATCCACGTGCACGCATTCGAAAGGTGCCCGGAGCAGCCCCCCGTCCATCTCTCTCTGCCAGAAATCGAGCGCGCCGTCGTGCGTTTCAAAGACAGCCCCGGGCACGGGGTTTTCGCGCGACAGCCCGCAATTCTCCTCCAGGAAGGCGCGGACCGCCTCCGGGCTCCAGACCGTGCAGCTGTCCGGCGCGGGGCGCTCGCCCTTTTTCGCCAGCGGGCACGGGCCGCTCAGGAAGAAATCCATGTCGAGATCCAGTACCTTCATCGATGCAGTTCCTCCGCGTCAAGGGAGAAAAAGCGCACGGTGTTCTGCAGCGCGCTGCGCTCCAGCGCCTCCTGCTCCACACCCATGTACGAAGCGAGCGTCTCCGCCACGTAGCGGATGTTCGCCGGCACGTTCGTCCGCGGCAGGCCCGGAACGTTACGCGGGGTCAGATACGGCGCGTCCGTCTCCAGCATCACCCGGTCCAGAGGCAGCCGGCGGACCGCTTCCCGCAGCGCGAGTGCGCGCCGGTCGTCGCAGATCCAGCCCGTGATACCGATCATAAAGCCCATGGAAAGCAATCGTTCCAGTTCCTCCGGCCCTTCCGTAAAGCAGTGGACGACCGCGCGGCGGCACACCTGCGGATGGGAGGCGAAAACGGCGCAGAACTCCTCCGCCGCGCTGCGTTCGTGCAAAAACATCGGCTTGCCCGTCTCCTCCGCAATTTCAATATGGCGCGAAAGGCAGGAGAGCTGGTCTTCCCGCGGCGAGAACATGCGGTCGTAATCCAGGCCGCATTCCCCCACGGCGACAATCCCCGTCTCCTCCAGCGCCAGGCGGCGGATGCGCTCAAAATCCGCCTGCACCGCCCTTTGCGCGTTGTGCGGATGGATGCCCGCCGTGCCGCGGCACGCGTGCGTCCTCACAAAGTCCGCCACCTTCTCGTTTTCTTCCCCATCGGAGCCGGTGAGGATGCAGTAAACGCCGGCCTCTTCCGCCTCCCGGAGGGTCTTCTCCGGGTCCGGGAAGGAGCGGCTGAACAGATTGAGCCCGATGTCGATCCAGCGGTACAAGGCCTTCACGTCCCTTCTTTTACACCATTGTAACACACTGCGGCGCCCTTTTCCAATGAGAAATGTGCGCTGCTTTTCCATCTCGCCTTTCTGTGTTATAATACCCGCAAACCAAACTGATATCCGCATGGAGGAACACTATGCCCGGCGAAGCCCGAAATGAATCCAAGACGCCCAGGACGGAGACGCGCAAAATGCACCCCCGGAGCCGGTCCCTGTTCGTCCCGCGCACGAAGGAGACGAACTTCCTGCTCTGTGTGGCCGTCGCCTTTATGCGCCTCTTCGGCATTTTTGTGCTTTGCGGATGCGTCGCGCTCGTCGGCGCCGTCATCGGCATCGCCAAGGCGTATGTGGATACGGCCCCCGTCCTGGACCTGGCCGCCATCGACGACCAGGACAAGACCAGCTTCATCTACGACGCGAACGGCAACCTGCTGACCGACTACAAGGGGACGCAGGACCGCGTGGTCGTCTCCATCGACGATATGCCGAAGATGCTGCAGGAGGCGTTTGTCGCCGTTGAGGACGCGCGCTTTTTCGAGCACAACGGCATCGACGTCAAGCGCATCGCCGGCGCGCTGATCTCCAACTTCACCCGCGGCACCACCCAGGGTGGATCCACCATCACCCAGCAGCTCATCAAGCAGACCCTGCTTTCCACCGAGCAGAGCTACAAGCGCAAGCTGCAGGAGGCCTATCTGGCCATGCAGCTGGAGACGCGCTACACGAAGGACCAGATCCTGGAGAGCTACCTCAACACCATCTTCCTGGGCGGCAACTACTACGGCGTCTACGTCGCTGCCCGCGGCTACTTCGGCAAGGAGCTCTCCGAGCTGACGCTGCGCGAGTGCGCCATGCTGGCCGGGCTGACCCGCAGCCCCAACTACTACAACCCCCGCAGCAATTATTTCGTCCGCGCGCAGGAGAACCCCGCCGCATCCGAGATTACGGACAACCGGACGGACTACGTGCTCGGCCGCATGCTGGAACTCGGCTTCATCACCGAGCAGGAGTACGCCGCCGCGCTCTCCCGCAGCACGGCCCGGGTGCTGGAGAAATCCCCCGTCTCCACCGACCTCTACAAGTACCCGCACTACGTGGAATATGCGATCCAGGACGTGGTCAACACCTTCCTGCGCCTCAACGGCCTGGAGGATACCGCCGCCAACCGCAGCGCCATGGAGACGCGCCTGCGCACCGGCGGCTACAGCGTCTACCTGTGCATCGACACCGACATCCAGGAAGCCGTCGAGACCACGATGGCGAACTGGAACAACTATCCCCGGCTGCGCGATTCCTCCGACAGCGTCTACTACGCCCGCAACGCGGACGGCACCTATACCGCGATCGAGCAGCCGCAGGCGGCCGCCTGCGTCTTCGATTACCGCACCGGCGAAATCAAGGCGATCGTCGGCAGCCGCACCGTGCCCACGGCGAGAAAGACGCTGAACCGCGCCAGCGACATGAAGATGCCCATCGGTTCCTCCATCAAGCCGCTGTCCGTCTACGGCCCCGCGCTGGATTTAGGCGCCAGCCCGGCCTCCATCGCCTACAACATGCCCGTGCCCATCCCCGGCTGGAAGGACAGCGCCGCGCGCGACTCCTGGCCGCAGAACTACGGCGGCGGCGGGTATACGGGGCCGCAGTCCTTCCGGGACGCGCTGCGCAACAGCTACAACACCTCTGCCGCAGACATCCTCATGACCTACGTGGGGACCGCGCGCTCCGTCAACTACCTGCATCTGCTGGGCATCGACGACAAGAACATCAACGCGGACCCGTTCGGCCTGGCGCTGGGCTCCTCGGGCATCACGCCCGTGCAGCTGGCCGTCGCCTACGGCACCATCGCCAACAAGGGCGTCTACCAGCAGCCCCTCTCCTTCTCCCGGATCCTGGACAGCGACGGCAACGTCGTGGTGGATATGCACCAGCAGCAGGAGCGGCACCAGGCCTTCAAGCCCGGCACCGCCTATCTGCTCACCGATATGCTGAAAGCCGCCGTCAACCACGGTACGGCCACCAACGCCAAGATTTCCTCCCAGGTCGTGGCGGGCAAAACCGGCACCAATTCAGACAGCAAGGGCGTCACCTTCGCGGGCATGACCGGCTGGTACTCCGCAGCCGTCTGGGTCGGGCACGACAACTACAAGGCGCTCAACTCCAAGGCGACCGGCGGGCGCGGCGCCGCGCCCATCTGGCAGAGCTTCATGGAGAAGATTCACAAGCAGAAGGGCCTCGCCTCCCGCGAAATCATCGACGGAACGCCGGCCGATTACGGCCTCGTCCGGGTCACGACCTGCGGGGTCAGCGGCCAGTTGGCGACCGATGCGTGCTACAACGACGTGAACGGCTACAAGACGATCACGGACTACTGGGACAGCGCCACCGTGCCGACGCAGTACTGCACCATGCACCGTTCCGTGCCCGTGTGCACGGAGACCGGCCTGCTCGCTTCCGAATACTGTCCGGAGGACAGCGTGGAGACACGCGGCATCGTGCTCATCCCGCGCGGCCATCCGCTCTACAATTACATCGACAGCTACAGCGACGTCATCCGCCGTTACCTCGGCGAGTTCGCGACACTCAAGAGCAGCCAGGATATCGAAAACCACATCTGCTCCATCCACAACGCCTACACCGTCGGCAAGAGCGGGGACGACCTGCAGCAGCTGGTCGAGGAAGCCTACAACCTGACGATCCAGGCCTACCGCCTCGTCGGCGCCTCGCCTTCCGTCTCCACCGACACGCGCAGGCAGATCAACACGGCGATCAGCGCGGTGCAGACGCTGCTGTCCATCTCCCCCGTCGATTACAACAGCCTCTCCACCGCCACGGAGAACCTCCGCGCCCAGCTGCGGGCGGCAGGGCTGTACTGACGAAGCGATCCACAGAAAAAGAACGGCCTTTTGCAGGCCGTTCTCAGACCATCAACAAAGTCTCACATCCAACAAGGATGTGAGATTTTTTGCAAAAGCCAAAAGAAACCAAAAGGAAAAGAGGCAAGGGTTGTCGAATAT
>CACZHW010000011.1 GCA_902781095.1 uncultured Eubacteriales bacterium
TATTCGACAACCCTTGCCTCTTTTCCTTTTGGTTTCTTTTGGCTTTTGCAAAAAATCTCACATCCTTGTTGGATGTGAGACTTTGTTGATGGTCTGAGGGGCTGCCTTGCGGCAGCCCCTCCTCTTTCGGTTCTGTTTTTATTCCGGCAGGTAGTTTTCCTTCGCCACGCCCCTGGAGGCGCACAGCACGGAGGACGGCCCGTCATAGCGGAGCGGCCTGCCCGAAAGGTCCGTCAGCACGCAGCCGGCTTCCTCGGCGATGAGCGCCGCTGCAGCGAAGTCCCACAGGCCGAGGCGCATTTCAAAGAACAGGCCGGCCGTGCCCATCGCCACGCTGCACAGGTCCCAGGCGGCGGTTCCGCTCCTGCGCAGGTCGGCGCCCCGCCGCAGGTACTGCGCGCACAGCGCGAAGGTCTCCTCCGCCTTTTCCGGGTTGTACGGCGCGGTGCCGAACATGATGAGGCTCTTTGCGAGCGGCTCGGCGGAGCTCGTAATCGGCTTGCCGTTCAGCCGGGCGCCCCCGCCGCGCACGGCGGAGAAGAGCATGTCGTCATAGGGATTGTAGACGACACCCATGTACGGCTTGTCGTCGAGCAGCAGACCGATGCTGGTGACGCTCGGCCGGTATCCCTTGATGAAGTTCGTCGTCCCGTCGATGGGATCGACACAGAAGGCGAAGCCCCGGCGGTCCTCCTCCGTAAAGGCGTCCGCGCCCTCCTCCTCGCCGATGAAGCGCGCCTGCGGCAGCAGCTGCGCCAGTTTGTCAAAGAGGTACTCCTGCACGCGGCGGTCGTAATCGGTCACGAAATTCGCGTGCCCCTCCTTGTCGTGGACGGCATGCTCGATATCCTCCGCCTCCAGCATGATGCGGCCCGCCTCCCTGGCGGCCTGTTCGATCCCGGAGAGCAGCTTTGCTGTATCCATCTTCTCTTCCCCCTTCAAAATCTTTCGCGGCGCAGTATACCACACTGCGCCGCGTTTGTCACTCTCTCTCGTCCGTCACATACACCGTAAGCCCGATGGGGAGGTTCTCCTCCTCCAGCGGTTCCAGCACCGCCGTAAGCTTCTCGCTGCCCACGTCCTTCAGCACGCGCGTGACGCGGCAGGCATGCAGCGTGTGGGGATCGTCCGCACGCCAGTAGGAGAGCTCCGTGCCCTCGCGCAGCGCCGCGGCATCCGCTGTTCCGGCTTCAACCGAAAGCTGCATCTGCGTGGCCACGCGCGCCAGGATGTCGTTTTCTTTCGCGCTCCCGCCCGCCTGCACCAGCACCTCGGTCACCCAGCCTTCGGCGCCGCAGCGCGCCGTCAGCTCGTCCGAACTGGCCAGGGTGAAGAGCAGCTGCCCGCGCTCGACCTCTTCCCCTTCGGTCACGCGCAGGGACAGGATCACGCCCGTTGCGCGGATGCCCGTCTCTTCCGACTCCAGAACCGTACCCGTACCCAGCCGGTCCCCGTCCTTAAAGCTGCCCTCGCGGTAGACAAAGACGGATTCGCCGATGAACAGCTCCCCGCCCAGAATCTCCACGTGAAAATCCAGCCCGTCGACGGTCGTCACCCGGCCCACCGCCCGGTGCGATCCGTCCGCGCTGCAGCGGATCCAGACGCGCTGCCCGCCGGAGACCCTCGTGTTCTCCACGGTCTTATAGGCGTCCTTGACGCTGCAGTAGACGTCGTAGGGGGAGACCGGCTCCACGGTCAGCACCGTCTGCCCGGCCGCCTCCTCCCCTTCCAGGACGCGGATGCCGTTCACCCGTCCGTCAAAGGGGGCAAAGACGCGGCTCTCGCGAATCACCGCCGCCTCCGTATCCGCCGTAACCCACTCGCCCGGCCGCAGCGGCACGCGTTCCAGTATGCCGTCTGCCGTCGCCCTTACCTCGGCGGTCCGGGCAGCCTCCACGCTCCCCTGCCACACACTGCCGAGGGCCGCGGCCGGCAGAAGGCAGAGCGCCGCGGCCAGAAGGCGTAGGATCTTCTTCATTCGCCCGCCTCCTTTGCCGTACGCGGAATCAGCTCTGTACCCGCAAGATCAAAGGCTCTGCCGTCCGCTTCCACGGTCCACCCGTCCCCTTCCGGGTCCGGACAGAGCGTAAAGTCCTTCGAAACCAGCCCCGCCGCGCGCAGCAGGCCGTACTGCCGGCCGGAAGGCTCCAGATCCGTCTCCAGCTGCCGGATGCTCCCGTCCGGCAGGGAAAGCCGCAGGGTGTTAATGCCGCTGTCGCGCAGCGTATGCAGTGCCTTCAGGGAGATGCGCCAGGTCGTCCCGTCCGCGCGCAGCGTCAGGGCATCGCCGGCCACAGAAGCCGCAACCGGCGCGCCGCCGCAGCTCACTTCCAGCGTCTCGCCGCCCAGGCGCAGCTGCGTTCCCGGCGTCTCCTCCGTCGTGAGGGCCACCGTGCCGTAGAGCGTCATATCCTTCGAACCCGCCGCGTGCTGGCGCGTGATCGCTTTGCCCGGCGTGATGTTCAGGTCCTCTTTCAGGTTGTAATCGTACTTCGCCCACGGATTGCGGATGACAAGGTGCAGCACATACGGGTCGCTGTCCCCTTCGCCGCGCCCGTAGCACCACACCTTCACGGTGTAACTGCCGACCGGCAGGTCCTTCTTGTCGATTTCCCAGTGGGCCTTGGCGGTGTAGGTGTCCAGCACGACGGAAGAGGCGAAGTCCTTCTGCGCATCCACGCCGTCGTCCGTGATGCGGATGCGGTAGCGGCTGCTGGTCACCTGCATCCCTTCCCAGTCGACCTGCGGCGTCCACTTGAAGGTGTGCACCCCGTACCGGCTGTAAGCGGCCGAGGCCGTCCTTTGCCCCGCCGCCAGCCACAGGGACACGCTGTCCGTAAAATGCACCCTTATCTCATCAGCGGCAATCACGCTGCCGTCCGCACCGTAGCCCGTTCTTTCATACAGATAGAGTCCGGTGACCAGTTCCGTACGCCAGTAGTAATCTTTCTTTGCTGCCTTTCCGTCTTTATCATAGGTAACGACCGGCTCGACGGTCGCGTGGTCCACCACCCGCCCGGAGGCGTCGGTCAGCCGGACCCGGTAATAGGATGCGTCGATGTCGGACCACCTGTCCGACCAGCCGGAGCTGCTTGAATAGGCGTACCCCTCGCTTTTCGATACCGTAACCGTCTGTGCCGCGGCCTCCTGTGCCTCATCGGCCGTGCCAGTTCTGGCCAGAAGCTGAACGGCGTCGGAAACCGTCACGCCCTCGCCCGTACAGCCTGCGGGAATCAGCAGCAGCGCCAGCAAAAACAATCCCGCCGCCCGGCGCCCTTTCAGGCCCATCGCCGTCACCTCCTTTGCGCCTTTGTCCTGTTTACGCAACGCTTACTCCGCGGTCTCCACCAGCACGGTGCTGCCGTAGCGCACCGCGTCGTCCGGCGTAAAGTCGATGATCGCCGTAAAGGTCACCCCGGCGCCGGTATCCTCGGACGCCACGCCGGATATCATGCGCACGGTCCCCTCGTAGCGGCGCGTTTCGTCGGTGGAAAGCTCGATCTGGACCCTGTCGCCCTCGTGCAGATCCCGCAGGTTCTCCTCCGGGATTTCTGCCGTCACGCACATGGACTCACTCGTGTACAGCAACGCCGCCACGGCGTTCTTGGCGAGCGTCGTGCCCTGGCCGTACGGCAGGGAGGCGACGGTCCCGTCACAGGGGGCCGTGATGTCCGCGCCGCTCATGTAAAGGCCGTCGAACTCGCCCGTCAGCGTCTCCATCAGCAGCTCGCCGCGCTTCACCTTCTGCCCGTCCTGCACCGCGATGGACACGATGCTCTGCTTCGACGCCGTATTCTGCGTGCCGTTTGTAGACGAATTGCTGCTGACGACCGGCGCCGTAACCGCCAGCGGTGCGGTGCGCGTCACCTCGCCGTAGCCCAGCTTCAGCGTCCTGGTATAGTCCGCGTCCCGGAAGACGTAAGCCTTCTCCCCGGTGATGAATTCTCCCTGTGTGATTTCCGCCGTGAATTTCGTGCCGGAGACGGCCGTCACGCGGCCCACGCCCGTCCGTTTCTGGTTGCCGGAGGCGCGCAGATAGACCGTCTCGCCCACGTGGATCGTCTTGGTCTCGGTGGAGCTGTAGGCGTACTCGGTGGAAGCGGAGATCGTGTACAGCGAATCCGTCTCGATGTACATCACCGCGCCGTAGCGGTCCTCCACCGCGTCCGCCGCGTCCCCCGGCTCCCCGAAGATGCCGCGGATCGTGCCGTCCGCCTCCGCGTAGACCTTGTTCGTCTGCAGCGAGAGCAGCGCTTCCCCCTCGGAGACCGCCTGTCCCACCTTGACCCGCACATCCGAAACCATGCCGCCGATCGGGGCGTAGACCTGCTGCTGCGTATCCGCCGTAACCCTTCCCTCCACGGAGACGGCGTCCGCCGCAGCGCCCGCCGCCAGGGCCATCCCCAGCACCGCCGGAAGGACCGTTTTCATCAAAGCCTTCATTCTTCTCCCTCTCCTTGGCGCAGCCGCAGCGCGCCTCTTCTTTTTACAGGTGCCCATTGTAGGCCGGACAGCTAAAATGCACTTTAAACCGCCTGACGGCAGCATCAAAAAAAGCCCCCGCATGCGGGGGCCGGAAAAACCGGTTACAGAATCCTGCGGATCCATCCTTCGGGAGCCTCGACCGTACCCATCTGGATGCCGGTCAGCGTATCGTAGAGCTTCTTCGTCACGGGGCCCATCTGCTCCATGCCGGCCGGGAAGGTGATGACCTCCTCGCCGTTCACCACGCGCCCCACCGGGCTGATGACCGCCGCGGTGCCGCACAGGCCCGCTTCCGCAAAATCGTGCAGCTCGGAAAGCGCCACCTTGCGGTGCTCCACCTTCATGCCCAGCAGGTGCTCGGCCACGTAGACGATGGAGCGGCGGGTGATGGACGGCAGGATGGAGTCGGATTTGGGCGTCACCAGCGTGCCGTCCTTGGTGATGAAGATGAAGTTGGCGCCGCCCGTCTCCTCGATGTACGTGCGCGTGCCGGGATCCAGGAACAGGTTCTCGTCGAAGCCGGCCGCATGGGCGGTGACGTTGGCGTGCAGGCTCATCGCGTAGTTGAGGCCCGCCTTGATGTGGCCCGTGCCGCGCGGCGCCGCGCGGTCAAAGTCGCTCACGCAGATGGTGATGGGCTTGGCGCCGCCTTTGAAATACGGGCCGACGGGGGTCACGAGGATGCGGAACTGGTACTCGGTCGCGGGCTTGACGCCGATGACGATGCCCGTGGCGAACATGTACGGCCGGATGTAGAGCGTGGCGCCGCTGCCGTAGGGCGGAACCCAGGCTGCGTTCGCGCGGACCACCTCGTCCACGGCCGCGAGGAAGCGCTCCTTCGGGAAGGGCGGCATCTCCATGCGCCTGGCGCTGTCCATCATGCGCTCCGCGTTGAGGTCAGGACGGAAGGTGACGATGCTGCCGTCCTTCGTCGTATAAGCCTTGAGGCCTTCAAAAATCTCCTGGCAGTAATGCAGGATGCCCGCGCACTCGCTGATGTGCACCGTCGGATCGTCGATGAGGCCGCCCTCATCCCACGCGCCGTTTTTCCAGTTGGAGACGTAGCGTTTGTCCGTCGGCACGTAGCCGAAGCCCAGGCTGCCCCAGTCGAGATTCTTCTTTTCCATAACCTGTCACCCCGTTTTTGTTTGATTTGCGCCCATTATAGTCCTATCCGCCGATGAATTCAAGCAGTTATTGGACCGTAAACGTGATGGTGTTGCTTTGAAAGAGCTCCAGCGGCGGGATCGCGGTCCGCTTGCCCACCGATACGCGGACGCTTTCCCCCGGGACGAAGGTCCCCTCGTCCACGCACAGCAGGCACTCCCCGTAGCCGACGGTTTCGACATAACGCAGGGGCACGCGCCGTCCGTCGATTCTCAGCGTGTTGACCCGGTAGAGCGAGGCCCCGGAAAGCCGCAGCGTCTGCGTGCCGGCGGGGGCGCGCTCCGCGCCCTCCGGCAGGACTGCGGCCTCGTAGAGCTGCGGGCGTTCCGCCCCGTCCCACCGGGGCACGCCGTAGGCAAGCACGAGGACGAGGGCGCCGAGCGCCAGCAGCAGCTGCCACACGCCCAGGCGCTTCAGCCGCGCGATCATTTCACCGCCCCCTTCCAGTAGCCTTCGCCCTTCAGACGGTCGTAATGCAGCAGCAGGAGCTCGCGGTCCAGCGCGTCGTAGCGCGCCTCGTCCGCGAAAATCCGCCCCTCTTCCTCGATCATCCGCTGCGATTCTACAAGGTCCGGGGTAAGCTCCGCGAGCCAGTTGAAGTACGCATCCGTCCGGAAGCCCAGCTTCTTAAGGACGAGGGCCCCCAGCCGGTAGGCCGCCACGGCCTCTTCCCCGACGCCAAGATCGGCGCCGTAATTGTTCCACAGCAGCAGCGGCGTCCGGTAGTAGGGGGCCGATTCGCTGCCCCTGCCGAACTCCAGGCCGAAATCGCCGATGCCGGGCGCGTGGTCGCCCCAGAGCACCACCACGCAGGGGCGTTCCCTGCGGGAGAGCGCCTCCAGCAGTTCCTCCACCGCCTCCACGTGTTCCAGCAGTGCGTTCAGATAGTTTTCAGCGGCGCGCTTCTGCATCCCTTCACGGTCCGTAACGAGGATGTCCCTGCGGTCGTACTCGTATTTGTAATCCCCGTGGTTCTGGTAGGTGATGACGAAGGCGAAGTACGGCCCGTCGGACGCATGCGCGTCGTAATCCTCCAGGAGCGCCCGCAGCAGCGGCCTGTCCTTCGGGTACGGCCCCACCTTTTCCGTGATGGCGGGCAGGCCCGTATCCGTAAAAATCAGCCTGTCGAAGCCGAAGCGCTTGTAATTGAAGTCCCGGCTGTAAAACCTGCTGCTGTTGGGGTGCATCACCGTCGCCGTATAGCCCGCGTCCTTCAGCACGGTCGCCAGCGTGGCCATGCCGTCCTCCGTCGTGCTGCGGTCGGAGAACAGCGCGCCCGGCGTGTCCTCGGCGCGGTATCCCGTCAGTACCTCGTATTCGGAGTAGAAGGTTCCCCCGCCCAGGTGCGGCGCGATGTAGTCCGCGCCCGCGTACCGCTCCTGCAGCGCCCGCAGCTGCGAGAGCGGGTCCGCCGTCATGTCCAGCACGCCCAGGCGGCAAAGATCGAACAGGGACTCGCTCATGATGAAGAAGAGATCCGGCCGCACCGCGTCCTGCGGAATCGGCTCGGCTCCGCTGCCTTCCAGCACGGAGAGCACCGCCTCCTGCGAGTAGCCGTCCGGCCGCTTCAAAAGGTTCCTGGGGCGCGTCTCCCACAGGGCGCGCACCCATCCCGCCTCTTCGTAGAGCAGGTCGGTCTGCTGCGGGATGTAGAGCGGCGCGTGCAACGCGCCCGCCGCGACCGCCAGGGCGAGGACGCCCGTCCCCGCCGCCGCTGCCAGGCGCTTCCCCCGGGGGAGCGCAAGCCGCCGCCTGTCCAGCAGCCGGGGCAGCAGGAAGCCCAGCAGCACGACGGCGATAAAGAGGTACAGATGCGGCGTCAGGCGGAAGTGGGGCATCACCAGCAGGGCCTCTTTCACCTGCCCAAAGTCCGTCAGCAGCAGCGGCTCGCCGCGCAGGTCCATCTTGTAGAGGTTGACGGCCGAGAGCACCAGCGCGGGCACGGTGACGAGGCGGACGCCGCGCCGCGGCCGGCCGCAAAGGAAGATCAAAAAGAGCATCCAGGCGAAGAAAACCCCCGTCTCCGCCCAAAACAACAGCGGCCGGGCGTTGGCCCAGGCAATAACGGAGGTACGCGTCCTGCGGGCGACGACCTCCGTCAGGTAGGTGGTCATCAGGGCGGTCAGCAGCAGGACAAGGCTAAGGCACATCGTCCGGCAGACGCGCTCCGCACGAGTAAGCGGCTTTTCCTCTTCCTGTTTTCTGCGCTGAAACCAACTCATCCCTCTGCCCCGTTTCTTTCGTGGAATGCCGGTATTATAGCATTTGCACGCCCGCGGTGCAATGTGATAGAATAGGGCATCTTTCAACCGGAGGCCCGACATGAAACGCCTGACGCTCATTTTGCTCATTCTGCTGCCCGCCCTTGCCTGCGCCGCGACGCGCTGTGAATCCCTCTCCCTCGCCGAGATGCAGGGCGCCGACGCCGCGGCTGCCCTTTCGCCTGCGGCGGATGAGACTGCTGCCGGCGCGCAGGCGGTCAGTCCCGCGCGCGAAGCCTTTATCGACGATATCGTCTCCCTCGCCTCCTCCCTGTACGAGCAGGCGGGCGGCCGCGGGAAGCGCGCGCAGTACAGCGGCGACATCTACGTGTGCAAGAACTTCACGGTCCACCTCTTCCGCGAAAACGCCGGGAAGTACCGCATGGCGGAATACCCGGACGTGCCCCTCGTCATCCCCAACAACCAGAAGAAGGCCGACTGCGCCCCCTACGCCTACGGCGTGGAGTGGCAGGACGTCCCCGCCTCCGCCGGAAACCCCTTCGTCGAGGCGGCGCGCTTCCGCTACGACGAGACGCTTTCGAAGGCGGAAAACCGCGAACGGGCCCGCGCTTTCCTCAAGCAGGTGCAGCGCGGCGATTACTTCCAGATGTCCGCCGACTACTACTACGGCGTCGGCGCGCACAGCCTCGTCTTCATCGCCGATTACGACCCGGAGACCGACAGCGTGCACTGGACGGACTCCAACATGAAGGGCGAAACGCGCGGCGGCATCCGCTACGGTTACGTGCAGTACGACGCCGTAAAGGAGATCGACTGGTTCGTGGACGCCTTCTGCCGCCGCAAGCGCGGCGCAACGCTCTACCGCCTGCGGGACGACATCGTCCCGACGCCGTAAAGGCCCGCAAATCCATAAAAGCAGCCCCGCCTCCCGTGTCATCCGCACGGCCCGGCGGGGCCTTTTTATGCTTTTTGATTTGTCCGAAGGACGGAATCGGGCTGACCTTTACAGCACCTTCTCCAGGAACGCCTGCGCCCTGTCGGACTTGGGCGTGGAGAAGAAGGTCGCGGGGTCGGCGTCCTCCACGATGACGCCCTCGTCCAGGAAGACGATGCGGTCGGACACCTCCCGGGCAAAGCCCATCTCGTGCGTCACCAGCACCATGGTGATGCCGGTCTTGGCCAGGGCCTTGATAACGTCCAGCACCTCCTTGACCATCTCGGGATCCAGCGCGCTTGTCGGCTCGTCGAAGAGCACGATGTCCGGCTCCATGGCCAGGGTCCTGGCGATGGCGACGCGCTGCTTCTGTCCGCCGGAGAGGGTGGACGGATACACGCCGATCTTGTCCAGCATGCCCACCTGCGTAAGCAGCCTGCGCGCGCGCTCCGCCGCTTCTTCCTTGGAGATGCCCAGCACCTTTACGGGCGCGTAGGTCATGTTTTCCAGCACCGTCATGTGCGGGAAGAGGTTGAAGTGCTGGAAGACCATGCCGATCTTCTTGCGCACCTCGTAGGCGCTCTGGAAGTTTTTCCCCGTAATCTCCCTCAGCAGGCGACGGTATTCCGCGCCCTCGTGCTTTTCGTACAGTAGGTCCTCTTTCTTGATGCGCGCGATCAGCTGCGCGTCGTCCGCCGTGCCGGAGAGCTTCTTATACGTGTTGGAGGCGCGGATGACCTCCGGGTGCAGGTACGGGTCCGGCGGCGTGATGAGCCTTCCCTCCACCCAGATTTCGCCGAAGGTCGGCTCCTCCAGCAGGTTGATGGAGCGCAGCAGCGTCGACTTGCCCGAGCCGGACGGCCCGATGATGGAGATGATTTCCCCCTGGTCGATGTGCAGCGTGATGCCTTTCAGGACGTGGAGGGCGCCAAAGTCCTTGTAGAGCCCTTTAATGTCGATCACTCTTGTTCACCCTCCTCTCCAGATACTTGCCCAGCGTGGACAGCAGCATGACCAGCACATAGTAGAAGATCGCGATGACGAAGAAGGGCTCGAACGCCCTGTACGTCTTGCTCTGGATCATCTGCCCCACGCGCAGGATGTCCACCAGGCCGATGGACGAGATGAGCGTGGTGTTTTTGAGCAGCGAGATGAACTCGTTGACCAGGCTGGGCAGCACGCTCTTGATCGCCTGCGGCAGGATGATGTCCTTCATCATCGAAGGATAATGGACGCCCAGCGCCATGGCCGCCTCGTACTGGCCGCGGTCGATGGCGCGGATGCCGCCCTTCATGCTCTCGGAGATGTATGCCGCGGAGTTCATGGCAAAGACGAGGGTGCCCGCCTGAAATGCGTTGAACTTCACCGGCAGCACCAGCGGGATGCCGAAGTACATCATAAACACCTGCACCAGCAGGGGCACGCCGCGGAAGACGGAGGTGTAAAAATCGGCGAAGACCTGCAGCGGCCGGAGATTGGAAATCTTGCACAGCGACAGCGGGACGGACAGCACGAGGCCCAGAAGCAGCGAACAGATCGTCACCTGAACGGTGACGATCAGCGCAGCGCCGAAGTTGGGCAGCCAGGGCAGTATGATGGAGAAATCGAGTTTCATAGGTGCAATTCCTTCAACTTCTGTATTCTTGTGTAAAAGAAGCAGCCTTCCCCTCTCGGGGAAGGTGCCTCACAAAACCCTTGCGGAATCAGTACAGCCACTGATGAATCATCGTGTTCAGCTCGCCGGAGTCGATCATCGCCTGCAGCTGCTCGTTGAACAGGTCCTTGAGCTCGCTGCCCTTGGGGAAGGCCATGGAGTAGTTGTCCGCGATGCCTTCCATATCCAGCTGGAAGTACTTGAGCATGGGCTTGCCCTCGGCGTCCATCACCGTGTTGGCCAGCTTCTTGGAGCCGTTGATGGAGGTCAGGCCGGCGACCACGCCGTCCATCTCCTCCGCCACCGCGTTGCCCACGGCGGCCTGGCCGTCAAAGGTCTTGAGCACCGCGCCGGGGATCTTGCCGATGTGCTGCTCGTACTCCGTGCCGGCGGAGCAGGCCACGACCTTGCCCTCCAGGTCCTTGTAGGAGGCGATGTCGGAATCCGCCTTCACCACGCAGCCGATGTCGGTCGTGCAGTAGACGATGGAGAAGTCGACCACCTGGGCGCGCTCTTCCGTCGCCGTCATGCCGCTGATGACCATGTCCACCGCGCCCGCCTGCAGGGAGCCGACCAAGGAAGAGAAGCTCATGGGGCTGATCTCGAACTCAAAGCCCAGCTTGTCGGACAGGCTCTTGATGATGTCGATGTCCAGCCCTTCGTAGCCGGTGGGGTCGGTCTCGGATACCGTCTCAAAGTACATGAAGTTCGGGGACAGGCCGATGGTCAGCTTCTTTCCCGCCAGGGGCTTGTCCTCCGCCAGGGCGGACACGGTGAAGAGCAGCGCCAGCGCGCAGACGATTGCCAGTACCTTTTTCATTTTTTCTGCCTCCCATTCATTTTCATGCAGGAATCCTGCATATCGTTGAGCTATGGGCGCATAATAATACATTCTTTCGCCCCTGTCAACCCCCAAAATGAAACTTTTTTCAATTCTTTTACTCCCCGCTATATGAATAACGTCCTTTATCTGTATCCATTCTGCCGTTTCCCTTTCAATAATTGAATGAATAAAAATGCGTTTACGTTGCATATTCTTGCAATCTCACAGCCGGCGTGCTATACTGTGCGCGTTTCACCATTCTTGCGTACGACGATAAACGGAGGAAAAACCTATGGCACTTTGGGGCGGACGCTTCAGCAAAGATCCGGATCAGCTGGTACTGGAATACGACGCGTGCATCGGCATGGGCGAGCGCATGGCGCAGCAGGATATCCTCGGCTCGCTGGCCCACGCGCGGATGCTCGGCGAACAAGGGATCATCCCGAAGGAGGACGCGGAGGCGATCGTCCGCGGGCTCGAAGGCATCCTGTCGGATGTCCGCGCGGGTAAAATCACCTGGTCCGTGGACGCGGAGGACATCCACATGAACGTGGAAACGCTCCTCACGGAGCGCATCGGCGAGGCCGGCAAGCGGCTGCATACCGGCAGGAGCCGCAACGACCAGGTCGCGCTGGACAACCACATGATCGCGATGGACCAGTGCAAACAGACCGTCTCGCTGCTCAAGGGCCTCATCTCCCTTTTGCTTGAGACGGCCAGGGAGCACCTGAACACCGCAATGCCCGGGTACACCCACCTGCAGCACGCGCAGCCCGTCACCCTCGCCCACCACCTGATGGCCTACGTGGAGATGTTCCTGCGCGACGCGCGCCGCTTCAACTTCACCTGCGAGATGGCGGACGAAATGCCGCTGGGCAGCGGCGCGCTGGCCGCCACCACCTACCCGCTGAACCGGGAGCGCGTGGCGGAGCTGCTGGGCTTTTCCGCCATCACGGAGAACAGCCTGGACGGCGTCTCCAGCCGCGATTACTTCCTCGATTATATCTACGCGGCCTCCTGCTGCATGATGCACCTCTCCCGCTTCTGTGAGGAGCTCGTGCTCTGGAACTCGTCGGAATTCCGCTTTGTGGAGATGGACGACGCCTTCGCCACCGGCTCCTCCATCATGCCGCAGAAGAAAAATCCCGACATCGCGGAGCTGATGCGCGGCAAGACCGGCCGCGTGTACGGCGACCTCGTCGCCCTGCTCACGGTGATGAAGGGCCTCCCTCTCGCCTACAACAAGGATATGCAGGAGGACAAGGAGCGCTTCTGGGATGCGGCGGACACGCTGAACCGGAGCCTCGAAGTCTTTTCCGCCATGTTCGCCTCCATGACCTTCCGCACGGACGTGATGCGTCGCAGCGCCCTGGACGGCTTTGCCAACGCCACGGACTGCGCCGACTACCTCGTGCGCCGCGGCGTCGCCTTCCGCGACGCCCACCGCATCGTGGGCGAGCTCGTCGCCTACTGTCTGGACGCGGGCAAGACGCTGGAAGAGCTGACCCCGGAAGAGTACCGGCGCTTTGATCCGGCCTTCGGGGAGGACGTCTACGGGGCCATCTCCCTTGAGACCTGCGTGGGCGCCCGGAGCATCCCCGGCGGGCCCGCACCGCAGGCCGTCGCCGCCGCCATCGCCTCCGCCGAAAAAAAACTGGCTGCTCTGTAACGTTTTTGGCCGTCTGTGCCCGCATCCGCCCGGGATGCGGGCTTTTATTGCCCCTGCATTTCTGTTATAATGCTCTTATCATCTAACTAAATAAGGAGGTTTTTTCATGTCCAAGAAGATACTGACATTTTTGCTCGTTCTCTCGCTGTTCGCCGCGGCCGCGCTGGCCGACGGCGAGGGCATCCACACCTACAACTCCGCCCAGACGGAGTTTCCCACCAACTGGAGCCCGCACCAGAACCAGACGCAGATCGACAGCGAGCTCATGACCAACCTGGGCAACGGGCTGTACACCTTCGATTACAACGACGAAGAGGACGGCTACAAGGTCGTACCTGACGCCGCCGCCGACTTCCCTGTCGACGTGACCGCCGATTACGTCGGCGGGGACTGGAACATCGCCGAGGGCGAGGAAGGCCGCGCCTGGAAGATCGCCCTGCGCGACGATCTGGCCTGGGAGGACGGCACGCCCATCACCGCCGGGGATTTCGTCACCAGCGCGAAGCTGCTGCTGAATCCCGAGGCGCAGAACCACCGCGCCGACATGCTCTACAGCGGCAACCTCGTCATCGAGAACGCGGAAGCCTACCTCAAACAGGGCATCGCCAGCGACACCGCGCTCTCCGTCGTCATGGGCGCGGAGGAGCTCTCCGTCGAGGATCTGCTGGCCAAGTACGGCGAAGAGGCCGGCTGCATCAACTGGGGCAACTCCTTCGGCGACACCTATGACTTCGAGGCGAAGGCCTGGACGGGCGAAGCCGAGGACGCCGTCGTGAAGACGCCGCTGACCCTCGCCGAGCTCTACGCCTTCTACACCACGGGCGAGGGCCGCGCGTACGCCACCTGGGCCAGCGACGAGCAGATGGTCGAGTGGGCCAACGACGAGCTGTTCATGCCCTACATGCAGTTCGCGGGCGCGATGGACTTCGACAAAGTCGGCATCCAGGCGCCGGACGATCACACGCTCGTCCTCGTCCTGGCCAAGCCGCTCTCCGGTTTCTATCTCTATTACTCCCTCACCGATTACTGGCTCGTCAACGAGACGCTGTACCACGCCTGTGAAACGACGACGGACGGCGTTTACAACAACACCTACGGCACCAGCAAGGAAACCTCCATGTCCTTCGGTCCGTACCGCCTCGCCGAATTCCAGAGCGACAAGACCTATCTGCTGGAGAAGAACCCCCACTGGTACGGCTGGAACGACCCCGTCAACGAAGGCTGGTACCAGACGGACGCCATCCGCGTGGACTGCGTCTCCGAGATCAGCACGCGCATGGAGATGTTCATGAGCGGCCTGCTGGACGTCGTGGGTCTGGACAAGGACCACATCGGCGACTACGCCACCTCCGAATACACCTACTACGACGAGGGCGACTCCGTCTTCGCCATGGTCTTCAACCCGGAGTTCTCCGCCCTGAAGACCGCGCAGGAGCAGGCGGGCGCCCACATCAACAAGACGATCCTGACCCTCAAGGACTTCCGCATGGCCATGTCCCTGGGCCTCAACCGCCAGGAGTTCTGTCTGGCCGCCTCTCCCACCAACGAGCCTGCCTTCGCCCTCTACGGCGGACAGATCGTGGCGGATCCGGAGCAGGGCCTGTTCTACCGTACGACGGATGTCGCCAAGCAGGTCGTGGTCGATTTCTGGGGCCTGACCGACGAAATCGGCGAGGGCAAGCTCTACGCGGATGCGGACGAGGCCATCGACAGCCTTTCCGGCTACAACCTGGAGATGGCGCGCCAGTACTTCGACGCCGCGTACGACGAGGCCATCGCCCAGGGCCTCATGAAGGAAGACGACGTGGTCGAGATCATGGTCGGCACCCCGAACGAGACCTCCGCTTTCTACAACAGCGGCTACGATTTCATCGTCAACAACTACACGGAAGCCGTCAAGGGCACCAAGCTGGAAGGCAAGCTGACCTTCAAGCGCGATGCGACGCTGGGCAACGGCTTCGGCACCGCGCTGCGCAACAACCAGGTCGACATGCTCTTCGGCGTGGGCTGGACCGGTTCCACCTTCGATCCCTACGGCCTCATCGAGGCGTACGTCGAGGACGACTACCGCTATGATCCCGCCTGGAACCCGGACGAGACGATGCTGACCTGCACGCTGGACGGCGAGGACTACACCGCCAGCGTCCGCACCTGGCAGCAGGCCATCACCAACGAGACCGTCACCGCGAAGAAGGCCGACGGCACCGACGCCGAGCTGAACGTCAGCGCCGACGCCGAGCAGCGCATCCTCGTTCTCTCCCAGCTGGAGAACGTCATCCTGCAGAACTACGATTTCATCCCGCTGATGGGCGACTCCTCCGCCAAGCTCAAGGGCATGCAGGTGGAGTATCACACGGAGGGCGAGGTCTTCCCGCTCAGCCGCGGCGGCATCAAGTACATGACCTACAACTACGACGACGCCGAGTGGAACGCCTTTGTCGCGTCCCAGGGCGGGGTGCTCAACTACAAATAAACCATGCTGAAATACATCGCAAAGCGCGTAGCGCTCATGCTCGTGGTCTTCCTCATCATCATCTCGATGTGCTTTGTCCTCATCAAGCTTTTGCCCAACAAGCCGGCGGAGCAGTTCGGCAAGGACAAGCAGCTCATCGAGATGCGCAGGGAAGCCCTGGGCTACAACAAACCACTGCTCACCCAGTACCTGATCTTCCTTCGCCGCTCCCTCGTGGGCGGCGACTGGGGGATCAGCGAATCCCTGTACCTGGGGCAGGACGTCTGGAAGAAGTTCATGGAGAAGATGCCGGCCACCGTCGCGGTGAACGCGTACACCATGCTCTTTTCCGTGCCGCTGGGGCTGCTGCTGGGCATCTATGCCGCCCTGCGCAAAAACCGCTGGCAGGACCACTTCATCTCCACGGCAGTCGTCATCTTCGTCTCCGTGCCCAGCTACGTCTACGCCTTCCTCGTGCAGTACATCCTCTGTTACAGGCTGCGGCTCTTCCCCTTCCAGGTGCAGAGCGGAACGGCCTTCTTCTCCCGGCAGATGTTCTATTCCATGGTGCCGGCCATCCTCTCCCTGGGCTTCGGTACGGTCGCGGGACTTACGCGCTATACGCGCGCGGAGCTGACGGAGGTGCTCACCTCCGATTACCTGCTGCTGGCCCGGGCCAAGGGGCTCACGCGCGCACAGACGACCGTCCGGCACGCGCTGCGCAACGCCATGGTGCCCATCTTCCCCATGATCCTGGGTGAATTCGTGGGCATCATGAGCGGCAGCCTCATCATCGAGCAGATCTTCGGCATCCCCGGTGTGGGACAGCTCTACGTCGCCTCCATCACCGCGGCCACGCCGGACTACAACTTCTTCATGCTGCTCAGCGCCTTCTATACGCTGATCGGGCTTCTGTCCGGCATCATCGTGGACGTGAGCTACGGATTTATCGATCCCAGGATCAGAATCGGGAGCAAGAAATGACAGACGACATGCAAAACCTCTCCCCGGAGAAATTTACCTTCGCCACGGACAGGGACAAGCGGCACGACAGGCCGCCGGAGACGCCGCCGCGCGGCTACTTCGCCGACGCGATGTACCGTTTCACACGCAACAAGAGTTCCGTCGTCGCGGCGTTCATCATCCTCATCCTGGTGCTCTACGCCCTGCTCGTGCCGCTGTTCTGCGAAAACACGTACACGCGCAGCCTGACGGATACGCTGACCCTCAGCTACGCCAAACTCCCGCCGAAGGCGCCCGTTCCGCTGCCGCTGATGGACGGCTGCAGCGACAAAACGGTCAACGCCTCCGGCTACGCCGCGCTGCGCGCCATCGCGGAGGAAACGGGCGTCGATCCCGTCGTCCGGGTCTACACCGCCGGCCGGCAGGACACCTCCGGCGGCAAAAAGACGGTCTATTACGACGTTCGGATCGACAACTACCTGGCCATGGGCATGATGCTGCTCACCCTCACGCCGGCGCAGTACGAATCGCTCCAGGCCTGGCAGGACGAGACGGGCATCCAGGTGATCTACCCCGCCGTGAAGGACGCCAAGCAGACCGATGCCAACATCTGGTACCAGGCCGACAAGAAAGGCGCCGCCAAGCTGGACAAGGAAGGCAACCTGGTGCCCGCCTACAAGGAAGCCGCCGCCGGCGACGAGAGCTACCACAGCCTGCGCATCGCAGCGGACGACGATCCGGAACACCCGCTCGCCTACGCGCGCGTGACGGGCACCTCCAGCGCGCGCAGCTACGTGGTGCGTGTCAGCAAGGCAGCCTACTTCCGCTACCGCTACGGATTTGAGCCCTGCTTCCTCTTCGGCACAAACGACAAGGGACAGGACATCTTCACCCGCCTGGCGCACGGCGCGCGCTTCTCCTTTCTGCTGGCCATCGGCATCTCCGCCATCAACCTCATGATCGGCGCCCTCTACGGCGCCATCGAAGGATACTACGGCGGCGCCGTGGACCTGGCCATGGAGCGCGTCTCCGACGTGCTCAGCGGCGTGCCCTTCATGGTCGTCACCACGCTCTTCCAGCTGCACCTGGCCAGCCGCGTCGGCGTCGTGCCCGCGCTGCTCTTCGCCTTCGTGCTGACGGGCTGGATCGGCATGGCCAGCACCGTGCGCATGCAGTTCTACCGCTTTAAGGGACAGGAGTACGTGCTGGCGGCGCGCACCATGGGCGCCGGGGATTCCCGCATCATGTTCGGGCACATCTTCCCCAACGCCATCGGCACGATCATCACCTCCTGCGTGCTGTCCATCCCGGGCGTCATCTTCAGCGAGAGCTCTCTGACCTACCTGGGCATCATCAATCTGGAGTCCTCTTCCATGACCAGCGTGGGCACCATGCTGGCCGGCGGAAAGGCCTACCTGTCCACCGATCCGTACATCATCTTCTTCCCGGCGCTGTTCATCGCCCTGCTGGAGATTTCCTTCAACCTCTTCGGCAACGGCCTGCGCGACGCCTTCAACCCCTCGCTTCGCGGGACGGAGGAATGAACATGAACCAGCCTGTCCTCGAAGCGAAGGACCTTCGCATCTCCTTCCGCACGCCCGCCGGTCTCGTCCGCGCCGTCCGCGACGTCAGCTTCTCCCTCTATCCGGGCGAAACGCTGGCCATCGTGGGCGAGAGCGGCAGCGGCAAGAGCGTCACCTGCAAGGCCGCCATGGGCATCCTGCCCGGCAACGCCGTCATCGAAGGCGGCGAAATCCTGGTGGACGGAAAGGACCTCCTGCACCTGCCGGAGCGCGATTTCTGCCGCCTGCGCGGGCGCAAGATCGCCATGGTCTTCCAGGACCCTCTCTCCAGCCTCAACCCCATCATGCGCGTGGGCAAGCAGCTGACCGAGGTCATGCGCCTCTCCGGCGTCCCCGCCGCGGAGGCGAAAAAGCGCGCGATCTCCCTGCTCTCCGAGGTCGGCATCTCGGAGCCGGAGCGCCGCTACCGCCAGTATCCGTTCGAGCTCTCCGGCGGCATGCGCCAGCGCATCGTCATCGCCATCGCGCTGGCCGCCGACCCGGAGATCCTCATCTGCGACGAGCCCACCACCGCGCTGGACGTGACCATCCAGGCCCAGATCCTGGAACTGCTCTCCCGCCTCAAGAAAGAGCGCAGCCTGTCCATGATCTTCATCACCCACGATCTGGGCGTGGTGGCCAACATCGCGGACCGCATCGCGGTCATGTACGCGGGCAAGCTCGTGGAAGAGGGCACCGCGCAGGAGGTCTTCTACACGCCTGCGCACCCGTACACGTGGGCGCTGCTCTCCTCCATGCCCGATCTGGACACGCGCGACCGGCTGGACGCCATCCCCGGCACGCCGCCCAACATGGTGGCGCCCCCGCAGGGCGACGCTTTTGCCGACCGCAACCCCTACGCGCTGGCCATCGATTTCGAGGCGCAGCCGCCGGCCTTTCCGATCACCGAGACCCACTGGGCGGCCACCTGGCTGCTGGACCCCCGCGCGCCGCGGCAGGAGATGCCCCGCGCGCTGCAGGAGCGCATCGCGCGCATGAAAGCGAGAAGGGAGGCGCAGGCGCATGGCAACTGAACCCCTTCTGCGCGTAGAGCACCTGTGCCAGTACTTCGGGCCCCTGCACGCCGTGGACGACGTTTCCTTTTCCATCGCCCCGGGCGAGGTCTTCGGCCTGGTGGGCGAGAGCGGGTGCGGCAAGACGACCACCGGCCGCTCCATCATCCGCCTCTACGACATCACGGACGGCAGCATCTGGTTCAAAGGCCAGCGCATCGCCGCCGGCACGCTGGGCTACCGCCGGCGCATCGCAGAAGCCCGCAGGCGCATGCGCGGCGCCTCCGCCGAGGAGCGCGCCGCCCTCTCCGCCCAAATCGCCGAAGAGCGGCGGCAGCTGCGCGCGGCCGTCCACGACCACCGCAGCGTCCGCAAGGATGTCATCACCCGTATTCAGATGATTTACCAGGACCCCATCGCCTCTCTTGATCCCCGCATGACGGTCTACGACATCATCGCCGAGGGCCTGCGCATCCGCGGGCAGCACGACAAACAGGCGATCGACAGCCGGGTTTACGGCATCCTGGACCGCGTCGGGCTGACGCGCGAGCACGCGCACCGGTATCCGCACGAGTTCTCCGGCGGCCAGCGCCAGCGCATCGGCGTGGCGCGCGCCGTCGTCATGGACCCCGAGATGATCATCGCAGACGAACCCGTCTCCGCGCTGGATGTCTCCATCCAGGCGCAGGTCATCAACCTCCTGTCCGATCTGCGGCGGGAGATGGGCCTGACCGTCCTGTTCATCGCGCACGATCTCTCGGTCGTCAAGTACTTCTCCGACCGTATCGGCGTCATGTACTTCGGCCGCCTGGTCGAGCTGGCGCCCGCGGACGAGCTCTTCCTGCACCCGCTGCATCCCTATACGCGGGCGCTGCTCTCCGCCATTCCCCTGCCCGACCCGCTCTATGAGCGCGACCGCCGGCGCATCGTCTACGAACCTCGGCCGGAAGCGGAAGACGCCGCGCTGCGGGAGATCACCGGCGGGCACTTCGTACGCTGCGGCGCCGCGGAGGTCCCGGGTTACCTGCGGGAGGCGGAAGCGTGAGACGGCTGCCCCGGGGGCTTTCACGCGCCCTGCCGGCCGTCTTCGGCCTCGTCATCGCAATCCTCGTCGCCCGCGCCCGCAGGGGCGCGGGCCTGCCGCCGGCCGCCTGTCTGTCCGACGGCTTTTTTGTAGCCGGCCTGCCGGAAACCGGCCTGGGGCTGCTGCTGGCCATAGCTGGAACCGGCTTTTTCGATATCTTCTCCTACGGCGCGCACAGCCTGCTCGTCCTCTTCACCCCTTTCCGCAAACCGGAGGACCTGCCGGACTACGTCACCTGGAAGATGCTGCGCGCCGAACGCCGGCAGAAGCCCGGGCATGCGCTGCTTTTCACCGGCCTTCTCTTCCTGCTGCTCTCCGCGGCCCTGCTGCCCTTTGCGGGAATCTGACGCCGGACCTTTAAACCCGCCTCGACAAAGGAGTCTTTATGAAAGCACCTTTCTCCCCGTATCTCTCCTCCATCGCCCCCGGCCTGCGGCGCCTCTGCGCCCTGCTGGAGGCGCATTTCGATTCTGTCAGTATCCTCTCGACGGACAGCCGGGGCTTCACCCTGCGCGCCTCTCCCCACGCCAAATCCGTCTCCAATCAGACGATGACGACGGAGCGGGGCACCGTCGTGCGCGTCCACCGGTACGGCCTGTACAGCGAGTACAGCCTCAACCGGTTTGATCCCCAAAGGCCGGAAGCCTGCGCGGACGCGATCCTGCGCGAACTGCAGGCGCAGCTGTCCCTGCTCCAATCATCGGGCGTCGCCCCCTACGACACACCCGCGCCGGACGATCCGCCGCAGACGCTCCTCGCGGAAATGGAGACGGGGCGCCTGCCGGAGGAAGAGGACCTTTCCGCCCTCATCGGCCGGCTCTCCGCGCTGGCGGAGGAAGGCATGCATCGCGGAAATCACCTCGTCGACTGTACGCTCAGCGCCCAGTCCACCCACGTCTGCAAGCTCTTTCTCACGAAGAACCGTGACCTGCGCCAGAGCTACGTCTACTCGGAAGGCAGCGTCATGACCGTCGCATCCGACGGGGAGAAGAGCGGGATGGGCTACCGCGGCCTGTCCGGCCGCTGCGGCCCGGAGCTGTTCGACGGGTTCCCCGCCGCACTGGAAGAGGCGCTGAAGGACGCAGCCGACGTGCTCTCGGCGGAGCGCGTCGTCCCCGGCGAATACGAGATCATCGCCGATCCCGAGGTCGCCGGCCTCATCGCCCACGAAGCCTTCGGCCACGGCGTGGAGATGGACATGTTCGTCAAAAACCGCGCGCTGGGAGCCGACTACATCGGAAAGCGCGTGGGCTCCGACCTCGTCACCATGCACGAAGGCGCGCTGGCGGCCTGCGAAGTCTCCTCCTACGCCTTTGACGACGAGGGGAACCCCGCGGGCGACGTCGTCGAGATCGATCACGGCATCCTCAAAACCGGCATCTGCGACGCGCTGAGCGCCCTGCGCCTCGGGGTCGCCCCGACAGGCAACGGCAAGCGCGAAAACTTCGAGCACAAGGCGTACACCCGCATGACCAACACCGTCTTTGAGGCGGGGGATTCCACCCTGGAGGAGATGATCGCCTCCGTCCGGCACGGCTATCTGCTCCGCGGCAGCGAATCCGGCATGGAGGACCCCAAGCACTGGGGTATCCAGTGCATCGTCTCGTGCGGCTATGAAATCCGGGACGGCCGGCTCACCGGCAAGGTCGTCGCGCCGGTCGTGTTGACGGGCTACGTCCCCGACCTGCTCGGTTCCGTCTCCATGCTCGGCAAACAGGTCTCCGTCTTCGGAACCGGCGGCTGCGGCAAGGGCACCAAAGAATGGGTGAAGGTCTCCGACGGGGGCCCCTATCTGAAAGCGAGGGCGATTCTGGGATGAACACCGAAAGGCTGATCGAACTGCTGAAAAGCTGCGGCGCCGACGCATGGGAGCTGACCTGTGACGACGCCGACATCTGGGAGTTTTATTTCATCCGCCACGCGCTGGACCAGAACCGCGTGCGCAGCACCCGCCACCTGGGCGTCCGCGTCTACCGGCGCTTTGAGGACGGGAAATACCTGGGGTCCGCCGGCGGCGAAATCCCGCCCACGGCCACGGAGGCGGATGCCTCCGCCGCGATCGGGGGGTTCCTCTCGGCGGCCGCGTTCGTGCGAAACCCCGCCTATACCCTCAACGCGCCGGCAGGAGAGGTCCTGTCGGATGTCGGCGCAGCCCCGGATCCGGCCGAATCGGCAAAGGCGTTTATGGAGGTGCTCCGCTCCCTGCCCGAAACGCAGACGGAGCGCGTCAACTCCTATGAGATTTTTACCGGATCCCACCGCGTCCGGTACATAAACAGCGAGGGCGTCGACGTCACGGCGCTGCGCCCCTCTTCCATGGCGGAGGTCGTGCTGAACGCCAGCCGGGGCGCTCACGAGATTGAGGTGTACCGCAAGCTCACCTGCGGCACCTGCGACAAAGCCGCCCTCTGCAAGGCGCTGGAGGCGGCGCTTCGCACCGGCCGGGACAGGCTGGCGGCCGTTCCCACCCCCGCGCTGGGCACCTGCGACGTGCTCTTCTCCGGCACGGCCGCGGCAGAGCTGTACGGCTACTTTATCAGCCGCGTGAACGCCGCCTTCAAGGTTCGTGGCTACAGCGACTGGGAGACGGGCAAGCCGCTCTGCGAATCCGTTAGAGGCGACCGCGTCACGCTCAAAGCGCTCGCTTTCCTGCCCAATTCCTCCCGCAACACACCCTTTGACGCGGAGGGCGCGCCCGTGCGGGACGCGCTGCTCATCGGGGACGGAACGGTGCGCCGTTTCGTCGGCAACCGGCAGTTCAGCTGTTACCTCGGGCTTGCGGATTCCTTCCAGCCCGGCAATTACGCTGTTTCCGGCGGCAGCGAAAGCGCCGAAGCCCTGCGCACCGGCACCTGCCTGGAAGCCGTGGATTTCTCCGATTTCCAGGCCGATCCCGTCACCGGCGACATCGCCGGCGAAATCCGCCTGGCCTACCTCCGCGAAGGCGGAAAGGTCACGCCCGTAACGGGCGGATCGGTCTCCGGCAACATGCGGGACTTCATACCGTCGCTGCGCATGTCCCGCGAGCTCTGGCAGCAGGACAACCTGCTGCTCCCCGCCCTGACGCGGCTCTCCGGCGTGCACATCGCGGGCGGAGCCGGAGCCTGAGCGCGCCGTCCGGAAGGAATCCGGCCGAAAAAACGCTTGACATTCTTCCGTATCCGGTATATAACATAGCAAAACAGTAGGGATTGATCCCGTCGGAGGACGTCATGAAGAACCGCCAGTTCAAGGGTATGACCTGTTGCTGCGTGTGCTGTGTGAAGCACGCGTGTTTCGGCATACCCATCTGACTTCCAGACGAGCAAAAGAATCCGGAAGGCCGTTGGGCTTTCCGGATTTTTGTTTCCATCAGACACTGTGCACAAAAAGGAGGAGGACGCCATGCCGGGCAGACGATGTAGCCGCTTCACCCGAGCGCCTGAAGCAAAAGAAAAACGACACAAAAAGGAGGATTCCCCATGGCAGACATCTACACATCCGCCGATCAGCTGATCGGAAAAACTCCGCTGCTGGAACTTGCACATATTGAAAGAGAAGAGCATCTGGAAGCCCGGCTCCTGGCCAAGCTGGAGTACTTCAACCCCACCGGCTCCGTCAAGGACCGCATTGCCAAGGCCATGATCGACGACGCCGAGGCCAAAGGCCTGCTGAAGCCCGGCTCGGTCATCATCGAGCCGACCTCCGGCAACACCGGCATCGGGCTCGCTTCCGTCGCGGCAGCCCGCGGCTACCGCGTCCTCATCGTCATGCCGGAGACCATGAGCATCGAGCGCAGGCAGCTGATGCGAGCTTATGGCGCGGAAATCGTGCTGACGGAAGGCGCGAAGGGCATGAAGGGCTCCATCGAAAAGGCGGAGGCGCTCTCCCGCGAGATTCCGGGCGCCTTCCTGCCCGGCCAGTTCGTCAATCCGGCCAACCCTGCCGTCCACCGTTCGACGACCGGCCCGGAGATCTGGGCGGATACGGACGGAAACGTGGATGCGTTCGTCGCCGGCGTGGGCACCGGCGGCACCGTCACCGGCGTCGGCGAATACCTGAAGGAGCAGAACCCTGCGGTCCGCGTCGTGGCGGTGGAGCCCGCCTCCTCTCCCGTGCTGAGCCGCGGCACGGCCGGCGCGCACAAGATACAGGGCATCGGCGCGGGCTTCGTGCCCTCCGTGCTCAACACCGCCGTCTACGACGAGGTCATCGCCGTGGAAAACGAGGACGCGTTTGCCATGGGCCGGCGCATCGGGCAGAGCGAGGGGGTCCTCGTCGGCATCTCCTCCGGCGCAGCGGTGCACGCCGCCGTGCAGCTGGCCAGGCGGCCGGAATTCCGCGGCAAGACGATCGTCGTCCTGCTGCCGGACGCCGGCGACCGGTATCTGTCGACGCCTCTCTTCGGTGCGTAAGATGGAACACGGCATCCAATCGGCCCTCGCGGAGGCTGAAGCGGCGCTGCACTGTTCCGGCGTCCCCTGCAGCTCCGGCTTTGCCGGTTTTCGCGGCAAAGCGGAACAGCTGACGGATCGGCTGTGCGAGGCTCTCTTCCCCGCCTTTTCCCCCGCCCCCGCCTCACAGGGGGAGTCGCTTAGCGCGTCGGCGGCGCTCCTCTCCTCCTGCCTGCAGGCGGTCCTGCCCGACCCGCGGCAGGCGTCTTCCGTTTGCCGTTCGTTCATCGGCGGGCTCGCCGCGGTTCAGCGCCGGCTCGGCACGGACCTGGCCGCCGCCTTCAGGGGCGATCCCGCGGCCCGCAGCGAAGCGGAAGTCGTCCTGTGCTATCCCGGTTTCCGCGCCGTCGCCGTCTACCGGCTGGCCCATGAGCTGCTGCTGCTGGGCGTCCCCCTGCTGCCGCGCGTCATGACGGAATACGCGCACCGCCTGACCGGGATCGACATCCACCCGGGCGCCGTCATCGGCGACGCCTTCTTCATCGATCACGGCACAGGCGTCGTCATCGGCGAAACGACGACCATCGGGCACGACGTCAAGCTCTATCAGCACGTGACGCTGGGGGCGAAGAGCTTCGATCTGCTGCCGGACGGAAGCCCCGTCAAAGGCATCAAGCGCCACCCGGACATCGGCGATTTCGTCGTCATCTACGCCGGGGCAACCATCCTGGGCGGCGACACCCGCATCGGCAGTCATTGCGTCATCGGCGGCAACGTGTGGCTGACCCATTCCGTCCCGGCCGGAAAGACGGTGCTCGCCCGCGCCGCCGTAACCGAGGCGGCGCTGATCCGCGACAGGCTGGCCGTCCCGCCCCTTGACAGCGCCATGCTCTGAGACGCAGCGCGTCCTCCCTTTCAGGAGGACGCGCTGTTTTATCCGATCGTCACGGTGAAGGTTGTAAGCCCTTCCCGGCTTTCCGCGCGGATCCTCGCGCCGTTGGCCTCCGCCAGCTCCTTCGCGATGGCAAGACCCAGGCCGCTGCCGCCCGTCTCGCGGCTGTGCGACTTCTCCGCCCGGTAAAACCGCTGGAAGATGTGCGGCAGATCCGCCGCATCGATGCCCGGCCCCGTATTGGCGACCGAGAACACCGCGCCCTTCCCTTTCGGTTTCAGCGCCAGGCGGATTTTCCCGCCCTCCTCCGAATACTTGAGCGCGTTGTCCAGCAGGATGAGCGCCAGCTGCCGGATCATCGCCTCGTCCCCGACGGCGCGGACTCCTTCCGGAATATCGGTCTCAAGCTTCTTTCCGGCCTCAAAGACCGTGCTTTCAAAGGGCAACGCCGCCGAAAGCAGCGTCCGGCTCAGGTCAAAGGGCCTGCGCTCCGCCTTCACTGTACCGTTCTCCATCCGCGCCAACGACAGGAGGCTTTGGACCAGTTTGTTCGTCCGCTCGACCTCCTGCCGGATATAACCCAGATTCTCGTTCTCCCCGACCTCGTCTTCCAGCACCTGCGCATTGGCCGAGATGACAGCCAGCGGCGTCTTCAGCTCGTGGCTGGCGTCCCAGACGAACTGCCGCTGCCGCCGAAAGGCTTCCTCCACCGGTGCGACCATCCTGCGGATCAGGAAGAACGCCGCCACGCCCAGGATGAAGCACGCCAGAGCACCCGTCGCCGCAGCGATGAGCGTCACGCGGCGCACGCTCTCCATTTCCAGCCGCGCATCCAGCACCACGGCCGTCCGGCTCCCCTCCCGCTGCGAGAGGATGAAGAACTGCGTCCCGATCCTTCCCCGGTTTTGCCCGGAGGCGAGAATCTCATCGGCAAGCGCCTGTACCTGTTCGCCCGAATAGAGCTCTTCCCGGTCGCTCGACCAGGAAGAGACCTTCCCTGCTCCGTCCAGCCGGATCGTATAGCTGCTGGACAGGCTGGCGGCCGTGTCACCCATGTCCATCGGCTGGCCCGGAACGGGTCTCTGCCTTCCGAAAGAACTGCCGTCACCCGTACCCGAAGCGCCCCGCCTCCGGAAGCGTGCGAAGAAACCCGTCTCTTCCTGCTCCCCGTCTTCATCGTCATCCGGCTTTGGCGGAGGCGTGCTTTCCGCTTCCTGTGCCGTCGTTCGCAGGGGCCGGCCGGAACGCCTCGTCAGCGTCTCCAGCGCAGCCATCGCCTGCCGCTCCACCCCACGGTAATTGGCGATGCTGATGGCAGCCACGATGCCGGCCGTCACCAGAACGATGAACAGGATGACCAGCAGCGTCACCCTGCGCCGCATCCGGGCGATCATGCGCCCGCCTCCAGCGAGTAGCCGACGCCGCGCGTGGCGCGGATCTTCACGTCCGCACCGATGAAGGCCAGTTTCTTGCGCAGGAAGGAGACGTACACCTCCAGCTGGTTGTAGTCCGAATCGCTCTCCAGCCCCCAGACCCTGTCCAGCAGCGTCTCTTTGGGCAGGATCTGCGCCGGGTTGCGCAGAAACAGCTCCATCATCTGGTACTCCTTCGCGCCCAGTTTGACGGAATCGCCCGTCGCGGCACAGGACAGCCGCCCGTCCGCCGGCGACAGGCTCACTCCGCCAAAGGACAGCTCCATCACCGGCCGCTCGTCCCTGCGCCTCGTGATGGCGCGCAGGCAGGCGACGAGCTCCGCCTGCTCGAAGGGCTTGGGCAGGTAGTAGTCCGCGCCGCCGGTCAGGCCGCGTACCCGGTCTTCCAGTTCCCCCCGCGCCGTGAGCATCATCACCGGCGTCGTCACACCCTGCCTGCGGATCTCCTCCAGGATGGCAAAGCCGTCCATCCCGGGCAGCATCACGTCCAGGATGATCGCGTCGTACCCGCCGGACAGCGCGTCATCCAGCCCTTCCGGCCCCGTATACGCGGCGTCCGCTTCGAAATGCTCCCTGCGCAGCATCTTGGCGATGGCCGCGGAAAGGCTCCGCTCGTCTTCCACCAGCAGCACCCGCATGCCTCTTCCTCCTCAACCCCGGGTCTTTTTGTTCATCATAGCATACCGCGCCGCATGCCGCAACGCAAAAGTGCGCCCGGTTGCCCGGGCGCCGTATGGGGTTTTAAGCCGCTTCTTCGGCCTCTGCCGCGTCAGCCGCGTCTACATCGCTGTCCGTCGGCTGGGCTGCGGCGCGCGCCGCCAGGATCGCGTCATACTGTTCCTTCGTGATCACGCCGTCCTCGACCAGTTTGAGGAGCGCGGGATCCCCGTCAGCCGTCACGCCTTCCGGCATTTCGGGCGGGAGCTCCCCCTCTGCGGGGGTCTCCGGCGGCACCTCGTCCTCCGCCGGTGCGGCGGCTGCGTCCTCGGAAGCCGCGGTGGCCGTCCGTTTTTCCTTCAGGTAGTTTTCAATCGCGTCATAGGTCTCCTGATCGATGACGCCGTCCTTCAGCAGGTCGTCAAAGCCGATCCTGCCGTGGCGGCCGCCGCGCCCGAAGCCCCTGCCAAGGGCCGGCTTCTGCGTCGTGCTGCTGCCGGTGTCGCCGGTCGCCGCATCACCGCTCTTCTGCGTCGCGCCGCTGGCTGCATCTGGCTGTTGCGGCGCCTGGCCCTGCTGCAGGCCGCGGCCGCCCTTCATGCCGCCCGGCATTCCCTGGCGGCTGCCCTGGCCGCCCTGCTGCATCTGTCCGCGGCCCGCGGACAGGCCCTGCCGCATCCCGCGGCCGCCCATCGCCAGCTGCTGCCCCATCGCCGGAGCCTGGGTGCCGCTCTCCGCCATCGCGGGGAGCACTGCCGTCAGCATCGCAGCGGCCGCAAGGCCGGCTGCCAGCATCTTTTTCACGTTCGTCATATTGTCAACCTCCATTTCAATTTCGCTTTTGGGTTTCTTTTGAGTGTCCGTCATCGGCGCCTTTTGTTTGATGACGGCGTCAGTATAAAGCGCGATCCTTGAATGAAGATTGAAAGAAATGAATTTCTGTTTTTCTTTTTCGCACATTGCATCGCCGCGGCAGGCGAAGTAGAATAAAGCCGTATTCTTTGTCAGTCGGGGGCAGCCATGAAAAAGACGATCGGCATCCTCGCCCACGTGGACGCGGGCAAGACCACCTTCTCGGAGCAGGCGCTGCTGCATCTGGGCGCCCTGCGCCGCGCGGGCCGCGTCGACCACGGGGATACCCTGCTGGATTCCCACCCGCTGGAGCGCGCCCGCGGCATCACCATCTTTTCCGGGCAGGCCGTCGCCCACGCCGGCGGGGACACGCTCTACTGGCTGGACACGCCCGGACACCCGGATTTCGTCTCGGAAGCCGCACGTGTGCTGCCCGTCCTCGACTACGCCGTGCTGCTGCTCAGCAGCGCAGACGGCATCCAGAGCCACACGCTGACGCTGTGGCGCCTGCTGGAGCGCTTTCACGTTCCGGTCTTTCTCTTCCTCAACAAGTGCGACCTGCCGTCCGCCGATTTCGGAGCGGTGCTCTCCCAGCTCCAAAGCCGCCTCTCGCAGGACGTCCTCGATTTCCGGTCCTTCCAACTGACCGGACATATGGATGAATCCCTGAAGGAAGCGGCCGCCCTGCGTGACGATGCGCTGATGGAGCGCTATCTGGACGGGACCGCCGCAGAGGAAGAGTGGCTGCCCGCCCTTCGCCGGCAGATCCGCAGCCGGCAGATGTTCCCCGTCCTGTCCGGATCCGCTTTAAAAGACGGAGGGATCGACACTTTCCTTTCCGCGCTCCTGCGCCTCACTGAGACTGACTACGGGGCGAAGGAAGACGAACCGCTCCGCGCGCGCTGCTGGCGCGTCCGCCACATGGACGGGCAGCGCGTCTGCTTCCTCAAGCTGGAGAGCGGCCGCCTCTTCCCCCGGCAGCCGCTCCCGGATACACAGGATAAAATCCACGCGCTCTACACCTGCCACGGGGACGCGCTTCACGCCGCCAGCGGGGCCGCCGCGGGCGACCTCGTCGCCGTCACCGGGCTGTCGGGCCTGCGTCCCGGCGATACCATCGGGCTGCCGCCCTCCGCCGGCGGCATCGAGCCCATGATGGAGAGCGACCTCCTGTGGGATGAAAAGGCCGTCCCGGCCTTCCGCATGCTGGAGCGGCTGCGGGAACTGGAGGACGAGGATCCGGCGCTCGCCGTCCGCTCCGACGGCAGCCGCCTCACCCTGCGTGCCTCGGGCAGGCTGCAGCTGGAGATTCTCTCCTCCGTGATCCGCGAGCGGTGGGGCCAGGCCGTCGCCTTCGGTCCCGCACGCGTCCTCTACCGGGAGAGCGTCGCGTCCCCGGCCGTCGGTATCGGCCATTACGAGCCGCTGCGCCACTACGCGGAAGTGCACCTGCGGCTCTCGCCGGCTCCCCGGGGCAGCGGCATTCACTTTGCCAGCCTGTGCAGCGTCAACGATCTGGCCCTCAACTGGCAGCGGCTGATCGAAACGCATGTCTTCGAGCGCGAGCACAGGGGCGTCCTCACCGGGGCGCCGCTCACCGACGTCACCGTCGAACTGCTCTGCGGCCGCGCGCACCTCAAGCACACGGAAGGCGGCGACTTCCGGCAGGCCGTCGGCCGCGCCATCCGCAACGCGCTCATGTTCGCGCAATGCGTGCTGCTGGAGCCCGTGTGCCGCTATGAAATCCGCGTGCCCGTCGACATCGCCGGCCGCGTCTCCGCCTCCCTCGCCCAGCTGCGCGCCGAGGCGGAGGCGCCGGTCCCGATGGGAGAAGATACCCTGCTCTGCGGCGAAGCCCGCCTGGCGCGCTTTGCCCCCTGGCAGGAGGAGTTTCCCGCCCTTACGCGCGGCCGCGGCAGTCTGTCCGTCGCTTTTTCGCGTTACGCGCCCTGCGAAGCGCAGGAACAGGAGCGCCTCGTCCGGGAAAGCGGTTACAACCCGCTGGCGGACGAGACGCCCGATTCCGTCTTCTGTGCCCACGGCGCCGGCTATACCGTCAGCTGGGATAAGGTGCGGGATTTCGCCCACTGTACGCCGGTTGCCTGAAAGCGCGGCAGACATACAAAAAGACCCGGCCCGAAGGTCGGATCTTTTTGGTAGCGGGAGGGGGATTCGAACCCTCGACAGACCGGGTATGAACCGGTTACTCTAGCCAACTGAGTTATCCCGCCATAAAAATGGTTGCGGGGGAGAGATTTGAACTCTCGACCTTCGGGTTATGAGCCCGACGAGCTACCAGACTGCTCCACCCCGCGATGAAGTCATCCGCAGACGACTAATAGAGTATATCTCAACCGGGCTGAATTGTCAACCTATTTCCCGGAATTTTTTCTTCAGATAACCATCCATATTTCCCTGGGCGGAAAGCCTCAGCACGCCGATCGAGAAGACCGACATCGCCGCGTCCAGAATCGCGATGCCCGCCGGAATGATATCCGCGCGGTGCGGCATAAGGCCGGTCGTGTGCCGGCGCTCTTCCATCGGCATCACGGCCAGCTTTCTTCCCCATGCGGCGACCTCGCGGCGCGTCATGCCCATGCCCTCGCAGCTGTCCGGGTCAAAGAGCGGGATGCCCCGCTGCATGGCCCCCAGCGTGGTCATCGTTCCGCCGACCCCTGTCCAGATGCGGTCCGCCGCGTCCGTATACCACCCGGGTGCCTCATCCAGGATCAGCGCCATCGCCCGCTCCCTCGCCCTGTCGTAGCTCGCCCCGTCCGTGACGGATTCCAGCCGGCTGTAGCGCACGGCGCCCATCTGCAGGCTGATGGCGCACCCGGGGATGCCGTCCTCGCCCGTCGTAAACTCCGTGGATCCGCCGCCGATGTCGATGACGCCGCACCGGCCGCATCCGCACGCGCCGAGGAAGGAGAGCCGCGCCTCCTCCTCGCCCGTGATGATCTCCGGCGAAACGCCGCAGGCCGCCCTGCACCGCTCGGCAAATTCAGCGCCGTTGGCGGCATCCCGCGCGGCGCTGGTGGCAAAAAGAAAGGTCTCCTGTGCGCCGCTTTGCCGTGCCAGCCCTGCCAGCTCGGCAACCGCGTCTACAGAAGACTGCATACTCTCTTCCGTCAAATACCCGTTCTTCAGGCCCGCGAACAGCCGGGTCCCCCTGCGCTCGCGAAGGATGCCGCACAGCTTTTCCCCGTCCCATTCGGCGCTCAGCATGCGGATTGCGTTGGATCCGATCGCGACACAGGACAGACGCATAGGCAACCTCCCCCAAGCTGTCAGTTTTGTCCGTAAACCTGGAATGTCTGCCCGGCGGTTTTCTCCGGCAGGTTGGCGACCTCGTAGATGGTTTCCCCGTACCAGCAGTAACCGTAGTCCCTGCGCGCGACGCGCTCCACGAAATCACGGGTGTCGCTCTCCGCCAGCAGCTGGCGCAGCCGGTTGTTCTCCTCCTGGGCCTTCCAGTACGCGTCCGCGGCGCTCTGCAACTGCCGCTGCTCCTGCTCGGCGCTGACCTCCCGCTGCGGCAGGCGCACCATAACCAGCGCCGCCAGCACAATCAGACCGGCCAGCAGCACGCGGAACGGCAGCGGGCGCCACCCGCCGCTCTTTTTCTTACGATTTCTGTTCACGTAAGCCACCCCTCATCGAAACCCTCTTACTGATATTCGACAGGGGTTTTAAAAATTCCTTCTTAAAGCAGAGACTTTTCGTCTGTTTTTTCGAAACTTTTTGTCGTCCCTTTCCGCCGGTGCCCCTTGAGTACCGGGGTCTGTTTTAGCCGAGAAAATCCAGGATCTCCGTCACGTAGAGGCGCAGCACGCCGTCCTCCGACAGGTAGATCTCGTGCTTGGCATCGCAGCGCACGAGCTTTCCGTCCTTCAGTCCGTCCACGAAGCGCTGCTGTTCCGGGAGCAGCACCACCGTATCCCGCTGCGCCTGGATGAGCAGCACCGGCGTCTTGATTTTCTGTAGATTCCGTCTGTCGAGCAATCCGCGCGTCACGCCCGCGGCCTCCCGCGCCCAGCGGTAGGTGGGCGAGCAGTTCTGCAGGAGGCGGTTTTCTGCGCGCTTCTTCGCGTAATACGCAAAGCGGGCCCGGCTGGTGGCGAAGCTCGTTTCAAAGGTTTCCGACGCCGCGTCGTACGGTTTGCCGATGAAAGCCCGCTCCTTCGCCTTGCCCAGGCGGCACATGAGGCCAGCCACCGCACCGCCCGCCCACTTGGGCAGCGGCGCGCTGCTGGGCGCAATCATCGGCGCAGTCAGGACGGCCCGCTCAAAGGCGCCGGGCCTGCGCATCAGCAGGAAACCGGCCACCGCGCCGCCCATCGAGTGGGCATACAAAACAGACCTCTTCCCCGTTTTCTCTGGCTGAAGCCATTCGTCCAGGATCTTTTCCGCGTCGTCGACGTAATCTTCAAAGTGTTCCACGTCGGTGATGGACGTATCCTCCGTAAGGCGGGTGGAGCGGCCGTGTCCCCGCTGATCCGGCGCGTATACGACAAATCCCGCCTGCGTAAAGTACCAGATCATCTCCCGGAACTTCTCCGCCGATTCCGTGTAGCCGTGCAGCAGCAGCAGAGCGGCGCGCGCCTGCCGGGGTTCGTAAATCTCCACGTGCAGCCGGCCGTCCCTTACCGGCAGCATCACCTCGCGCCGGATTTCCGCAAGCGCCGGCTCCACGGTCTTTTCCATCGTCTCCCGATAGCCGGCTTCCTCAACCCAGATCATAAGCTCCCCCTTTCAGGTACTCCGACAGGCTGTCGTAGCGCGTGCCGTCCTCCCCCGTCTGCGGCGAGGCCGCGACGAGGGAATTGAGCACCGCTTCCTCCGTCGCCTCCGCCACCGCGTAAAAAACCCGTTCCAGCGCGGACTCAGTCAGAATCCTGTGGTTCAGGATCCGATCCATCCCCGCCGCGGGCATACGGTTGGCCGTCGTAAAACCGATCATCACGTCGCCGCTGCCGTGCCCCAGGTACGATCCGCACCGCGCCAGCCCGACGCTGCAGCGCTTCAGAACGCGCCTCAGCTGCCTGTCGCTGACCGGCAAATCGCAGCCCACGATCATCATGATGCTGCCGCGGTCCTGCATCTCCGGGGGCAGCGCCTGCCGCCGCGCGCGGATGATTTCCTCACCGATCCGCCTGCCGCGGATCGTCAGTTCCTCCAGGCACCCGTGATTGCTCTGCACCAGCACACCGAGCGTAAACGTCTCCCCCGCGATGCACAGCACGCGCGAGGCCGAGCCGATGCCGCCCTTGAGCCCGTGGCACACCGTGCCGGCCCCCGCGCCGACGTCGCCCTCCGCAAAATCCTCGCAGGCCTCTTCAATCGCTCGCCGGACCTCGGCCTCGTGCACCTTGCGGCAGAGGATGTCGTTCAGCCGCGAGTCGTTTGTCTCCCCCACGACGGGATTGACGGAGCGCAGCGGCACGTGTTCGGCCGCGCAGCGCTCCGCCATGTACGAGACGAGCGCATCTGCCACCAGGCCGGTGTTCAGCGTATTGGTCAGCGCGATCGGCGTCTCCAGCGTGCCCAGCTCGTCGATCTGCACGAGCCCCACCGTCTTTCCGAAGCCGTTCTGCACGAAGGACGCCGCCGTCAGCTTGTGCACGAACGGATTCTCCGGACAGGGCAGGATCACCGTGACGCCCGTCCGGCTGTTCCCTTCCCGCACGGTGGCGTGACCCACCCGGACCCCGGGCACGTCGGTGATGCGGTTCAGCCGCCCGCGCTCCAGCGTCCCGATCCGGATGCCGTAATCCGCTATCCGTTTTCCCGTCATGGCAGATCCTCCCCGTACAGCGCCGCCCTCACCTGCAAGGCCGCCTGCGCCGCCGCACTGCGTTCCGCGGCGGTCAGCCCTGTCAGCGACGCTTCGTTTTCCGCTTCGACGATCCGCCAGAAGGGGCGGCTTTCCTCCTCCTGCCTGGCGATGTACACCGGTACGGCTTCCGGCTCCCCGATGAGCGCCCGGCGCATTTCCCCGTCGTATTCCAGGCTGAAGCGCAGGATGACACCCGCGCTGTTTTCCACTGCCCGGGAATCCGTCAGCAGGCTGCCCAGCGAGTAGCAGACCAGGGTTTCATACGTCCGCCCGTCTGCGCGCTGCACCTCCAGCCGTTCGATTTCGCTGACGACATTGGCGTGCGCGCCGAGAATGAGATCCGCCCCGGCCTGCGCCATCTGGACAGCGAGCGTCCGGACGCTCTCCGGCACGTCGGTCCGGTTCTTGATTCCCCAGTGCGGCATGACGATGACGATTTCGGCGCCCGCCGCGCGCGCGGCGGCGATATCCGCCGCGATCCGCTCCTGCTCCAGCAGGGGGATGAGCCCCCTGCTGTCCCTGTCCGTCCGTGAGGCCCCTTCCTCGTCGAGCCCGTACGTATAGCCCAGCAGCGCGACGCGGTTGCCGCGGATGCCGATCATCGTGCCGGGAAAATCTCCTCCGCGGCGCACGCCGACTGCGTCAATCCCCCGGGATACAAATTCCGAAAGCGTATGGTCCAGGCCCTCGTAGCCTTTGTCCAGTGCGTGCTCGCTGCCAAGGCAGAGGGCATCCAGCCCCAGCGCACGCAGCGCGTCCAGAAACTCCGGCGGCGCGTTGACCGCATCATACGGCTGCGTGGCGTCCGTCAGGGTTTCCAGCGTCGCCACCGAGAGGTCTGCGTCCGACAGAGAGGCTCCGAGCCCCAGAAAGAGCGTCGAGAAATCGTAATGGCCGGCCCCTTGGGCAAATTCCCGGATGGAGCGGGGAACGTTCAGCGTGCCCGCCGCGGCCAGCGTAAAGCCGGCGCGCTGCGGCAGCGCGGTCGTCTCCGGCTGCGGGCTTCCGGCAGGCGGGGTGGGCGTCTCAGGCCTGTCCGCTGCGGGCTGCGCCGTCGCCGCCGGCTCGGCCGTCTCCTCCGCCGCCGGTCGCACCGGAGCGGTAGGGCTGCCCGATACCATCCATAAAAAAACGGCGGAGAGCAGCAGCACCGCAACCGCCGCGATCAACGCCAGCAGCGTTCCGCGCGAAAACCGCGCGCCTTTACGGGCCATCTCTCCGCCTCCTTCCCTGTGGCGCGGGAAACCGCATACTTATACCACGGTTTCCCGTTCAAGCTGCGTTATGCCTGCGTCCCTGCCGTCTCTGCCGCCTCTGCTGTCTCCTTCGCCTGCGCATCCGGCTTCTTCTTTTGCGCCTGGCGCCCTTCGCGCGGCTCCTTCGGCGGCCGCTTCGGTTTTTCGGCCTTTTCCTTCTCCGCGTTCTGCCGCTCTCCCTGCAGCGTCTCCGCCGCCGGCTTCTGGCAGTCGTCGATCGAGTACTGGCGCAGTTCGAACGTGTCCCCCACCGCGATGCGCACGCGCACCGTCTCCGACAGCGCGTTCACCGCGCTGACGATGCCCGGTCCGTCCGGCGTCAGGATCTCCTTGCCCGTCCTCGGCAGCCGCTTGCGCGTCGCCTCGTAATGATCCTGCTCGTACTTGAGGCAGCACATCAGCTTGTCGCAAAGCCCCGAGATTTTCGTCGGATTGAGCGACAGATTCTGCTCTTTCGCCATCTTGATGGTCACCGGCGTCAGCTCGCTGAGGAAGCTCTGGCAGCAGATCGGCCGCCCGCACGGGCCTATGCCGCCCAGCATCTTCGCCTCGTCCCGCACGCCGATCTGGCGCAACTCGATGCGCGTCTTGAAGATCGCCGCCAGGTTTTTCACCAGCATGCGGAAGTCGACGCGCCCGTTCGCGGTAAAGTAAAACGTGATCTTCGAGTGGTCGAAGGCGTACTCCACGTCCACCAGCTTCATCTCCAGCTTGTGCTCCGCGATGCGCTCCTCCGCGATGGCAAACGCTTCCTTTTCACGCTGCTCGTTGCGCCGCTGCGTTTCAATATCCTCCGCCGTCGCCACGCGCACGATCGGCTTCAGCGGGAAATTGATCCGCCCGTCGTCGATCTCCAGCACGCCGGACATGCATTCCCCCATTTCGATGCCGCGGACCGTCTCGGTGATGACCTTCATCCCCGTGTGCAGCTCCGCGCCGTTCGGGTCAAAATCGTAAAACTTGCCGGCCCGCTTGAAGCGGACCTTCACTACCATGGCCATTGTCTGTATTCCTCCGCTACTTCCAGCAAAATCGTCTCCAGTACCGCCGTAAAGGTGACATGGCTCGTCAGCATGCGCCGCGCCGTCTGCACGGCCCGCATGAGCTTCAGCCCGCCCTCCACAGGGACGCGCGAGGCATAGGCGCGCGCCTCTGCGGCAAAGAGCGTCTCCTCCAGCTCCAGGCCGCCGGCCTGCGCCGCCAGGACGTCCCGGACGATCCCCTCGACGTCGTAGAGCAGCTGCTCCCTGTCCGTCTTGTCATCTTTATAGGCATCCGTCACGGCCGGGATCCCCGAGGCGCGGTGCACACCGAAGAGCTGCGCGCTGAGCGCCCTTCGGCCCTCCATCGTCTCGTCGCCGAGCTCCAGCGCCCGGCCGACGCAGCCCTGGCTTAGGCGCGCCGCCGCGGCGGCCTTTTCGGGCTGCATGCCCAGCGCCTCCAGCCGCCTGGCGGCCGCCGGATAATCCAGCGCGTGAAAGCGGACGAGCCGCAGGCGGGAGCGCACCGTCGGCAGAAGCGCCGCCATCCTCGCCGTCGTCAGGATAAACACCGTATTGTCCGGCGGCTCCTCCAGCGTCTTGAGCAGGCTGTTCTGCGCCTGCTGGTTCATCCGGTCCGCATCCGGGATGATAAAGATCTTTGCGCCGTCTTCAAACGCGTGCACGCCGACCTCGTCCAGCGTATCGCGCATGACGCCGACGGAGATGTCCCGCTTGCCCTTTTCCGGTTGAACCGTATGCACGTCGGGATGCGTGTCGGCCATAACGCGCCGGCAGGGCCCACACGCGCCGCACGGCTTCTCTCCGCCGCCTTCGCAAAGCGCCGACATCGCCAGCAGGCGCGCGACGCTCCGTTTGCCGGTCCCCTTCGGCCCGGCAAAGAGGTACGCGTGGGCGTACGTCCCATCCGAAAACTCGCGCCGGAGCCGCGTGAGATGGGCGCTCTGCCCTTCAAAGTCCTTGAATTCCGGCATATCACACCTTCAGGAACTGGCTGACCTCCAGCACAAACACCGTGGCGCCGCCGACGGTGATCTTCACCGGGTAATGCGTGTGTCCCATCCCGCCCATGCCGGCCGCAGGCGACGTGGGCGCCGCCGTCATCTGCTGGCGGCTGCGGCACAGGCGCTCGATGATGTCCAGCGCCTCCGGGAGGCGCTCGTCCTCCACGCCGCTGATCAGCGTCGTGTTGCCCGCACGCAGAAAACCGCCGGTCGTCGCCAGCTTGGTCACGCCGAAATGCGCTTCCATCAGCGTGCTGACCAGCCGCTGGGCGTCTTCGTCCTGAACGATTGCGATAATCAGTTTCATCCTTCCGTCTCCTTTCAAAGAAGGCTTTCTCTTTTCAAAAGGGCATAAACCGTCAATGATACCCTTCATTATACACCGCGGGCGCCTTTTGCTCAACCTTTTTAAGCGTGATGCCGTTCGACAGAAAATGTGCGTCCCTTCCAAGGACGCACATCTGCTTTGAAGTTTTCAGTTTGTTCTCGGTTTCAACACCGCAAAACGTCCTACCGGCAGATACTCAAAGTCCGCATCTTCCCATATCCAGTTCCGGATTTCTCTCTGTAATACGACGTGTATGCAGCCCTTTTCCGGCTCTTCTTCTCCTTCCGGCCAGTATATTTCACCATACTTATCCGGATTCACAGCAACCTCACGCAAATCGGCATCTTCCATGCAATATAGCATCATACGGGCTGCTTCGTCCGGCGAAAGATGCGGATATACCGAAGATGTAACATACAGCTTCGCACCGCTTTGTGCATGAATCGTCTCTCCGCTTTCAACCGCCTCCCGGTAATCCGTGAAGTACACGTTCGCGTTTTGGGCATATCCACCGCCGAAAAGGTCCAGACAAATGGCGGTAAACCCCACAGCAAAAACCGCAAGGAATCCCCGTGCGCACCACCTGTTCTTTTCCTGTACGCGGCAAAGCGCGGCAACTGCCAAAAGCGCAGTATACGGAAACCATTGCGCATGATCCCAGATACTTGTCGTGCCGTTGACTTCCATTTCACCCACGCTGCCAAAAAACAGTTCCGCAAGCAGTGTTGCACAGCCGAAGAGCACTGCAAGACGGACAGCCGGCGTAAACCGCTCTCCTTTGATTCGCTGTGTTAAAAGGATCAACGCGCCGGCAAGCGCAAGCGGCACACTGAACAACCCCAAGGCTGTCATGCCGCCTGTAACAAACAGGGTATACGATATATTGCTGTGCATGACATTCTGGAAGAATCCGCCCGTCAGGACAGCCCAAAGCTTGTCAAAAACCACACTGTCCGGATGAGGTTTCCCTTTCAGCATGGTAAACAGATTCCGGGCCTTGTCATACTCCTCCAGATGCGGGAAAAGCAGCGGTCCGACATCAATATCTGCTCCAGCTTCTCTGCACGCTATCGCAGTCAGAATGCCCGGCAGACAAATCACAAGTCCCGCCGCAGCAGCCGGTAAAACCTGTCCGGCTCTCCTGCCGGAGCGCAGCGCCGCAACCGCAAGAAGGATAATCAGCCAGGGTGCAAGATAAAAGTACAGATTCTCAGTAAAAGTAAGTAACCCCATCAAAACTGACGCCGGCAGAAGGTACCCGGGCTTGCGCAAACCACGAAATGCCAAGGCCAGCGCCCATGGGAGAATGCATAGTGAAAGGGATGCTGCTGCCGTCAGTCGTGCCGTCAGCACGAAGAACGGACTCAGCGCCCAGAAGAGCAAAAACCATCTTCCCGCTTTTCTGCCGCTCAACTCTGTACCCGTCAGATAGGCCGCCGGCATAGCCAGGCAGGAGAACAGCGCTAGCGGCAGCCTTGTTGTCAGGCCCGTAATTCCGAAAATGCCGGCAAACGGGGCCGTAAAGACACAGAGCAGCGGTCCGGCAGGCTCTCCCGTCCACTGCGGCAATTGCGCCGCAAACCCGCGGGCATCCACAAAATGCCCGGTCTGCCACAGCGCTTTGGCCTGCACGGCAACCAGTGCTTCTTCTGCCGACAACCCACCCGGGAGCGACGTCAGGCGGACGAGCCTCGCCATACATCCCAAGAGTACCGTCAAAGCACAAATCGCGGTATGCGCCTTCTGCGGAATGTCTTTTCCATCTGTCCGCCCATACCGGTCACTAAGCAGGAGAAGCGCACAAGCGGCAAATGCAAGGCCATATGAAAGAGGGCTAAGTGGTGTCATTTCCATATAGACCGCTCCTCTCAGTAAATCCAATACCGCGGATAAGCCGCGCAGTAATTGCCGAAAACCGTTATCTCATACTCCTCCGGGTTAAACCGTACGCTCTCTTCCTTCGGGAAGACATAAACTGCGCAATCCATCGGGTTCAGCTCCAGATTCTCCTTGTCTTCATCCTTTATGATGATATAGCGGTCGTTAAAATACCACCCGCTCGGCTGTCCGTCACGCCCCGGCAAATCCTTTTCTTCAGAAAGCAACGTGTAATCAATCCGGTGGGCAAACATGAGCTGCGTCAATGCAATCTTGTCCTGGTCAAAGACATAGTAATGATCGTAATCCCAGTCCTTCGTTTCCGTAAGAGCTTCCTGCAAACCTTCATGAAAGCTGCGCGCAACGCGGTCCTGGTAAGCTCGGTCCCCGAAGTAGCTGCCGCAGAGACCGGCAAAGGAAACAAGAAGCATGATGATCAGCGCACTTCCGGCCAGCTTCAGACGCTTGCCCGCTGCATACACGCTGTAAGCTGTCATGAACATGAGCGGATAGTATACCGCATTCTGCCTGTTGATGACGCCCGGGATCATCAGCCCGTTGACGGCCGCTCCAAGCAGCCAAAAACCGATCAGGCGGAAAAGGTCTCCGCTGTCAACCGCATCCGCGGCGATATTCTTTCTGCTGCTGTCCTTCCGGCTCTTCCTCCACCACAGATACAGTCCGGACAGATACAGCGGCGCTGTAAAGGGATACATCGTATGGGCCCATGATACCTCGTTGTACGATGCCCCATACGAATTGATCAGAAACTGGCGCAGAAATGCGCCAAAGCAGCTGATCATGCGTTCATATGGATTCGGCGCGAAAAGAGAAATATCATTCGCGCGCATGGTATCGTAAAATCTCGGCAGTGAGAAGGGACCGATCGTCATCGTCTCCCATTCGAATGCCTGAATCGCCAGTGTTAAGAAATACGGTCCGGCAACCGCCGTAAAAATCAGCACGCAGAGCAGCGCCTGCCGCAGTCTGATCCTCTTTGCAGAGACGAGCCAGACCGCCATAGGGATCAGCAGCACCGGGGTGACAAATGTAGCCACACCGTACGCGTAAGGTGCAAGTCCGAAAACAGCCATGGACAGATATAGCGCCCAACGCCTGCTCCTCCCCAGAAAGAGGAGCCAGCACGCAACAATCAGCACATGCGGCATGAGGTTTGCCTCCAGTGCCCAGCGGCTCTGGAGGATATGCCAGGGATTGACAGCAACCGTCAGCAGAAGGAGCATCCCGTATCCCTTCCCGCAGGCGCGCCGTGCAAGATCCCAGCCGGCGAGAATCGCAAGCAGGCTGCACAGCAGCATCGGGAGACGTAGCGCAAGCTTTGTCAGCCCGAAAACCCGTATGAAAGGGATCATGATATAGGAATACAGGGTAGACATCTGTGTCCCGCCCCATGCTTCAAAATAAGTCGGCCAGGGGTGGCCGTAATGATCCACACCGTCCCGCATCAGGCAATAGGCTTCCACGGCAGCCATCGTTCCGTCCTGATTCTGTCCCTGCGGCAGCGCAATGAATGCCCATGCGCGCACCAGGATGGCTGCGCAGACCAGAAGCAGCACACAGACCGCTTCATGCTCCAGTACAAAGCGGGAAACCTTCTGTGCAGTCTCTTCCGCGCCTGCCATACCCGGTAGTTTCATCATCTTTTCGCGCATTTCCCCGTTAAGGGCAACCGCCAGTATTCCCAGTGTCATCGCCAGGAAAACCCACATTAGATTCTGCATTCTCTCTCTCCATTCACGGACGGAAAGCATCCCCGTCTCAAATCTAGATTGTTATTATACCTGCATCATCCAGATTTGTACATAATGAAAGTGCTTCCCTGCTTTGTAGGGAAGCACTTGTATGTTCTTCGTCAAAACTCTTGTGCCGGTCTCAGTGCAGCTCGGCGTAGAGCGCGTTCCACTTCTCCAGCAGCTCCGCCTTGTGCTCGGTCAGCCATGCGGTGTCGCGCGGCACCCAGTTGATGGTGTCGTCCGCCGGCAGCCACTTGATCTCGTAGGTCGCCTTCGGGTTGGTGAAGCGCAGCGTCTCCAGCCGGTTGGCCAGGGCGGTCTGTCCTTCGGGGCTCATCAGGAAGTTGATCATGGCCTTTGCCGCTTCCGGATGCGGGCAGCCCTCGATCATCGCGCAGCCCATGGAGGTGGCGCTGGCGCCGTTCTCCGGATACTGGATACGGATGTTCTGGGAACCGGCCTTGAGCAGCGTGTCCGCGCCGTCCTCGTAGGTCAGGCCCACGGCGTACTCGCCGGAATCGACGCTCTTGAAGCACACGGAAGAAGAGGTGGAGATGACCAGGCCGTTCTCCAGCAGGCCGCGCAGGATCTTCCAGGCCTCGTCGCTGTCATAGCCGTACACGGCAAAGATGTTGCACAGGTTGTTCCACGCGGCGGAGGAGGAGTTCGGATCGGAGAGGACGATGCGGCCGGCCAGGCGCGGATCGAGCAGATCCTCGTACGTCTTGATCTCCATACCCAGTTCCTTCTCCAGTTCCACGTTGATGCAGAAGCAGACCGTGGAGAGGTGGTCCTGGTTGTAGCGGCCGTTGTGGGACTTGTAATCGTCCGGAAGATCCTCCTCATAGGGGGAGGTGTACAGCGCAAAGATGTCGTCGTTGGCGCTGCCGTCCGCGGGGGACAGGCCGCCCCACTGCAGGTCGCCCTGGGGGTTGTCCTTCTCGGCACGGGCACGGGCTTCCAGTTCGCCCGCGGAGCCGTTGACGACCTCCACCTCCACGTCAGGATAAACCTCGTTGAAGGCCTCGATCAGGTTGTCGATATCATTGTCCGTCATGGAGCTGTAGAGGACCAGCGGGCCGCTGACACTCTCTGCGAAGGCGGCGGCGCAGATCAGGAGCATCACCGACGCCAGGACAAGGGATAACAGTTTCTTCATACGATAAGACCTCCTTGCTTGTATTGTCACAGGCTCCGCCTGTGAATGCCGGTTGATTCGTCAGTTTTCTGACAGAGAAAATATAGCACAAATTTCCTCAGAAATCAATACAAATTTGGCCGAACTGTCCAAGTGATCTGTATGAAGAGGGTTATTCTGTCCATTGCCGGGATTGACATTCCGGCAAATCCGGATACAATGGGGCCGAAACCGTATTGACAGGAGGCGTACACCATGCTGCTCAATCCGACCCTTCCCGTCCGGGAGTATCCCGGCCGCACCTTCGGGTGCACCTGCGGGCGCGAGCACTCCACCCGCCTGCGGGAGATGATCATCGAGGCAGGCGCGCTCTCGAAAGTCCCCGCACTGCTCGGCCGCCTCGGCTTCGCCCGTCCCCTCGTCGTCTTCGACAGGCATACGCGCAAAGCGGCCGGTGACCGGCTCATGGCCATCCTGAAGGAAGCCGGCGTTCCCTTCGATTTCTTCTGCTATCCGGATGAGGAGCTGCTCGCCGACGAAAAAGGCCTGGGCGCACTGCTGATGGCCCTCACTCCGGAAAATGACAGCCTGCTGGCCGTGGGCTCCGGCACGATCAACGACCTGTGCAAATACACCGGCTATATGACGCACCGCCCCTACGCCGTCGTGGGCACCGCGCCCTCCATGGACGGCTTTACCTCCGGCGTCTGCGCCATGACCCGCGGCGACATGAAAACCACGCTGCAGGGCACCATGCCGCTGGCCGTCGTGGGCGACGTGGACGTGCTGCGCCTGGCGCCGATGGACATGATCCAGGCCGGCGTCGGCGACATTCTGGGCAAGTACACCTGCCTGCTGGACTGGAAGCTCTCCCACATTATCAACGGCGAATACTACTGCCCGGCCATCGCACAGATGATGCGGCGCGCCGTAGACACCGTCGCAGCCAACGCCGCAGGCGTCGCGGCGCGCGATCCGGCCGCCGTCACTGCCGTCATGGAAGCGCTCGTACTCAGCGGCATCGCCATGAGCTACTCCGTCAACTCCCGCCCCGCCTCCGGCTGTGAGCACCACATCTCCCACTTCCTGGAGATGCGCTTCCTGTTCGACGGCCGCCGTCCCGTGCTGCACGGGCGCAAGGTGGGCGTGGCGACCGTCCTGGCCGCGCATTGCTATCACCGCCTCGCCGCACAGCAGCCGGACTTCGACGGCGCCGCGGCGAACGTCGTCTCCTTCGATTTTGACAAATGGGCCGCCGACATCCGCAAAGCGTACACGCGCGCCGCAGACGGCGTCATCGCGCTGGAGCAGAGCGCGCACAAGAACGACCCGGAGCGCATCCGCGCACGCCTTGCCTCCATGAAGGCGCACTGGCCCGAAATCCGCGAAGCCATCGACGAGCTGCCCTCCGCCGGGGCGGTCGAACGTATGCTGCGTGACAGCGGCGCGCCCGCCTATCCCGCCGAGATCGGCGTCGAGGTGCCGCTGCTGCGCGAGGCCGTCTGCCGGTGCAAGGAGGTCCGCGACCGCTACACCCTCTGGCAGATGCTCTACGATTTGGGGCTGCTGGACAGCTATGCAGCAGAGGCCGCGCAGCGCTACGGCAAGACGGAATAGGAGACCCCTCAGTCGCTCCGCTTCGCCCTCTCAGCCGGGCTTTGCCCGGCAGCTCCCCCAAAGGGGGAGCCAAGACTACAGAAACTACAGACTGGGTTCCTCTCCACTTGCCTCTCCCTCCGGGAGAGGTGTCGCTGCCCATGCAGCGACGGAGAGGGACCTCCCCTGAAAGGGGAGGGGGACCGCCGCAGGCGGTGGTAGGGTTATACATGCGGTGACAGCTCCCCTTTCAGGGGTGCCAGGTCCTTAACCTATTCAAAAGGCGGCGGAAGCTTTCTTCCGTCGCCTTCTTTGGCTCTCCGTTTTACTCCAGCAGCCCGATCTCCCTGTAGTACCGCGCGGCGCCGTCGTGGATCGGCACGCCGGCCAGGTCCGTGCAGGCCTGCGCAGGATCGGCAGCGGCCAGCGCCTTGTGCGTACTCGTCAGCATGTCCCAGTTCTCCCAGAAGACCTTGGTCATCTGGTAGACGGTCTCCTCGTCCACGTCCGCCGTGATGAAGAGCGTCAGCTTGACCGCGCTGGTCTCGACGTCTTCGTCCTGTTTGTCATAGGTTCCGGCCGGAATCGTGTAATTCGCGTACCACGGATAATCCGCCTTCAGCGCCTCGATCATATCCGCGGGGATGGGCAGGATCTTCGAATCGGTCGTGGTCATGATCTGCGCCACGGCGGAGTTCGGCGTGCCGGCCATGATCCAGGCGCCGTCCAGCTGCTTGTTCGCAATGGCGTCCGCGGCGGAGCCGGTGTCCATGTATTCGGTCTGCAGGTCGCCGTCCAGGCTGAGCCCGAGCGTGGCGAGGTGCACCGTCGCCTCGTCCACCGTCGTGGAGCCGGCGGCGCCGACGGAGAAGTGGGCGCCCTTCAGCCCCGCGATGCTGTCGATGCCGCTGGCCTTCGTCACGATGACCTGATTCGGGTTGTAATAGAGGCCCGCGAAGATGCGGATGTTCCCGTTGGGCTCCCCTTCGAAGCTGGCGATGCCCTGCTGGGACTGATAGACGAGGTTCGCGTTGGCGATGCCGATCTGCGCCTCGCCGTCGAGCGCCTGGTTCAGGTTGTCCACGCCGCCGCCGCTGGGCGTCGCCGTCGCGTTCATGCCCTCGATGTTCTGATTCCAGAGTTCCGCCACCGTGACGCTGATGGGATAGAAGGTGGACTGGGTGCCGGCGGTGACGAAGTTGATGTCTGCCGCCATGCCGCACGCGCTCACCGAGAGCGCCGCGACAGCCAGAGCGATCGCCAGGATTTTCTTCATGTTGGGTCCTCTCTTTCTTTTGGGTACTATCCTCTCGGTTTCAACCGGGATTCCGGATCAGGCCGCCGCAGGGCGGAGCGCGGCGCGGCTTATCACCCGCTCGCCCGCGATCAGCAGGAGCGCCGCCGCGTCGCTTGCGACCGACGGGTTTACAAACAGGAGCCCGGCCGCCACGAGCATCGTGCGGCACAGGAGCCTCAGCATCTGCCCTCTTCCCCCTTCCTCTTCGGCGGGGAGCCCGGCCAGGCCGGAGGAGAGCGCCAGCACGCCCGCGCACGCGGTGCCGAAGCAATAGAGCGTCGTCAGCAGGGGCACCCCCTCCGTGCTGCCGTACAGCAGGACGGGATTGTCCAGGAAGAAGAAGGGGACGATGAACCCGGCGATGCCGAGCTTGATCGCGATGAAGCTCGTCCGGGTCATGTCGCTGTCCGCGATGCCGGAAGCCACGTAACTGCTCATGGCCACGGGCGGCGTGATGTTGGAGAGGCACGCGTAGATAAGGCAGAACATGTTCGCCGCCATCTCCGTCGCCCCCACCTGCCGCAGCACCGGAACGGCCACCGCGTAGACGATGACGTAGGCCGCCACGCCCGGCACGCCCATGCCCAGGATGATGGACATCACCATCACCAGGACGCCGCCCAGGAAGAGCTGGCCCTCTCCCACCACGCGCAGGATGAGGTTGCCGAAGTTGACGCCCAGCCCCGTCATGTTGACCGAACCGATGATGACGCCGATGATGAGGCAGCTGATGCCCACGCCGATGGCGCTGCGGCTGCCCTCGGCGACCGCCTTCAGGATGAGCGCGGGGCCCATGCGCGTCTCCCCTCTCAGCCACGAGGCCGCGACGGTGACGAAGATGGCGATGATCGCCGCGTACAGCGGCGTATAGCCCCTGAACATCATATAGAGCAGGACGACGAGCGGCAGGAGCAGGTGGCCGCGCTCGCGCAGCACCTTCCCCGCACGGGGGATGTTTTCGGGCGACAGGCCGGACAGGCCGAGCCGTTTGGCCTCCAGGTGGACGGACCACAGCAGCGACAGATAGTACAGGAAGGCCGGGATCGCCGCGGCCAGCATCACCTTCGTGTAGCTGACGGACATGAACTCCGCCATGACGAAGCCGACGGCGCCCATGATCGGCGGCGTGAACTGGCCGCCCGTGGAGGCCACGGCTTCCACCGCGCCGGCGAATTCCTTCCGGTATCCCGTCTTTTTCATCAGCGGGATGGTGATGGTCCCCGTCGTCGCCACGTTGGCGATGGCCGAGCCGTTGATCATGCCCATCAGGGCGGAGGCGATGACGCTCACCTTGGCGGGCCCGCCGGGCGAGCGCCCCACGAGCGTCAGCGAGATGTCGTTGATGAACTGGGAAAACCCGCTGTACTTGAGAAACGCGCCGAAGAGCACGAAGACGAAGATGTAGGTCGCCGAGACGCCCGCGCCCGTGCCCAGGATGCCAATGGTATCGAAGACGAGGGACTTGATCACGCGCTTCAGCGTGAAGGCCGCCGTGCCGAACGTGCCCGGAACGAAGCGCCCCCACAGCGCGAAGTAGGAAAAGAAGAGCAGCGCGATGGCAGCAAGATTGCCCGAGGCCCGCCTGGCCGCCTCAAAGACCAGCAGCAGGCAGACGATGCCCACCCGGACGTCCGTGCCGTTCAGCCGGCCCGTCTTGGCCATCGCGTCGTACCGGCGGAAGATATAGCCGAAGCAGAAGACCGCCGCGGCCACCAGCACCCAATCCAATAGCGGCGGCCATGCACGCCGCCTGCGCTCCCTGCCGTAAGCCGGATAGAGCAGAAAGCAGAGCGGGAGCAGGAACAGGACGTGCGCCGTGCGGAGCTTGACCGCGCCCAGCCTTCCCGTCAGGTTGGCCCACAGCTGAAAGACCGTCCAGACGACGAGCAGCAGGGTGACAACTTTGTCCATCGCCCCCGTATAGAGGCGGGTTCTGCTGTCCGCGTCCTTCTCTTCAACCAGCTGCTGCGCACGCTCGTCCAGCGAAAGCTGGTCCGTTTTTTCCGTCTCGCCCATTCCGTCCCTCTCCCGTCGTGTTTGTCTTGGAGTGAATTCCCGCACAGTGTATCACTGGGATGACAAATTGTCAACTCTTATTTTGCGTTATTTTCCTGTCGGGAAATGGGCGGCCTCCGCCGCCCTTCCCGCAAAAAGGAGACGGCGGCGGCCGTCTCCTCTGTCTCTTGCAATTGCAGGGCGGCAGTGCGTCAGCCCCTGCGGTTTTCCTTTTTCACCCACACGTGCCAGTTCGGCGCCTTGGGCATCGGCTCGTGCCGGATCAGCGCGCGGATCACCCGGCGATGGGTGTAGCAGCAGCAGACCAGCAGGATCAGAACGACAATCAGAACGGTCTTCATTTGTCTATTTCCTTATGCCTTGTTGAATTTTTCTTTGGGCTGCCTGCAGCGCGGGCATCTCCAGTCCTCCGGCAGGTCTTCGAAGGCCACGCCGTCGTGCTCTTCCGGATCGTACACGTAGCCGCAGACGGAGCAGACGTACTTGCCGCTGGCCTGCTGCTCCGAGAAATCGACCTGTGCCAGGACGGTCGGCACCGGGTTGTCCAGATCCATCACGCGCCTGGCTTCCAGGTTTTCATAGCCCTGGGGCGTATGGGTGCCGCAGTAGACCGTGGGATGGTTCCGGACGAACGTGCGGATGCGGTCCTGCGTTTCGCGCGCCGCCGGCAGATCGTCGAAGACCACGGACAGCTTGTCCTCGTACAGCGCCTCGTCCACATAGGTGATATCGCCGTGGATCATGTAGAACAGGCCGTCCAGCTCCACGATCACGATGCTGTTGCCGTTCGTATGGCCCTTGGCCTTGATGAAGGTGATGCCGTCCCGGATCTTCTGGCTCTCCGGAAAGTTGTAGTAGGCGCCGTCCGTAAACGTCACCGGGACCAGGTTCGGGATGCCCTGCAGCTCCACCGCGGACAGTTCGTCGGCATTTACGTAAATCTTCGCGTTAGGGAAGGAGCGCAGCTCGCCGGAATGGTCGTTGTGCCTGTGCGTCAGCAGGATCCGCGTCACCTGCTCCGGTTTGTAACCCAGGGCGGCAAAAGCCTCCATATAGGTGCAGATGTCCTTTCCGGTAAAGGCAAGGCTCTTCTCGTCCGGCTTTTCTTCCGGCGTGCCCGCGGGCAGGCCGGTATCCACCAGGATGACCTCGTCCCCCGTGTCGATCAGATAGTTCTGCAGGCTACCCCGGTAGCGGATGTCCGGATCAAATCCGGCCATGCCCTCTTCTCCCCCGAATGCAAACGGCTGGGAATAGAATCCGTCCCTGCGGAATTTTACGGCCTTGATTTCCATCGTATCTCCCCCTTTACAGCAGCGCTTTGATGCAGCTTTCCACCTTTTCCATGTCGGCCGTAGGCTCGAAGCGGGCGACCACGTTGCCCTCCCTGTCGATGACGAACTTGGTAAAGTTCCACTTGATGTCCGGTTTCTTGTCCCAGTCCGGATCCGCCTCGGCAAACATCTTCTCCAGCAGCGCCTTGTAGGGATGCTCTTCGAAGCCGGCAAAACCCTTTTGGGCCTTCAGGTACGCGTACAGCGGCAGTTCGTTTTCGCCGTTCACGTCCGCCTTCTTCATCTGGGGGAAGGTGGTGTTAAAGTGCATGGTGCAGAACTCGTGTATCTCCTCGTCCGACCCCGGCGCCTGCCCGCCGAACTGGTTGCAGGGGATATCCAGAATCTCCAGCCCCGCGTCGTGGTAATCCCGGTACAGCTGCTCGATGGGCGCGTACTGCGGGGTGAAGCCGCAGCCGGTGGCCGTGTTGACCACCAGGATGACCTTTCCCCGGCAGTCCGAGAGCTTCAGTTCTCCGCCCTTCCCCGTTTTGAGTGTGTAATCGTAGATCATCTTTCATTCTCCATTCCTTTCAACGCTTTATCCAACAGCTTTTTCAGCTGCAAAAGCTCGTCCGGTGCGAGATCCAGGCAGCCCTGCATGGCGCAGGGCACGGAAAGCGCCTCTTCCTTCAGCGCCTCGCCCGCCTCCGTCAGCGTGAGGAGCAGCGTTCGCTCGTCGTTTTCCGGCCGGCTCCTGCGCAGAACCCCCAGCCCCTCCAGCCGCCGCAGCAGCGGCGCAAGCGTTCCGGAATCCAGGTGCACCCTGTGCCCCAGTTCCCGCTCCGTCATTCCGCCGTGCCTCCCTGCCGGACACCGCCGCAGGCGCCAGTCCGGACGGGCGCGGTCTAATGTCAGCGTGCCCTTGCCGCTATGTCCGGATTCCGGAACCCGTCCAGTCCGGTGCAGATGAGCCGGTTGCACAGCGCAATGACCTCCTCCACGGGGGTCTTTTTGCCGTCTGCCACCCATTGCTTGTACAGCTCCACGATGGTGTTCTGGGTGTAGACGATCAGCATGTGCCGCTGCCATTCGGGGATGTTGTTGAACCAGGCGCTCTTGTGCCAGGTGGCCTCGTTCACCCGGTCGATCATCGTGTTGCGGATCGTGACATAGCCGGCGGCGCAGGTGATCTTTTCATACACCTCGCCCTTGGCGACGGAATAGCGGAAAAACGCTTCGTTGACCTTGTTCAGCTCTTCCGGCAGGCGGTAGCCCGAGATCATCCGGATGTAGTCAGAGGAAATCTCGGTCTGCAGCTCCAGCAGCAGGTCGTCCATCGTCGGGTAATACCGGTAAAAGGTCTTCTTGTTGATCTTCGCCCGGTCGCACAGTTCCTTCACGGTCATCCCGGGATAGTCCATTTCGCAGATCATCTGCTCGAAGACGGCGCGGATCGCCGCAATGGTTTTCTGCACCCGCAGGTCCTCGGTTCCCGTCAGCTTCATGATGTCCTCCAAACTTTATGCAACGCTTTTTTCAAAGGGGTGGCATAAGGGTCCTGCTCTGAAAAAGTGACCCTTGTCTCTGCTTCCGCAGCCCATTATAATCCGGCCATGAGAATTAAGCAACCCGAGTTGCCAAAGGAGGAAGACGCAATGGCCAACCTGATCCTTTACTACTCCCGCAAAGGAGAGAATTATGTGAGCGGCAGCATCCAAAGCCTTGCCAAGGGAAACACCGAGCGCGTGGCGGAATTCATTCAGAAGGCCGTCAGCGGCGATCTGTTCGAGGTGGAGCCCGTGCGGGCGTACTCCGCGTCCTACATGACCTGCATTAAGGAAGCCCAGGCCGAGCAGCGCGCGGGCGAGCGCCCGGCGGTCAAGGCCCTGCCCGACAGCCTGGACGGCTACGACACCATCTTCATCGGCTATCCCAACTGGTGGGGCACGATGCCGATGTTCCTGTTTACGGTGCTGGACGCCTTCGACTGGACCGGGAAAAAGATCGTTCCCTTCTGCACCAACGAGGGCAGCGGGCTGGGCTCCAGCGAGCGGGACATCCGTTCTTCCTGTCCCGGCGCGACGGTGCTCCCCGGCCTTTCCGTCCACGGCGGCAGCGCCGCTTCCTCCGAAAAGCAGGTGGCTGCCTGGGCCAGGAAAAGCGTGTGAGGATGCAGCGGCATGGATGTCTTCGAAGCCCTGAAAGCAGGGCATGAAGTCGACATGTACAGCGAGTCATATCGCCCGTGTGTCGAGGAACTGCATCGCGCTGACCGGGCGTTGTTCCATCTGAACCACGCAGAGCCGCAGACAGAAGCCTGGCGCAATGCCTTTGCAGATGGATCTGCCCTTCATCCGGGACATCGCCATGCAAAACTCCGGCCGGGCGTACATGATCGCCAAACGGGTCAATCACCTGCAGGCCATGAAGGCGGCCGCCACCACCTGGAAAGCCCGCCGCGCGCGGATCAACACCCTGAGTCCCGGCGTGATCGTAACGCCGCTGGCCTACGACGAATTTTCCGCAGCCGGCGAAGGCTATCAGCGGATGATCGACGCATCCGCCGTCGAAAGGACGGGCACCGCCGAAGAAATTGCCGAGGCCGGAGCCTTCCTGCCGGGAGAACACGCCGGCTTCATCACCGGCACGGATCTTTTGATCGACGGCGGCACCATCGCGGCTATCCGCACAGGGCAATACAAATTGGGCCGGTAAGGAGGAAGCGCCGCTGCCTTGCAGCACGCGCGCCAGTAGAATAAAATGAAAAGACTTATGCTTTTCGCGCTCGTCCTGCTGTTTGCCGCGGCGGCGCATGCGGAGGTGGACCCAATGAACCGTTACGATTTTTCCGTCTTCACAAACGTGAAACTGACCAATGCCAACCTGGAGGCGCTCGGCAGCGAGGAGTACTTTGCCGACGTTCGGGACGGCAGCCTGACCTACTACGCCATCGGAATGGAAAACCCCGTGGTGGAAGTCAGTGGAAACAAGGCAACCGTAACCTATACGGCTGCGCTCACCGCCGACGCTTACGGCGCGCGGGGCACCTTCCGCATGAAGGGAAGCCACTTTTATGAAAAACGGAACGGCGTCTGGATCGCCGTCAACCGGTGACAAAGGAGCGATGACGATGAAAAAGATGCTTTCAGTCCTTGTAATGCTCTTCCTGCCGCTGGCCGCCTTTTCCGCCGCCGCAGAGGATACCGCGGATACGCCCCGCGTACTGGTCGCTTACCTCTCCCGCGCCGGGGAAAACTACAATGTCGGCGTCCCCCGCGAGGGTTCCGCCAGCGCCGCGTACGCCGGCTACGTGGAGAAGGGCAACACCGCTTTCATGGCCGCGCTGATCGCGGAGATGACCCAGGGCGACCTGTTCGAGATCACCACCAGGGCGCCTTACCCGGAGGATTACGCCTCCATGCTGCAGGTGGCGCAGGAGGAAATCGACCGGGACGCACGCCCGGAGCTGTCCGCCGCCGTCGAAAACATGGCGGATTACGACGTGCTCTTCATCGGCTATCCCATCTGGCACGGAAAGATGCCGCAGGCCATCTACTCCTTCCTTGAAAGCTATGACCTGTCCGGGAAGACGGTGATCCCCTTCAACACCCACGAGGGCAGCGGGCAGAGCGGCACGCAGTCCGCCATCGAGCGCGCCCTGCCCGGGTGCACCGTGCTGCAGGGTCTGGCCGTCCAGGGCAAAACCGCGCAGGAGGATGAAGCCCGTACCCGGGAGCTGCTTGAGGGCTGGCTCTCTGGCCTGCCGCTGAAACGGTAAATGAAAAGCCGGCAGCCTGCCGGCCGCACAAACAGAGGAGGAAAACGCCATGGAAACCATTCAGCTGAACAACGGAAACACCTGCCCGGCCATCGGGATCGGCACCTTCATGCTCTCCCCCGCCGACGCACAGCGGAGCGTGCGCGAGGCGCTGAAGATGGGCTACCGTCTGGTCGACACCGCCAACGCCTATGTAAACGAGCGCGCGGTCGGGCGCGGCCTGCGGGACAGCGGCGTCCGGCGGGAAGAGGTCTTCCTCTCCACCAAGCTGTGGCCCAGCGAGTACGAAAACCCGAACGCCGTAGACGAAACCCTGGCCCGCCTGGGCGTGGACGCAGTGGATCTGCTCTACATCCATCAGCCCGCGGGCAACTGGCTGGCGGGCTACCGCCAGCTGGAGAAGGCGTATCGGGAGGGCAAGGCGAAGGCCATCGGCATCTCCAACTTCGAGGGGCGCTACATCGAGGAGCTGCAGACGAAGTGGGACATCGTTCCGCAGTTCATCCAGGTGGAGGCGCATCCATACTTTACGCAGCAGGAGTTGCGCAAAACCCTGGACAAACACGGCATCCGGCTCATGAGCTGGTATCCGCTGGGGCACGGCGACAAGTCGCTTCTGCAGGAGCCGGTCTTCGCGTCGCTCGCGGAAAAGTACGGCAAGACGCCCGCGCAGGTCATCCTCCGCTGGCACACCCAGATGGGCTTCGCCGTGATTCCCGGCAGCAAGAACGTGGACCACATTCGGGACAACCTGAACATCCTGGACTTTCGCCTGACGGACGGTGAAATGGCCCAAATCGCGAAGCTGGACAAAGGCGTGCGGTACTACCACCGCACCGACGCGCAGCTCGCCCAGTTCGCCTCCTGGCAGCCCGCATACGAGGCGGAATAAAGCTTTGAACCACGAAGCCCGGGCGGTTAACCGGGCACCATTGAACAGGCCCGCAGTCCGGTTTAAAAGCCGGGCTGCGGGCTTATCGTATTCTTTCTCAGACAGTCTCCAGCAGCGCGCGGATGCCCTTTGCGGTCCGCAGCGCCGCGTCCCTGAAGTGGTTGCCCGGGTTCATCTCCCGGATGACGGGGATCCCCTGCCCTGCGTAGTGCGAGGCGATGTCCGTCATGCAGCGCTCTGCCGTCCGTAAAACCGGGTTGGCCGTCCGCGACTCCCTGTCGCCCAGCGAAAAGTACAGCATCTCCGGGCGCCGGCACGGCTCGTGCGTCAGGACGTACTCCGTAAAGCCCGGAAACCACAGCGAGCCGGATACGCTCGCCGCACGGTCGAAGGCGTCGCACCGGCAGAGCGCGTACAGGGCGAAGAGCCCCGCCAGCGAATAGCCGGCCAGCCCCGTGAAAGCCGGCACGCTGCCGATCCTTTCCCGTGCTTCGGGCAGGATCTGCCCCAGCAGCACCGTAAGGAAGCCGTCCGCGCCGCCCGTAAACGGTTCGCCGCCCTTGAACACTGCCGGAGCCGCCCAGGGGCTCATGTCCCTGTTCCACTCTCCCCCGCCCGTCACAAGGAGGCTGCACGCCGGCGCACCCATCTCCTGCAGGGCCCGGACGACGGGCTCCCCGTCCCCCTCGTACTCGCACAGGACGATCAGCGGGCTGCCTGCCTGCGCCGCCGGATACAGCACCGCGGTCTTTCCGCCTGATGCAAAGGTCTGCCGCTCCATTTCCCTTCTCCCTTACTGCCGAATGCTCTCTCTCCTATTATACACCGAAGGGCGGCGCCCGGGCACCGCTCCCGGATTTTTGTTTGAAGTTCCCGCCGTTTCATGGTATACTGCCTCAACTGATTTCCCTTGGCGCGGCGAAAGCCGCAAGGAGGACGATGTTCCGGATTATGACAGCCGACGAGGCGATCGGACTCATCCGCGACGGGGACTGCATCTGCCTGAACTCCTTCGTCGGCATCGAGAACCCGGTCGAGCTCCATGAGGCGCTTTACCGAAAATATCAGGCTACCCGTTCCCCCCGGCACCTCACCATCGTCTCCAGCGCCGGCTTCGGCGTATGGGAGGAGGACCGCGCCGCGGAAGGGTACATCCGCGAGGGCGCCGTCGACCGCATCATCTGCGGCCACTTCGGCGCCATGCCCAGCACAAAGAAGCTCGTCACCGAGGAACGCTTCGAGGCGTACAACCTCCCGCTGGGCTGCATCTCGCACGCCATCCGCGCCCAGGCCGGCGGCCTGCCCGGCGCGCTCTCCAAGGTCGGGCTCGACATCTTCGTCGATCCGCGCCGTGAGGGCCCGGGCATCAACGCCATCTCGGTGGACGATTCCTTTGTGCGCCTCGTGGAGGTGGACGGCGAGGAGTTTCTCTACTACAAGCTGCCGCGGCTGACCGTCGCGCTCATCCGCGGCACTGCTGCGGACCGCAAGGGGAACATCTCGTTCGACGAGATGTACATGTCCGGCGACGCGCTCTCCATCTGTCAGGCGGTAAAGGCCAACGGCGGCATCGTGATCGTGCAGGTCGACCGGCTCGTGGATCTGCCGTCCCGCCCGCGCAACGCCGTCATCCCGGGGTGTCTGGTGGACGCCATCGTGGTCAGCCAGCCGGAGTGGCGGGACGAGGCCTTCGAGGCGCTGACCGGCGACTTCGAGATCCCCTTCGAGGAATGGGGCGTCTGGATGGAGAAAATCGACGCCCTGACCGCCGGCAAGCGGGAGGATTCCCTCCCCGCCCGCATCATCGGCCGCCGCGCGGCGAAGGAGCTGCGCATCGACGACATCGTCAACATCGGCATCGGCATCCCGGAGGCGATCTCCCATTACGCCAAGAAAAACGGCCTGCTGGACCACATCACCCTGACGGTGGAATCCGGCAGCGTCGGCGGCTTCCCCGCCTCCGGCAAGGTCTTCGGGGCCATGATCGGCGCTTCTTCCGTCTACGACATGTCCAACCAGTTCGACCTTTACGACAACGGCGGCCTTGACATCTGTTTCATGGGCGCCTTCGAGGTCGACAGGGAGGGCAACGTGAACGCGCACAGGGGGCCCGGCGCCTATGCGGGCATCGGCGGCTTTGCGAACATCACCTCGCGCACACCCACCGTCGTGTTCTGTCTCACCTTCAACACGAAGGGCCTCGCCGTTTCCCGCAAGGGCGGCGTGATCACGATCGAGGAAAACGGCCAGGTGCCCAAGTTCGTGGACAGGGTCCGCTCCGTCAGCTTCTCGGCCAAGCGCGCCCTGCAGAACCGGCAGCGCGTGCTCTACGTCACGGAGCGCTGCGTCATGAGCCTCACCAAGAACGGCCTCAAGCTGCTGGAAGTCTATCCCGGCATCGACGTTCAGCGGGACATCCTGGATCTGCTCCCCTTCCCCGTGGAGCACTGACGGCGTCTTATCAAAGCACCGGCGGTCTTTTCGGCCGCCGGTGCTTCATTGTATTGGTCCTCAGTCCCCGTCCGGGCCTTCGTCTTCCTCTCCGTACACCTCCCGGATCAGCGGGAAGGTGCTCCATGCCTTGGGCCAGCCGCAATAGAAGGCCAGCTGGGTTACGATCTCCACCGCCTCCTGCTTCGTGATGCCGTGGTCCCTGCCGATCGCCAGGTGCGCCTTCAACTGCGGGTAGAGACCGACCGAAAACAAGCTCACCATCCCCATGGTGAATATGCGGCGTGGGCAGTGACAATACAGCGGCATCAATCCCGGCCCCGTCCATGAAACGCAGGTGATCTTCCGCTGTCCATTTTGGAAGAGGAAACCCATCGTCAGCCATCACGTCGACGCCAAACTGCGGGAGCCATCTCCTGAAAGCCTCCGGCACGGGATGGGCGTGAAAATCTAACGTCCTCACGGCTCCGTCACCCCCAGCAGTTTTTTCAGGCAGCTGTACGCAAGGTCGTACGCCGACAGATACACATAGGGAACGCCCGCCTGTTCCATGGCCTTCTTCTGCTTCTCAGTCACGCTGGTGTAGGGATAAATCCCGTAGATGAAAGGAAAGAAGGCGTACAGAAACCGCTGCCGGGCGTCCCCGTCCATTTCCGGCACGTACTTCTCCACCATCCGGCTCACCGCACGCAGAGATGAGCCGAAAACCACCTTGAATTCCGCCCACTTTCCCGGCGCAGCCTCATTCTCCGGCGGAGAGGGTCAGCGTCACGTCGCCGTGGCCGAGCAGTGCCCGCAGTCCGTCTTCGGATTGGTCCGTGATCTTTCCCAGCCGGGTGTAGGCCCAGGAATTGGAGCCGTAGAAGACGACGATCTGGTTGCCGGCGTACAGCACGACGTCGCCGGAAGAGGTGACCGTCTCCTCGTCCCTGCGGGGCAGGCTGCATCCGATGGGCCCCACCTGCTCAAAGCCGCCGTACATGGACATCCGGACCGTCAGCCCTTCTTGGGCCAGCTCCCGCAGCGCCGCCACGGAATCGTTGTCCTCCCAGGCGACTTCCACCGCCGTTTCGCCGATCTTCATCTTCATACCGGTCTGTTCCTCCTTCTCTTCTTTGCCGCTCCGGCTGTCCAAAGCCGGCTGCCCGGCCGTGCCTTCCGCCATACCCGCCGCCAGCAGGAGCAGGATTGCCGCCGCGCAGCACAGCATCCATTTCCGTTTCATTTCAGATTCTCCTTGAAAAAGCGCTCCAGCTTGTCGAATGGGATGATGTCCACCCGGTCGTACAGATCGATGTGCACCGCGCCGGGGATGATCATCAGCTCCTTGTTGGCGGCATAACGGCTGTCCTTTACCATGGCGGCATAGGCGTCCCGGCTGAAGTAACAGGAGTGCGCCTTTTCCCCGTGGACGATCAGCACCGCGTTGCGGATCTCACGCGTATAGGTGAGCTGCGGCATATTCATAAAGGACATGCAGCCGGTCTTGTTCCAGCCGCCGTTGGAATTGAGGCTGCGCGGGTGATAACCCCGCGGCGTCTTGTAATACGCGTGATAATCCTTCACAAAGAAGGGCGCGTCCTCCGGCAGCGGATCCACCACGCCGCCGCCCAGTTCAAAACTTCCGCTGCGGTAATCCGCGATGCGCTGGGCGTTCAGCGCCTCCCTCGCCGCGTAGCGCGCGTCCTCGTCCATGGAATCGAAATAGCCGAAGGCGTTTACGCGGCTCATGTCGTACATCGTCATGGCCGCCGTGGCCTTCACGCGGGTGTCGATGGCCGCCGCGTTCAGCGAAATCCCGCCCCAGCCGCAGATGCCGATGATGCCGATGCGCTGCGGATCCACCCTGTCGTGCAAAGACAGGAAATCCACCGCAGCCTGGAAGTCCTCCGTGTTGATATCCGGGGAGGCCATATACCGGGGCTGTCCGCCGCTCTCGCCGGTGAAGGACGGATCGAAAGCGAGGGTCAAAAAGCCGCGCTCCGCCATCGTCTGCGCGTACAGGCCGGAGCACTGCTCCTTCACCGCGCCGAAGGGGCCGCATACGGCGATGGCGGGGAGCTTTCCCTCCGCCGCCCTGGGCGCATACAGATCCGCCGCGAGCGTGATGCCGTAGCGGTTCACGAAGGTCACCTTGCAATGGTCCACCTTGTCGCTCCTGGGGAAGGTCTTGTCCCACTCCGCGCTCAAGGCCAGCGCTTCCGTCTTCATCATGGTGTCATCCATCCTTTCACCGGCGGTCAGCCGTCGGGTCTTTTTCCGTCTCGCGGATCAGCCAATCCAGCTGATTCACCTTTCTCTGGCAGCTGTGCAGCTCGTCCATCAGCCCGCAGCGGAGCTGTCTCAGTTTCTGCCGTGCCTCGTCTCTCCGGTTCTCCTCCAGCAGGGCCGTGACGCGCTGCGTATGTTCCGCGTCAAAACCCATACCGCTCAGGCACTGTCTCGCCTTCTCTGTAAGCATCGCTTTTTTCCAGTCCGTCTCTGTCCGTTTTTCAGGCGGCTTCATCCTATCACCTTGCCCGCAATCGCGCTAATGGTTATAATGCATATCATGATATTCAATTTCTGCATTTCACGGAGGGCATCATGGAGATCAGGACCCTGCGCTACTTCCTCGCGGTGGCAAGAGAAGAGAACATGACCCGGGCAGCCGAGCAACTGCACGTGACCCAGCCGACGCTTTCCAGAGCGCTGAAGGCGCTGGAGGATGAGCTGGGCCGCAAGCTCTTCACGCGCCGCAGCTTTTCCATCCGCCTGACGGACGAAGGCGTCCTGCTGCGCAACCGCGCGGAGGACCTGGTCGGCATGGCGGACCGGATTACGCGGGAATTCGTCATGCTGGACGACATCACCGGCGGGGACATCTACCTGGGCCTGGCCGAATCCTACCAGATCCGGACGCTGGCCGGGGCAATCCGGGAGTTCCGCCGGCAGTATCCGGGCCTGCATTACCACATCACCAGCGGAGATACGGAACAGGTCACCGAGAAGCTGGACCGGGGCCTTCTGGATTTCGCGGTGCTCGCCGAGACGCCGGACGCCGCAAAATACGCGTATCTCCCCTTCCCTTCCGCCGATGTGTGGGGGCTGGTTTTCCCCTCAGGGGACCCGCTCGCCCAAAAAGACGCCGTCACCGTGGACGACCTCGTCGGCCTTCCTCTGTTCTGTTCGGAACAGAGCTGGCAGAGCGACATTCCCGCCTGGTGCAGGGAGCGGATGCCGGAACTGCGGCTGGAAGGCTCCTTCCGGCTGTCCTACAACGGCTCCCTGTTCGCCAAGGAAGGGCTCGGCTACCTGCTGACCTTCGAGCATCTGATCGACACCTCCCCGGGCTCCGGGCTGGTCTTCCGCCCGCTCTCCCCCAGGCTGGAGACCCGGCTTTACCTGGTCTGGAAAAAGTACCAGGCGCTCTCGCCGATCGCGGAGCGGTTTATGAAGCACCTCCAGCTCAGCTTCGCCCCCTGATTGGGTGCGTTTTGCCCCGCTTGCCTCTCTTTCGTCTCAATACTGCAGTACAGTTGGTAAATATGCTCATTGATTTATCAGAACGATTCTGCTAGACTGACGTAAACGATTCGTTCGTTACCAAAGAAAACAGGAGGGAATCCCATGAAAAGACGCGTATCTCTCGTCGTCCTGGCCCTGGTAATGGCCGTCTCCGCCATGGCGCTCGCCGCGGGTCTGCCCAAGAAGGTCGAGGTTCAGCTGCCCGCGAAGGCCGGCGGCGGCACCGACGTGGCCGGCCGTCAGCTGACCGAGTGGATCAACAAGAACGGCGGCACCACGATGACCATCAAGAACAACACCGACGGCAACGGCGTGGTCGCCTACGAGACCATCCGCACCGCCAAGAAGGACGGCAGCAAGATCCTGTTCTTCCACAGCACCATGATCATCAAGTACGCCACCGGCCAGTATGAGCACAGCCCCGTGGACGAGTTCAAGATCGCGGGCGTCGGCCTGCCCACCGAAAAGGGCGGCTACGTGCTGGTCGTGCCCACCACCAGCGGCATCGCCACGCTGGATGACTTCATCGCCAAGGCCAAGGAGAGCGAACTGCGCATCGGCATCGAGACCGGCGGCTCCTCCCACATCATGAGCGGCATGATGAGCAAGGCGCTGGGCGTCACCCTGCGCTACACCGACGCCGGCTCCGACACCGAGAAGCTGACCGGTCTGGTCGGCGGCTCCATCGACTGCGCGCTGGTCAACGCGAACCAGGCCCGCCAGTACGTGGAGGCCGAGAAGGTCAACGCGCTGGCCGTGTTCTCCGCCACTGACGAAGGCGCCCGCAACAGCGTGCTGCCGGACGTTCCCTCCTTCAAGGAGCTGGGCTACGACCTGGTCTTCGGCACCTACTTCTACGTGCTGCTGCCCAAGGACGCCAGCGACGAGACCGCGCAGGCGATGCATGACGTCTTCGCCAACGCCGCCGAAGATCCCGAGGTCAAGGAGATCCTCGAAAAGTCCGGTTTCGGCATGGAGTTTGCGCCTTATGATCAGAATGAAGCCCTCATGCGCGGCCAGCAGGACGCGCTGGTTGCCGCCTGCCAGGAGCTGGGTCTCGGCAAGTAAGCGCCACGGACGGGTACAGGCATTGATCTGATTTGCCGCGCCTTGCCCGGTTTTCAATCGGGCAAGGCGCTATTTTTATCAAACTTTGGGGGAATGCGTGATGAAAATCAAGCGCGACCAAGTGACCGGCCTCGTGCTGGTCCTGCTGGGCATTGTACTGATGGCCATGATCAGCCAGTTCAAAAAGCCCATCACCGCCGAATACCCCGGCCCCAAGCTGATGCCCGGCATCGCCGCCCTCGGCCTCATCATCTGCGGCGCGGGCATCTTCGTCAAGGGATGCCGCCAGAAGGAAGCGGACGCGATGGTGATCTCCAAAAAGGGCCTCGTGCGCATGCTGATCACCTTCGCGGCGCTGTGGCTCTACATCCTGGGCCTGCAGTTCGTGGGCTTCCTCATCGCCACGCCCTTCCTGGTCTTCGGCCTGACCTGGTACTTCGGCAAGGCCAGCGGCGTGGAACTGAAGCCCCTTATGGTCGTCGTCTTTTCCATCGCCGTCACGGCGGTGATCTGGGCGATGTACGTACCGCTGTTCGGCATGGAACTGCCGGTCGGCTCACTGTTCGAGTAAGGGGGGAGGATTCAGTATGCTTGCGTATCTGCCTTATATCTTCTCTCAGCTGATCCAGCCGCTGAACCTGCTGCTGATGGTGGCGGGCACGGCGGTCGGCATCGTCTTCGGAGCGATCCCCGGCCTGTCCGGCACCATGGCGGTCATGCTGTTCATGCCGCTGACCTACAGCATGGACTCCAGCACGGCCATCATCTTCATGCTCGCCCTGTGGATCGGCGGCTGCTCCGGCGCGTTCATCGGCTCGGTGCTGCTGGGCATCCCCGGCTCCGCCTCCGCCGTCGCCACCTGCTGGGACGGGCATCCCATGGCCAAGAAGGGCCAGGCCAGCAAGGCGCTGGCCATCGGCATGACGGCCTCGTTCATCGGCACCTTCTTCAGCGCCATCATCGGCGGCCTGCTGGCGGAAGCCGTGGCGGACTTCGCCTTCGCCATGGGCCCCTGGGAGTACAGCGCCCTGTGCCTGGTGGCCATGACCATGGTTCTGGCCATCTCCAAGGGCAACATGTTCAAGGGCCTGGCCTCCACCTGCATCGGCATCACCCTGGCGACCGTGGGCTACAGCCCCGTGGACGCCGAGGCGCGCTTCACCTTCGACAACATGTACCTGCTGGGCGGTCTGGGCATGATCGTCGTGCTGACCGGTATCTTCGCCGTCAGCCACATCCTGGTCACCTTCGGCAAGGGCTTCGACAGGCCGCCGGAGGTCAGCCGGGAGGGCCTGCGGGGCTTCGGCCTGACGCTTTCCGACATCAAGTCGGAGCTGACCAACATCGTCCGCTCCTTCCTGATCGGCCTGGGCATCGGCTTTTTGCCCGGCATGGGCTCCGGCCTCAGCAACCTGGTCGCCTATTCCACCGCCAAAAACGCCTCCAAGCATCCGGAGGAGTACGGCCACGGCGCGGCCGGCGGCATCTGGGCGCCTGAGGTCGCCAACAACGCGGCCATCGGCGGCGCCATGATCCCCATGGCCGCCCTGGGCATCCCCGGCGACTCCACTACCGCGCTGCTGATCGGCGCGCTGACCATCCACGGCCTGGAGATGGGCCCCATGGTCTTCAAGAACAGTGGCAACATCGTCTACCTGATGTTCGTCACGGTCGCGGTCGTGGCCGCGCTGGTGCTGCTGATGCAGGCCGTGTGCAAGCGCTGGTTCCCCTACATCCTCAAGGTCCCCAGCTGGTACATGTACTCCGCGCTGCTGGTCATCTGCCTCGCCTCCGCGTACGTGGATTCCGGCAACCTGTACAAGTGCGGCATGATGATGGTCTTCGCGGCCGTCGGCATATTGATGACGCTGGGCGATCTGCCGGCCTCGCCGCTGATTCTGGCCTTCATCCTGACGCCGACGCTGGAGACCAAGACGCTGCAGGCCTTCCAGTCCGTGCCGAAGTGGACGGAGTTCTTCACCCGTCCGGTCTCCGGCGTGCTGATGGTCATCGCCATCCTGTGCATCTTCTCCCCCATCCTGAAGGCGGTCTATTCGAAGATCCGTCCTTCCAAGGCGGCTGCCAACTGACGAATAAGCCGGGACCTTTGCGGTCCCGGCTGCTTTTTACATTCAGGAGAGCGTATAAGCCTCCTCATGGTCGTACTCCCCGTATTCGCAGCCCACGTGGGTGGCCTCGATTTCATCCGTCAGGACCAGCTGCCCGTCCTGCCGGTCATACAGCTTTACGGTGCCCCGGCCGTTTCCGCCGTTCCACAGCCGCCTGTGATGCCTGCTGCCGTCCGGCGCCTCGTAGTTGATCAGCAGCATGTCCTTCTTGCGGCAGCGCACCTCCGTCTCCATGGCGGCATCGATGTTCTCCTGCCTGACGCGCCAGACGGCTTCCTCCCCCTGCTCTTCAAAAGAAAACGCGGTTTTCACCTTCAGGTGGAGCTTTGAAAAATTGAAATCGTATTCCCTGCCCTCGTAATAGAATACGCCCAGCAGCCGGCGGTCCAGCGGCACGAAGTAGATCTTCGGCCTGCCGCCGCCGATGTCAAAGGCGCTGTTCAAAAGCTGCCGCCCCATCTTCTTGCTGTGCAAACAGTTGGAGGACAGCCAGACCCAGGGCGTGGTGAAATCCCGCCCCCAGTTCTTGTCGGCATAGCCATATGACTGATCCTTCGTGACCCTGTACCGTCTGCCATTGAACGTGACGGTCCCGCTGTAGGCGCTCTTCATTCCCTCCGCATGCCAGTACATGGCAAAGGCTTCCGCGTCCCGCAGCGGGCGGCTGGCCCCGTAGCCTACGTTGAAGGCGATCTGCTTGTCAATCGCAAGGTCCCAGCTCATCTCGCCCGCATCGCACATCCATTCCGGATGGGCGTCGGCCTCCTCCCGGGTGACGGCGACGCTGCCCCTGAGGGCCGTCTCACAGGCCAGGCAGTCCACCGCTTCGATCCGGTACGGCGCGGCGCCGTGCATCGAAACGTCCTTCCAGGCGAAAAAGCGGTGCAGCTGGCAGGCGTTATCGCCCCAAGTGCCCGCCTTGACCATCAGATAGGAGGGGCGCCTGCCGGCTGCCCGGTTCTCCGGGAGCTGCCCCAGGGTCGGGCTGTCCTCTGCCAGCGCCGGGTTGCAGACGAAGAACTCGATGAAGAACGGCTTGTCCTTTCCGGTCTCCTCGTCCTGCGCGGTAAAGGAATGCCACCACCAGTCGTAGCCGTGGCGGGCAAGCGGGCCGTGCAGCATGCAGGCGTCCCGGGTGATGTCGTGATGATTGAACATGAAATCAGATGCGCTTCCTTTCGTCTTCCAATCCCTTGGTCTTCCGTTCCTTCAGCGGCAGAAATCCCTCACCCGCCCGAGAAAGTCGGGTGCTTCCTCGTAAAGGCCGTGTCCCAGGCCGTCGTACAGGACCAGCCGGCAGTCCGGGATTCTGTCCGCCATCTCTTCGGAGGCCTGCCCCGTCACAATCCTGTCCTCTTTCCCGCCGATGACCAGCGTGGGACAGGCGATGTCCGAAAGCCGCCCGTAAGCGTCGTGCGTCGCGCAGGATTCGGCCTCGATCACAAACCGGTCAAACGACTTCGGTTTCCCGACGCTGCCGTAAAGCCGGTAAGCCGGCCCCATTCTCTTCAGCCGCTTTGGGGAGTAAGACCGCTGTGCCGTATCCAGCAGGATGCCGCGGGTATCCCCCCGCCCGGCCATGTCTTTCCACCGGGCGATTACCTCCCGGATCGTGGCGTTTGGGCGGCTGAGGGTGACCGTGAGCACCAGTTTTGCCACCTTGTCAGGGTGACGGATGGCCAGCCACTGGGCGATCATGCCGCCCTGGGACACGCCGACCAGCATGACGCCTGACAGCCGAAGCGCCTCCAGCGCGGCATTCAGGTCCTCTGCCATGTCCGCCGTGGTCATGCCCGGGTACAGCTGCCGGCGCCTGCTGAACACATACACCGTAAAGTCCCCGGCGAGCTGCCGGTACAGAAGGGCGAACGGTACCGCCATCCCGCGGACCGTCTTCAGCCCGTCCCCCACGCCGGGGAGCATCACCATCGTCTTCTGTCCGCTGCCGAAGCGGACGTAGTCCGTCGTTCCGGACGGCAGCTCGACAGAGCCGTTCTTCGCTTTCAGCATCCGGTTCCTCCTGTCCCGTCGGCTTTCACAAATCCATTATAAACCCGCCTTCCCCAAACGACAACCGGCGGCGGACACTTCCCAAAGTGCGCCTGCCGTGTTATAGTTGTCGTGGCCGTAAGGCCTCTCGCACGAAAACATGCAGTCCGTCCCCTCTCCGCACGAGGATTAAAAAATGGAAACAAAAGAACGTATTACCCCTGAGCCGGTGACGCAGGAGCAGCGGCTTAGCTTTTTGGTGGAGGCCTTCAAGGCCGATTCAAACGAATACCGGGACCTGCCTACGCCCAGGGACACCGCCGGCAGGCAGCGCGTCCTCCGCTCCTTGATGAACGTCCGCATGCCCGGCGAGCTGCCGGAGGCCGTGCTGCGGGTGCAGGACGATTATCTGCAGGGGCACGCACGGGAAAAAGGGATCGTCTCGCCGAACGATATCCCGGTGATCCGGGACGGCCTCTCCATCTGGCAGGGCGACATCACCCGGCTTTCGGTGGATGCCGTCGTCAACGCCGCCAATTCTCAGATGCTCGGGTGCTTTGTGCCGATGCATACCTGCATCGACAACTGCATCCACACCTTTGCGGGCATCCAGCTCCGCGCCGCATGCTTCCGGCAGATGGAAGCGATGCGGCGGCGGTACGGGCCGGATTACGAGCAGCCGACGTCCGTGCCGATGCTGACGGACGCCTATAACCTGCCCGCGAAAAAGGTGATCCACGTCGTAGGGCCGATCGTGGAGAAAGAGCTTACGCCGGCGCTGGAGCAGGCGCTTTCCGACTGTTACACAAACACGCTGGACCTGTGCCTTCAGAACGGACTGAGGAGCGTGGCCTTCTGCTGCATCTCCACCGGGGTCTTCCGCTTTCCGGGACGGAGGGCGGCGGAAATTGCAGTGAACACGGTAAACGAATGGATGCTGAAGCATCCCGGTGCCATGGACCGGGTCATCTTCAACGTTTTCAGAGATGAGGATAAAGAATACTATGAGCAGGAATTACGCTGACGGGCCGAACGGCTACGAGGAGACCCTTCAGAAAGGGCTGGACGGCGTGCGCCGGTTCCGGGACGGTTTGTCCCGCGGTATGGGTACGCGCGCGGAGCAGATTGAACGCCTGAGGACGGAACTCAAGACAGCGGACGCCATCGTCATCGGCGCGGGGGCCGGGCTGTCCACCTCCGCTGGCTTTGTTTACAGCGGAGAGCGCTTCATGCGCTATTTTCCGGACTTTGCCGCGCGCTTCGGCATCACGGATATGTATTCCGGCGGCTTCTATCCGTTCCCGGACGAGGAGACCTACTGGGCCTGGTGGAGCCGGAACATCTACTGCAACCGCTATGTCAGGGCGCCGAAACCTGTCTACGAGAATCTCCTCCGGCTCGTTACCGGCAAGGAGTACTTCGTGATCACCACCAACGTGGACCACCTGTTCCAGAAGGCGGGCTTCGACAAGCAGCGCCTGTTCTACACCCAGGGCGACTACGGCCTCTTCCAGAGCCGGCATCCCGCCGTGCAGAAAACCTGGGACAACGAGGGCTGGGTCATGCAGGCCATGGCGGCACAGGGTTTTGTGAGGGACGCGGAAGGCGTGTTCTTCCTCCCCGAAGACGGGCGTGTCTCCCTGCGCATTTCCTCCTCCCTGATCCCGCGCGATCCCCTGGACGGGGGACCCGTCGTCCCCAACCTGAGGGTGGACGATTCCTTCGTGGAGGACGAGGGCTGGCACCGGGCCTCCGCCGCCTATGCGGATTTCCTCCGGCAGCATGACGGGCAGCACGTCCTGTATCTGGAGATCGGGGTCGGCAGCAATACGCCCGTCATCATCAAGTACCCCTTCTGGCAGATGACAAACGACAATCCGAAGGCCGTCTACTGCTGCCTGAATTACAACGAAGCATGCTGCCCGAAGCAGATCGAAGACCGCAGCCTGTGCATCGACGGGGATACGGGCGCGCTGCTCGCGCTTCTGTAACCCGGCGGGCTGCCATTCATTTTCCAGCTTGAACCGACAGACAAACACCCGTGCAGCAGAGGCTTCCGCTGCACGGGTGCATTGCTTTCAGCAGCCCTTTCTCCCGCTCCTGTGATCCTCGATGGAGCAGGCGCCGGGCGAGCCGTACTCGATCAGGCCCGCGTCGGCCGGATCGATGGATACCCTTCCGTCCTCAAATACGAAGGCCGGGATGCCCACGTCCCCGATCGCTTTGCAGCGGTCGAAGACCGGGGACGTATCCCGCAGCCTGGTGAAAGCGCCCATGTTCCGGATGTTCTCGCCGATGTTGATGTACTCGAACTCGTCCTCCCGTCCCCGGATCTGCTCGTGGACGTAATCACAGTACGGGCATGTGGGCATACCGTAGATTTTAATCACTGCTGTCGCTCCTTTCCTTCTTTTCAGCGGGCCTGCGGCGCGTCTTCCGTGCCGGTCATGGACCAGCGGATCAGTTCCATCAGAATGGGCTGCAGCCTCCGCGTTTTGTCCGACGCCTCGTACTCCACGCGCACGGGCACCTCCAGGTACTCCTTCCTTACAACCAGCCGGTCCCGCTCCAGTTCCCGCAGCGTCTGGGACAGCATGGTGTTGGAGATGCCGCTCACATTATGGAGCAGCTCGTTATAGCGGCTGGTTCCGTTGTTCATGAGGGAGCACAAAACGGGCAGCTTCCACTTGCCCCCTATGCTTTCCAAAGCGCCCTGCAGCACGCACCCGGGCGCACAGGGACAGTTGTGCAGCGTGGACATCAATCCGGTTCCTCCGCTCAGAGAATTCTCCCTTAGAAAGGCATCTTTCACTCATTGACAGGTTATAGCCTGTCCTTTACAATCATAACAAATACGGAATCCGTTGTAAAGCCAGAATCCGCATTATGAGGGAGACGTGTCCTCCCTGACCCTTCATTGGAGGCTGTATGGCTGAAACGATTTTCCTGACCGGCGCCACCGGTTTTTTAGGCACCGAACTGGCGTCCCGCCTGATCCAAAGGCCGGACACGACAGTCTGCGCATTGGTCCGGGCCGCCGACGATGCCGAGGCGGATCACCGGCTCAGGGCGGCCTGGCAGCACGACCGGGTGCTCTGCGGCGCAGTAGGCCGGCAGGTCTTTTCCCTCCCCGGCGATTTTACAAAGCCCGGCCTGGGCCTTGTCGAAAAGAGCCGGCAGCTGCTGCGGGAGAGCGCTCAAACCGTCATCCACGCAGGCGCGGAGATCGGTTTTGAGAAAGGCAAAGCCGCCCTGTACAAGACCAACACGGAAGGCACCCGGAACATGCTTGAATTTGCCGGGACGCTGCCCCGCCTGCGCCGCTTCGTGCATCTTTCCACCGCCTATGTGGCAGGGCAGCGCGCCGGGCGCATCCCGGAAGAGGCCCCCGCGGGCGCCCTGTTTTCAAGCCTGTACGAGCAGAGCAAGGCCGAGGCGGAAGCCCTCGTACGGGCTTCCGCCCTCCCCTTCGCCATCTGCCGCCCGGGGATGATCATCGGGGATTCCGGGACCGGATGGACCCGGAACTTCAACACCGTCTACTACGTGCTCAAGCAGATCCTGCTTCGCAAAATGCGCGTTCTGCCCATCCGCAGGGATACGCCTGTCGGCCTGGTACCGGTGGATTACGTGGCGGATGCCGTCCTCACGATTGCCTTTGCAGACGGGGTGAACGGCAAGACCTTCCACCTGACCTGCCCCCGGGATTTGACGCCGACCGCCGGTGAACTGTGCGAGGCGGTCATCAGCTGGGCCCGGCGGAACCTTGCGGCGGATCTTCCGCACCCCGTCTTTCTTCCCCTGCCCGCCCTGAGGGCTGCCGGCTTGGCCTATAACGGGAAAGAGGAGAACCGGAAAAAAAGCGGGCTGACAAACCTGCTGATGCTGCTGCCGTATTTTTACGGGCAGCAGGAGTTTGACCGCACAAACACCGACAGCATCTGCGGCGCGTACAATCTGAACTGGCGGGATTATCTGGATACGATACTGGCATTCGCCTGCCGCAAGAATTTTATGCGCCAGACAGGACAAACCGTGTTCGAACAGGCGCAGGTCCGCCGCGCCAGCAGCCGCTACCCGATCGCCTTTTACGACGTTTCCGCCTCCGGCGTCCGGCGGGTATCCGGGCCGGAGGTCAACCAACGGATCGAAGGCATCCGCAATGCCCTGTGGGCCTGGGGCGTGCGAAAAGGGGACCGGGTGGCGCTGACCGGCATCAACTCCGTAGCGTATCTGGCGCTGGAACAGGCCATCGGCCTGCTGGGCGCGGTCAGCGTGCCCATCTATTACACCACGCCTGCCGCGGAAACCGAAACACTGCTGCGCAGGAGCGGCGCAGCATGGTTTTTTGTCGGCGACAGGCGGATGTTCGCCCAGTTGCCGAAAATGAAAACGGACGCGGCCGTCGTGCTGTTTTCCGCTGTGCGGCAGGAAAGCCTGCCCCACGCCATGAATTGGGATGCGTTCATGCAGCGAAGCACGCAGACCGCGCCTGTCCAGCATCCCGATCCGGAGGACCTGGCCACCATCCGCTACACCTCCGGGACCACCGGCGAACCCAAGGGCGTCACCTTCAATTTCAGGCAGCTGGCCTGGATGGGCGAGGTTTTGACCAACCTGGTCTCCTGGCAGGAGAGGAACCGCCCCATGCGCTATCTCTCCTTCCTGCCGCTCAGCCACGTGGTGGAGGGGATTCTGGCCTCGTACGCCCCCTATTATCTGCTGACCGACGTGGGGTATTACTACCTCAACGACTTCGGCTCGCTGACGGAAGCGCTGCCGAAGGTGCGCCCGACGATCTTCTTCTCCGTACCCCGGTTCTACGAAAAGGTCTGGGATCAGGCGATGGCAAACCCCGTCGGAAAAGCGTGGAAAAACGCAAAGGACGGGGCCTTCAGGTAGGCGCTCTCTTTCGTGCTGAGGAAGGCCGTTTTAAAGAAAGCCGGCATCGACCGGTGCAGACAGCTGATCGTGGGCTCCGCGCCGGTCAGCGAAACGCTCCTGCGGAATTTCCGCGCGCTGGGCATCGAGATCCACAACGCTTACGGGCAGACGGAGGCGCCGCTCATCACCATCAACCGCCTCGGGGACAACGTCATCCCCACCATCGGCACGGCGCTGCCCGAAACGGAGATCACAGCCGAACCCGACGGCGAGCTGATCGTGAAGGGCCCCCAGGTGACCCTCGGCTACTACGGCCTGAAGACCGACAACATCCGGGACGGCGTCCTGCGCACGGGCGATCTGGGCACCATCGACGAGGGCGGCCACATCACGCTGTTCGGCCGAAAGAAGGACTTCATCATCACGGCCTACGGGAAGAACATCAGCATCCCCAAAGTCGAGCAGCGCATCAAGGATATCGCCGGCGTCTCGGAAGCCGTGCTCATCGGGGAAAACCGGCCCTACTGCACGGCGCTGATCTGGCTGGAAGGGCCGGCGCCCGATTTGGCACGGCAAATCGAAGCCGTGAACGGCGGCCTGTCCCATCCGGAACAGATCCGGAAATACACCGTAATCGAAACGCCGCTCAGCATTAAGGCGGGCGAACTGACGCCCAACCTGAAGGTCAAGCGGGCCAATGTACAGGCCCGCTACGCCGCGGAAATCGAGGCGATGTACCGGTGAGAGCCTTTCTTTCGCGCCGGGTGCTGTCCTGTCTGGAGCGCCGCACGCCGCAGTGGGTACGCTCCCTGGAACTGCAAATCCTGCTGAATCTGGCGGCCGAAAGCTTTGGGCAGGAGAAAAAGTACATCTGGCGGCTCCCGCCGGAGGAAGCCCTGTCAGCGTACGCCGCGTATACGGTGGCGTGCATGGAAAGCACAAAAGCGGATCCCGGGCGCCTGTACCAAAGCGCCTTCCGGCTGGGCCGCCGCCTTCGCTTTGTCTGCGGGCTCCGGGAGGAAAAGGACCTGCAGCGGCTGGTTTTCTACCTGTACCGGAATATCCGCATCGACATGCGGGGCAGTCTGCCGGGCGAGCTGCTCATCCCCTGCTGCTTCTTCAGCAGGAGGTATACCCCGGCCCAGTGCGCTGTGATGTCGAACGCGGACGCGGGCGTCATTGCGGGTTTGTACGGCAGCGGATCGCTCCGGTTTACGGCGCGGCTGACGGAAGGCTGCAGCCATTGCAGGGCCTGCTTCAAAAAGGAGGGTGATCGACCATGAACAGCAGGAAGACGGCGCTGGTCGTCGGCACCGGCGCCGGCGGCGCCATGATAGCCAGAGAGCTGCAGGGCCGCTACCAGGTGACCCTGCTGGAGGCGGGCGGAGCATTCAAGCCCTTTTCCCTGCCCGTCAGCAAAATGGCCGCGCTGCGGCGGACCGGGCTGTTCCTGGATGAGCGCATGATCCGCCTGCTGCTCCCCAATATGCTGGTGGAAAAGACCGGGGATATGGTGATGGTGCGGGGCATCGGCGTGGGCGGCACCACGACCCTGGCGACCGGCAACGCCGTGCGCTGCGACGGAGCCCTGCGGGCCCTCGGCATCGATCTCAACGAGCAGTTCGAGGCGCTGCAGCGGGAATTGCCCATCACGACGGAACACCGGGCGCACTGGACGGACACCACGAAAAAAATGTTCGGCCTGTTTCAAAAGATGGGCCTGAACCCCGTGGTTACGCCGAAGCTGATGAATCCGGCACGATGCACGGAGTGCGGCCACTGCGCGATCGGCTGCCCCACGGGGGCCAAATGGGACACGCGGAATCTGGTTGACGAAGCGCTGCAAAAAGGCGCGGAACTGATTACGGGCTGCCGTGTCACGGGCGTGGAGACCGCAGGCCGTGCCGTCAAGGCCGTGCACGCCGTCCATCACGGCAGGAGGCGGAACTTTACCGCCGATCTGGTCGTCCTTGCGGCCGGCGGTCTGGGCACCCCGGCAATCCTGCAAAACTCCGGCATCGCCTGCCGGCAAACCCTGTTCGTCGACCCCGTGCTCTGCGTGGCCGGCCCGCTGCCGGACTTCCGGCAGGACCGTTAGCTGTTGATGCCCTTCATCAGCCAGCAGGACGGCTACATCCTCTCCCCCTATATGGATTACCTCAGTTTCTTCTTCAACAGGGCCTGGCGCCTGCCCATGCATGGCATCGCCAGCATCATGATCAAACTGGCCGACTGCGAAACCGGCAGCCTGAACGGGAAGAAAATCGAAAAGGCGATGACGCAGGCGGACTGGCAGCGGATGGACGGCGCCGTCCAACAGAGCCGGGAAATTCTGGAGCGGATGGGCGTGCGCGAAAAGGACCAGTTCCTCGGCACCCTGAACGCAGGCCACCCCGGCGGCATGCTGCCCCTGACGGAAAAAGAAAAGGACACGCTGCACAGCGCGTCCCTGCCGGATAATCTGTACGTCGCGGACGCGACGCTTCTGCCGCAGTCCATGGGCAATCCGCCCATGCTCACCATCATGGCTTTGGCCAGGAAAATGGCTGCTCTCCTTTAAGGCCGTCCGGTGATGACAAAAGACGGACAGGGATTTCACTCCCTGCCCGTCTTTCTTTGGATTACTTGCAGTATTCCGCGCTGGCGGTACCGATCATGCGGCCGCCGCTGAAGGCTGCACCGAGGGTGACACCCTCGATCAGCGGATAGCTGTTGTTGTAAAACTCGGCCACGTCCGCACCGGCGGCATACAGGCCTTTAATCACGGTGCCGTCCGCCTTGATGACCTGCAGGTTGCTGTTGACCAGCACGCCGCCGATGGCGCCCAGGCTCATCGGGCGGGCCTTGACGGCGTAATAGCCGCCCTCGCCCAGGCTGGTCAGGTACCTGGCGTCCTTGCCCAGGATCCGGTCCGCGCCGGCCTTGCAGTCCGCGTTGTACTGATCGATGGTGGCCCTGAGGTTTGCAGCGTCCACGCCCATGTGCTCAGCCAGTTCTTCGGCCGTGTCGCCCTTGAACACGATGCCCTTCCCGCAGCCGTCCTCCAGGGCATCGATGAAGCCCTGCCAGGCGGTGTTGTCCAGCGTGAACAGCGGTACGGTGGGCTCGTAGTTGACGGTCGTGTCGATGCCGTAGAAGGACGCGCCTTCCTTCTCCAGGTTCTCGGCCATCTCACGGGAGATAATGGCGTAGAAGTATTCGCCCTGGGCGAAGGTGGAGTTGGAGGCCAGCGCGGTGTCGTAGTTCAGGTCCTCGGGGCAGAAACGGCTGCCGCGCACGGACACCCAGATGCAGTTGGGGATGTACATGGCCATGGCGATCTTGTCCTCGCCGCTGCCGGTACGGATGCCCGAGAAGCTGGTGATGCCGTGCAGCTGCTGGATGGTCTTGCCCTTGCCCGCGCCGATGGCCTGGCTCATGGCCGCGCCGTCGCCGGTCTGGGTACCCGTGGAGAACTCCTCCAAATGGAAGCCGACCTCGTTGGTCACCGCTTCTTCGTTGGCAGCGAAGCCGCCGGTGCACAGGCAGACCGCCTTGCAGGCGATGTCCAGCACGGTGCCGTCCGCCTGGCGTGCCTTGATGCCGGTGATGGCGTCGTTTTCGGCCTCCAGCTCATAGCCCGCGGTCTGCAGGTACAGTTTGCCGCCCGCTTCGGTGAATTTTTCCACCAGGGTCTGGTAGTAGCCGTACTTGTTCTCCTGGTCCGCATAGATGTGATAGGTGGGATAGCCGTCGGCGTGGGCTGCCTGCTCGTTGCCCATGAAGTTGAACTCCATGCCGTTCTCCTCCAGCCAGTCAACGGTGGCGCCGGAGTCCTTGAACAGATTGTAGAACAGGGTACCGTCGCACAGCCAGCAGTTGTAGTCCATCCAGTCGCGCCAGACCTGCTGGATGGTGAAGGTGCCGGCCACGCCGGCCGCCTGCTGGTCCTTGCTGTCGATGCCCATCGGGCCGCCGGCGATGATGGACACGCCGCCCACGGAAGCGGCCTTCTCCAGCAGGATGGTGTTTGCGCCGTTCTGCTGGGCCGCCAGCGCGGCAGTGACGCCTGCGGCGCCCGCGCCGACCACGACGACGTCGGCTTCCAGGTTCACCACAGCCGCCTCCGTCTCAGCCGCGGCACCCTTTTCATAGTCCGCCGGGTTGCCGCCCGCCTGGACGATCGCATCCTTTACGGCAGCCTTAATGGCGTCCGAGGTGATGGTGGCGCCCGTGACGGAATCCACATCCCAGGCGTCGGCCTTCACGATGGCCGCGGGGATCTGCTCCAGCGGCAGGCGCGCGATCTCCGGCGTCTCGTTCTGCTCGGTCACGACGACGGAAGTAATCTTTCCGCCCTCAAAGGTGGTTTCCACCACAACAGGGCCGTCTTTCCCCTCCCCGCTGGCGGTATAGGTGCCGTCGGCAGCCCCGTCGGCCAGTGCGCTGAATCCCGCAAGGGTCAGCGCCAGGACGATCATCAGAGAAATGAGTCTCTTCATGTTTCCAGCCTCCTAAGTTAATTTTGAGACAAACTATTTTACCATAATTTTAATGAGAAAACAATTAGAATTTTTGACAGCATGAAACAAGCCCGCAATCCGGTTCGCAGGAGCCGGGCCGCAGGCCCGCTTCTTCGTTTTCCGTCGCTCAGCCCAGCGTCACATCCAGGATCATCATCAGGACGAAGCCCAATGAAAAGGCGATCGTTCCCCAGTTGGAGTGTTCCCCTTCGGACATCTCCGGGATCAGTTCCTCTACTACCACATACATCATCGCGCCCGCAGCGAAAGCCAATAAATAAGGCATCACCGGCACCACCGCGCCGGCGGCGACGATCGTGACGGCGGCCGCAATCGGCTCCACTACGCCGGACAAAACGCCATAGAAGAAGGTCCTGCCCTTGCTCATGCCTTCCGCCCTGAGCGGCATGGAGACAATCGCGCCTTCCGGAAAGTTCTGGATCGCGATGCCCAGGGCGAGCGCCAGTGCGCCTGCGCCGGTAATTCCCGCGTTGCCGGAGCGGAAACCGGCATAGACGACGCCGACTGCCATTCCCTCCGGAATGTTGTGCAGCGTCACAGCCAGGATCAGCTTCGTGGTGCGCCTGAGCCCCGTCCTGGGGCCTTCGTCCTGATTGTTGAAATGGGTGTGCGGCGTCAGTTCATCCAGCAGCAGCAGGAACCCCACGCCGGCCAGAAACCCGACCGCTGCGGGGAGAAAGGACAGCGTGCCCATGTGCCGGCTGCTCTCCAGTGCAGGCTGGAGCAGGCTCCAGAAGGAAGCCGCCACCATGACGCCCGCCGCAAAGCCGGTCAGGATTTTTTGAAGATTCGCCGATATTTCTTTTTCAGGACGAAAACCATGGCTGCGCCGAGGCTTGTCCCGATAAAGGGAATCAAAATTCCCACCAGGGTTTCCAGGAAAACCGCCCCCTTTTTGCCGGAGATGCCCTCTCCGGGCCGTCATTTTCAATCCGCCTTTATCCGCAGATTGGTTTTGTTCAACACAAGAAGCGCGGATACCAGCAGCGCCGCGCCGGCAGCCAGCGCAATCCACGGCGTCCGGGTAAACCCGGCGATCAGATACCCGATGGCGCATACCGCCGCCACCAGCGTCGCGTACGGCAGCTGCGTTTCAACATGCCGGATGTGCGGACAGGAGGCGCCGGTGGAAGCCAGGATCGTCGTATCGGAAATCGGCGAGCAATGATCGCCGTACACGGAGCCGGCCAGCGTCGCCCCCAGCGTGGGGACAAGCAGGCTTCCGGCGCCGTCCGCCGCACAGATCATGGTCACGATGGGGATCAGCATGCCGAAGGTGCCCCAGGAGGTGCCCATGGAAAAGCTCATGGCGGCGGCGACGACGAAAATGAGGAAAGGCAGGAATCCCAGCGGCAGGTTGGCCGTGCTGACGAAGCCGGAGATGAACTCCCCCGTTCCGATCAGCTGGCGGCACACGCCGCCCAGGCTCCAGGACAGGATCAGGATCAGCATGGGCGGCACGATATTGGAAATGCCGCCGACGATATCGGCCATAAACGCCTTGGGCGTCATCAGCCCGCGCGGAATGTAGAGCGCAAAGGCCGTCAAAAGGCCCGCAAAGGCGCCCAGCGTCAGGCCGGCCGTTGGGTTGTATCCGATCGCCTCGGAGAACGGCGTTCCGCGGAAGTATCCGCCCACATAGGCCATCCCCAGGATGGCGCACACGATCAGCGAAAGGATGGGCAGCACCAGGTCGATTACCCGGCCCTTCGCAGGCGCCCCGCTGACCGCTTCGTCCCCGTCTCCTGCGGCGTCATGCAGTCGGGCTGCCTCCTCCGCCTTCTTCATCGGGCCGAAATCCCTGCCGGTCCAGCAAATGAAGAGCACCATCAGGATAGTTAAAAGAGCGTAGAAGTTATACGGAATGGTTGACAGGAACACGTTGAATCCATCGGTCTGGCTCACCTCGCTGGCAACCGCCACCGCCCAGCTGGACACGGGTGCGATGATGCACACGGGCGCCGCCGTGGCATCGATGACGTAGGCCAGCTTCTCGCGGGAGATGCGGAGCCGGTCCGTGATCGGGCGCATGACCGTGCCGACCGTCAGACAGTTGAAGCCGTCGTCAATGAAAATCAGCACGCCGAGCAGCGAGGTGGCGAAGGCGGCCGACCGCTTGGTTTTGAGGCGCTCTCCCGCCCACCGCCCATAAGCCTCGCTGCCCCCTGACTTGGAGACCAGGCTGACGACCGCCCACAGCAGCCCCAGGAAGATGATCATGTAGGCGTTGTCGGCGATCTTTGAAGACATCATGTCAAACGTCGTCGCCACCGCCGAAAGGATCGTTCCGCCCCCAGCAAAGCTGTAGATGAGCATGCCGGAAAACAGCCCGATAAACAGAGAGGAATAGACCTCTTTGGTGAGCAGCGCCAGCACGATCGCGATAAGCGGCGGCAGAATGGACAGTCCGCCCGTTTCGATCATTGTAAACTCCATGGAATCCTCCACTTTATGCCTTTGGTTCCCCCTCGCGCCGTATCCTGCGGCCTGCCGGTATTTTCCCGGCAGCCGGACCCGCTCAGCTTTTCAGCAGCGCCTTCAGCGTGTCGATGATCGCCGGGATATCGTAGGGCTTGGCCAGATGGCCGTTCATGCCGGCCTGCAGGGCGATCTGCCGGTCTTCCTCAAAGGCGTTCGCCGTAACCGCAACGATGGGGATGCCGGCCTTGCCCCGATCCTCCAGCCTCCGGATTTGCTTTGCCGCTTCGTATCCGTCCATTCTCGGCATCTGAATATCCATCAGGATGATGTCGTAAGTCCCGGCAGGGGACGCCTTCATTTTTTCGACCGCCTCCGTTCCGTCCCCGGCGATCTCAACTTCTAAGCCGAATTCCGTCAGGATGGCCTGAGCGATCATCTGGTTCATTTCGTTGTCTTCCGCCAGCAGCACGCGCTTCCCGGAGAAATCGGGCTTTTTCGTCCGGTCTTCCGGCTGCGCTTCCGGGTGCTTCTCGAACGGCCCCGACAGCACGCTTCTCAGCTCGGACATAAACAGCGGCTTTGTGCAGAAGGCCGTTACGCCCGCCTCCCTCGCTTCCGTCTCGATGTCCGTCCAGTCATACGCGGTCAGGATGATGATGGGCGCACTGTCGCCGATGACCCGGCGGATCCTCCGAACCGTCTCAACGCCGTTCTGATCCGGCATCTGCCAGTCGATGATATAGACCTGAAAGGCGTCGGCCTGATCCAGCGCCTCTTTCGCGCGGATCACGGCCTCCTTGCCGTAGTTCGTCCAGTCGGGCCGCATGCCGATCCCGCGCAGCATGGCGCAGACGGACAGGCAGGTGTTGGTGTCGTCGTCCGCGACCAGGGCGCGCAGGCCGGACAGCTCCGGAAGCGGCTCGGGCTTCGCGGATGTGCTGCTGATCCGGCACGGAAGGTCCACGACAAACTCGCTGCCCTTGCCCACGGCGGATTGCACCGTGATGGTGCCGCCCATCATGTCGACGATATTCTTGGTAATCGCCATGCCGAGCCCGGTGCCCTGGATGCCGCTGACCGTGCTGGTCTTTTCACGGGTAAAGGCCTCGAAGATCGTCCTTTGGAATTCCTCGCTCATGCCGATGCCGTTGTCCTTGATGCGGAATTCGAAGCTGGCGAGCTCCTTGGTGGGAGACGGCTTTTCGATCACGCGGAAGCTGATGGTGCCGCCCGCGGGCGTAAACTTGATGGCGTTCGTCAGGATGTTCAGCAGCACCTGGTTTAGCCGGAGCTTGTCCGTTATGATGTCCTCGTGGATCACGTCCTGGGTGTCGATAAACAGGTCCAGCTGCTTGGAGGCCGCGTTGGCCTGGATGATCGTCCGAAGATCGTGGATGACATCCGGCAGGTGCACCTCCGCTTCTTCGATGGTCACCTTGCCGCTCTCGATCCGGCTCATGTCCAGCACGTCGTTGATGAGCGACAGCAGATGCCGGCTGGATACCGTGATCTTTCCCAGATAGTCCCGTACCTGCTCCTTGTTGTCGATGTGAGAGGCTGCCAGCGCCGTAAAGCCCACGATGGCGTTCATGGGCGTGCGGATATCGTGGGACATGTTGTTGAGGAAGGCGGTCTTGGCGTGGTTGGCGTGCTCCGCCGCCGCCAGCGCGTCGGAGAGCGCCTTCTGGCTCTCGGCCAGCTCATCGTTCTTCTTTTCCAGCTCCTGACGGGCCTGTTCCTTTTCCAGCATTTCCTTTTTCGTACGCCGCATGCCGCGGACGAGCAGGAAGATGACGAGCGCTGCAACAGCCAGGCCAACGGAGCCTACGGCAGCCATGTGGTCCAGCAGCATATCCAGGGGGCCATAGGTGTACAGTTCCCCCGTATACCGGTAGGAAATGTTCTGCGCGTAATCACCGCCCAGCACATTGATCCCCCGGTTGAGAAGCTTCAGCAGGCCCTCGTCGCCGATTTCCACGCCGAAGCAGCGGTCGTCGCTGTAGCCCGACTGGCGGATGGAAAGGTCCGCATACCGTCTGTTTTTCAGGATCTCGTTGGCGCGGAGGCCGTTGAGCGTCGTGCAGCCGACCTGCCCGGAGAGCACGGCGGTAAGGCAATCCTCGATGGACGGGCAGAAAACGATCTCAGCATCCGGAAAATTCGTCCGCACGTAATAATACTGCATGCGGTTGTTCTCGTTGACGGCGAAGCGGTCCGTTTTCCGTTCGTCAAATTCACCCGTGTAGATCAGGGCCGTGGGGACGGAGGCGACCGGGCTTGACTGATAGATGCCGTTCTCCTCGGAATAATACAGCCCGCCGCCCACGGGAAACGCCACATCAATGACGGCATCGCCCATATCGGCGATCATCGCGTCGTAGCTGTCATATCCCTTGTAGGTGACGGCGATATCCGATATGCCCAGCGACGAGAGGATTTGCGGGATCATATCCTTCAAAACGCCGGTGACGTTCCCGTCCGAATCCGTATCGCTGTAAGGAAGATAGTTTTTAAGATAACCGACGCGCAGCCCGTCATGCGCATTCATCCATTCCCGCTCAGCCTGGGAGAAGGCCCGGGTCGTGACGCTGAGGGAATAATACTTCGCCTTCAGGGAATTGAGAAAGTTGGGCTCTTCGGCCGCCAGCAGGGTCTGCGCGGTATTCAGTTCCGCCAGCAGATCGGGCCGGCTGATGTTCACGCAGAGATAGTAATCCGACGCGCCGAAGGAGTTCAGCACTTCATAGTGCCCCCTTCCGTACGCGCCGTCGCTCTCCGCCGCAATCACGTCCACCTCGTGTGCGTCAAAGGCCGCCACCAGCTGGTCGTGGTTGGCGCACCGGACGACCTCGGCCGTGATGTGGTGGGCGGACAGGTACTCTTCCAGCACGCTGACGATGGCGCTGTCCAGCACGCCGATTCTGCAGCCGTTCAGGGTCTCCGGTTCGGGCGTGATGGAAAGATCCGTATCGTGCCGGACGAGATAATAGGACTCGTTGCCCATGATATGCTCCGGGTAAGCGATCACTTTCGCGCGTTCCTCCCGCCAGGCAAGCCCCGCCAGCAGATCGACCTCGCCGTTCAGGAGCATCCGGTAGAGTTCCCCGAAATCGCCGTACACGTACTCATACTTCCAGCCCGTGTATTCGGAAAGCTTGCGGTAATACTCGTAGGCGTACCCGGTCTTGACCGCGCCTTCCTGCGCACCCTCCTGAAAGATCTCGTTTTCATAATAGCCCACGCGGACCGTCCCGCCCTCTTCACCGGCAAAGGCTGCAGGCGGCAGCAGGGAGAGGACCGCCAGCGCGCACAGCACGGCCGCAAGCCGGCGCAGGCGCAGCAGGATTCCCCCGGGGTTGCCTGTCGTCATCGCTCAGTCCTCCCCTTCTCCGTGACAGTATCCGTAGTACCAGCATTCGTAAGGGCTCGTGCACTGCCCGCCGGGCGCCGTCTGCACCTCTTCCGCCTGCTTCTGCATCCGATTGAGGTCCCAGATATTGTCGTTGATCCAGCGATAAAAGCCCTTCGCTTCCTTCGTGATCTCGACCGGCACAAACGGGTTCTCTTCATCCTGTCCGTGCGTGACGATGAAGATGTGCCCGATTTTGAGGCCGCAGCGCGTAAGGACGTAGTATTGAAACCCCGCGTCCCGGATGAACTGCTCATGAACCTCCGGGGCGTTCTTCACTTCGTAGAAATCGTGGCCGCTTTCCGTCCTGCGCAGGATGTCCACCGCGCAGTAATTGTTGTAATTGCTGAAAGCCGCCTCGCAGATGACCCCGACGTCCCTTGAAAGCGCGTCCTGCGTCTTTGCAAGCATCGCTTTCTTGTCCGGGATCCGCCTGCCGGGGAGGTAAACCGTCATCTCCTCGTAGGGGCCGAACATCCCCATGGCGCGGTCGCCGAAGTCGTTTCCGGCATCCAGCCGCTCCTGCACCTCCGGCGGAATGACGCGCAGCCCCGGCTTGTGTTTGTCCAGCCAGAGCATTTTACGGCACTGCATGCCGCGCATAAAGTCGGTTTTGGTAATGGCCATCGGTCCTTCTCCTCCGGGGAACGATCCCGCTTGCGCTCCGTCGCCTGCTCAATCCCGGGGCGGGCGCCTGCGCCGGTCTGTCCGGCGGTACAGCCCGTCGCCGTTTAAGTATAACATAGAAACAGCCGTCCGGATACCCGTATTTATCAGCCGTCACATTTTAAAAAAAGGGGTTGACTCCTACGCGGCGTAATACTTTATCATGGGCTTACAACAAGCGAGGAGGGATCCGCCGTGCGAACCGTCCATGAGGTGAGCAGGCTGACAGGCGTGAGCATACGCGCCCTGCAGTATTATGACAAAATCGGCCTTCTGCATCCCGCGGAGTACACAGCGTCCGGTTACCGGCTGTATGACGACGCGGCCTTGGAAAAGCTGCAGCAGATCCTGCTGTTCCGCGAGCTGGAATTTCCCCTGAAGGACATCCGGCGGATCATCGAAAGCCCGGATTTCGACAAGGGCAAGGCGCTCGAACAGCAGATTACCCTGCTCACGCTGAAGAAGGAGCACATCGAAAACTTGATTGACCTCGCCCGGGGATTAAAAGCGATGGGAGTGAAACACCTGATGGACTTTGAACCGTTTGACACCCGTAAGATGGACGAATACGCCGCAAAGGCCAAGTCGTCCTGGGGAACGACACCCGAGTACAGGGAATACGAAGAAAAATCCCGTGGCAGGACGGCGGAAGACAACGCACGCCTCAGCCGGCAGATGATGGATATCTTTGCGGCGTTCGGCGCCGTCCGCGGGGACGATCCGGCCGGCGATGCAGCGCAGGCGCTGGTGAGAAGGCTGCAGGCCTTTATAACCGAACACCTTTACACCTGCTCCGACGATATCCTGTACGGGCTCGGCCTTATGTACGCCGGCGGCGGCGACTTCACGCAGAGCATCGACCGGCACGCGGGAGAAGGCACCGCCGAGTTTGCCTGCCGGGCCATCAAGGCCTATTGCAAAAAGTGACCGCTACCTGCACAGACCGCAGCAGGCCCGCAATCCGCTTCCTTCGCGCCGGATTGCGGGCCTGCCGTTTATACGGACGATTGTGGTATGCGCCGCGGTGAATCTCCGTCAGTCCAGAAGCCGTCCGTCCCGCGAAATCGTGACGACCTGCCAGGGGATGAATTTGCCGCTGGCCTTAAGCGCGTTCTGCGCCGCCCGCTGAAGCCCGCCGCAGCAGGGCACCTCCATGCGGACGATGGTGACGCTCCTGATGTCGTTATCGCGGATGACAGCCGTCAGCTTTTCCGTATAATCCACATCGTCCAGCTTGGGACAGCCGATGAGGGTCACCTTGCCCCGCATGAAATCCTCGTGCAGGTTCGCGTAGGCGTACGCCGTGCAGTCGGCGGCGATCAGCAGCTTCGCACCCTCAAAGAAGGGGGCCTGCGTCGGCACCAGCTTGATCTGGCAGGGCCACTGGGCCAGCCGGGAAACAGGCTTTCCCATCATCACGGGCGCGTTCTCCGCCTCGTTTTGCCTGAACTGCATCATCCGGGAACCCGGGCAGCCGCCCTCGCTCGGTTCCTGTTTCATCGCTTCCGTTTTCTTTGCCTCCTGTGCTCTTTTAACCGCTTCCTGGTCGTATTCCGGGGCCTCGCGCTCCTCAAAGGTGATGGCGCCCGTTGGGCAGCCCGGCAGGCAGTCGCCGAAGCCGTCACAGAAATTCTCCCGCACCAGTTTGGCTTTTCCGTCCACCATTTCGATGGCCCCCTCGTGACAGGCCGCTGCGCACAGCCCGCAGCCGTTGCATTTTTCTTCGTCGATGTGAATGATCTTCCGGATCATGAAAAGCACCTCCTTGTATTTACGGCTGCATTGTAGTATGCTTTGCGCGAAATGTATGTGGTTATGACCACATTTTTTGAAAAGATAGGAGAAAAATCGAATGGACACTCAGCAGCTGCAAAAAACCACGCTATTTCAGGGAATGACAGAGGCGGAAATCACCGAAGCCCTGCACGTATTGGAAGCGCATGAAAAGCGTTATGAAAAGGGTGAAATCCTCCTGACGGCGGGTTCAGTCACGGAGCGGATGGGACTTGTTCTTGAAGGGAGCGTGACGATCGAGAGCAACGACATCTGGGGCAACCGCACGATCATCAGCCACGTCGCACGCGGCCAGGTTTTCGCGGAAACCTATGCGCTGCTGGGCAACGAGCCCATGCTGGTGGACGTGACGGCGAACGAAGACTGCCTCGTTCTCTTTCTCGGGGCCGGCGGAATGCCAATGCGGGCGGATACTCCTCGGCCCTGGGCCTGGAAGTACGTCACGAACCTGCTCTTCCTCTCCGCGCACAAAAACCGGCTTCTGTCCGGACGGAGCTTTCACACCGCGCCAAAGACCATCCGCGGCCGGGTGATGGCCTATCTCAACTCGGTATCCCTGCAGCAGCGCAGCCATGAATTCGATATCCTCTTCGATCGCCAGCAGCTGGCCGATTACCTGAATCTGGAACGCAGCGCCTTGTCAAAGGAACTCGGCAGAATGCAGAGGGACGGCCTCATCGCCTGCCGGAAAAACCATTTCACCGTCTGTCAGGCCGGTTCTCTCTGAGCAGCCTTCAGGTGGGTCGGGCTGTCTGAAACGTGGGGGATCGCTTTTTCGGAACGGATAACTCTGCTATAATGGTTTCGGCCATTGCGGCCCGACAAGTGCTTTCAAAAAGGATGTAATGATGATGAAAAAAACGGTACTGTTGTTCATGATCATGAGCCTGCTGCTGGCGGTATGCTTCCCGGCAGGCGCTTCGGATGCGCAGGCTGACAAGACGCGTGAAAGAGAAATCCCTGTGTCTTTTGATCTGAGAAGCGTCGACACGGACGGAGACGGCGTCGGCGACCGATGCTACGTGACCCCGGTCAGGTTTCAGAATCCGTTTGCCGCCTGCTGGGCCTTCGCAGCCATTGCCGCCGCGGAAACCAGCCTTTTGGGATCTGTGTACGCCGATGACCCGGAAGCCTTTAAAACCCTGGACCTGTCCGAAAAGCAGCTGGCCTATTTTTCCCATGTGCTGCTGAACGATCCCTCCAGCCCGCAGAACGGAGAAGGCCAGACAGCGATCGATCCCGCGAAAATGTTTGACGTTTACGGCGGGGGATCGACGGTCATGGCCGCCGCGGCCTTTGCCCAGGGCATCGGCCCCTCCGATGAGCATCCGGATTTGCCGGGTATTGGAGAGTCCTTTGAATACCACGGCAAAGAACGCATTACCGTCCTCGATTATATTGACGGCGCATTCCGGAGCTTTCACTACAGCGACGAAGACGACTGGACCCTTCCGGATGAATTCAGGTTTCATCAGGATTATGTCCTGACGGAAGCCCACCTGCTTCCTTCCCCCGCCCAATTGCCTGCCCCTGAACAATACGTTTATAACGAAGCCGGCACGACAGCCATCAAACGTCAGCTGTTGGAGAAGCGCGGCGTGATGATCAACATGCTGGCGGATTCCAGCAGTCCGGCGTCGATGACTTCGAAAGCGGCAAAATACATCAGCGACAACTGGGCGCATTACACCTGGGATTTCGGCGCATCCAATCACACGGTGACCCTCATCGGCTGGGACGATCATTATCCCAAAGAAAACTTCCTTGCGGAGCACCAGCCCCCGGCAGACGGCGCCTGGCTGGCCAAAAACAGTTGGGGATCGGCAGAGGAGGCCTTCCCCTCCTACGGCCGGGGAAACTGGGGCATTGAAAACGAGGAAGGCCGGCATACCGGGTATTTCTGGATCTCGTATTACGACCATTCCATCAGTGAACCGATAGCCCTGGAGCTGAAAGCCGCGGAGGCGCCGCAGAGCGTTGATCAGCACGATTACTTTCTGCCGATCTCCCTAAACAGCAAAACCTATAATCAGCCCTCCTCCATGGCCAATGTCTTCAAGGCGGATCATTCCAAAGAGATCCGTGCCGTTTCCTGCGTGACCGCCTCGCCAAACACCTCCGTGCATTATCAGATTTATCTTCTCCAGGATGCCTATCAAACGCCCGAAGACGGGCTGATGGTTGCAGACGGCGTCATCTCCTTCGCTGATGCCGGTTTCCACCGTATACCGGTCAGTGAAATCCGTGTGCAGAAAGACCAGTATTTCTCCGCCGTTGTAACGCTGACCAACCAGGAGGGAACCTATGACGTCATCATGTCCAGCACGTACGGATTAGGTGACGATACCCAGGCAGCCATTATGAATGAACGGGAAAGCTATTTGCGTCAGGCTGGTCAATGGCAGGATAACCGGACGGCCGTCGATGCCCGGGCGGGCGATTCGGAGTCCCCGGGTGCGGAATTCTCATTGGATCTGTCCTATGACAATTTCCCCATCAAGGTTTACAGCGACCGGGCGGCAAGCGATGTCAAGATGAAGCTGAAACATGAGGACAAACCGCTTTCCCTGCTGGAAGGCCTCGACCAGGACCTGTATCGTGTGCAGTTTGTCGTGAACAACGGCATCGGCGTCGGGACCCCTTCCATCGTGTGGCAGCCGCTGCCCGGCTCGGAAGGCATCCTTCAGTTGGAGCCGAAGGATGAGGGCGCATCGCTTGCCGTGACCGCGAAAGCTCCCGGCACCGCCCTGCTTTCCGTGACGGCTGAGGGGATCGGGACAAGCGTTTTCCCGGTCACGGTCAGCCGGGGCCGCCTTGGGCATGCCATCGCCATTGCGATGAATCCGGCGTATACCGGGCAGGAAGTCATCCCCCTGGTTCTGGTGTTCAGCGACACCGGGTCCCAACTGAAAGAAGGCGTGCATTATCAGGCGGCGCTTGACAACAACATCCGGTGCGGACTCGGCCGGGCTGTGATCACGGGGATCGGCACGTGCGCGGATCCCGATGCCGGGCCCATCGTCGAGTATTTCGCCATCGTTCCCGACAGCCCGGAAATCCTCTCCCTCTCTGCGCAAAGCGGTGAGATCCGTCTTTCCGTCAAGGATCTCTCCGATACCGGCGCGGACGGCTATGAGGCCCGGTACCGTCTGAAGGGAACCGATGACTGGACCTCCGCCTCCTTTGAAAAGGATCAGACCGGCCTTGTGATCGGCGGCCTTGCTGCCGGCGAATATGAGGTGCAGGCGCGCGCTTTTGTGGATAATACGGACGCTGACCCCACCGTTGAGGCGTATAACAGGCGGATGGAGTACGGCGACTACGGCGAGCTCCGTACCATCCTTGTCCCGTGACAGCATCGACTGAAATCGTACACCTGATCCCCGTTTCCCTTGGGCTCCCGCACCGGGAGTCCTCTTTTTGTTTCTCCAAAGACTCACGCCTTAAGTGCGGAAGCGCGCAAAAAGAAAAAGCCCCGGTATTGAACCGCACCCCATTTGTTAGACAGTATGGTATACTACTAACGAATGGGGTGCGGTTCACACGAGCGGCACTTTCGAAGCACTTGTTTGTTTTAGCGTACCCTGCGCTTTGCCGGCGCTTCTTTTATTCCGTTCTTTTTCTCGCCCGGCTTCAGTTTCGTTCCCTGTCATTCTTTCTTGTCGGCAGGGGGATACTGGGCCAGCTGCTCTTCCACCGCCGCCCGGTCGTAATACACGGCGACCAGCGTCACCGGGTCAATGACGCCTGTTTCCTCCAGGCCGTAATCCTTTTGCAGCCGCTTGACCGCGCTTTCCATATCCGCGTCGAAGGTACCGTCCGGCGCGCCTTTAAGGTAACCCCGATCGATCAGCGCCCGGCGCGCCTTCAGGATTCCGCCGGTACCCATGCCGGTGCGGCTGTTGCCCCCGTACCAGTCCAGGATATGGCTGACCAGTTTCTCAAGTTCTTCCGTATTTTCAAAATCCGGGGGATTCTTCCAGAATTTGCTGGGATGGCCGGACAAAGAGGTAGACCGCCCCGGAGACAGGGTTTTCTTCACGCTGTACGTATTCCCGCTGTCGGAAAGATGGTAGGCGAAGAAGGTCACCTCGCTGGAATAGCCCTTGGTGGTATAGCCGCCGCCGCTGTAGTTGCCGTAGAATTTGTACAGCTGCCTGGCGGAAATCAGGAGATCCGCCTGATCGGGGTCCTCCACGAACCGGATGGCCCCCCGGGAAGCTTCCTCGATTTCCCCGGCCCATTCCTTCAGATACTTGGTGATGGAGGAAACCAGGCCCTTTTCGCGTACGGAATACATGCCGTCCTTGTTGATGCCCACCTCGCAGTCCAGGCTGGTGACCATGTAGGCGTTCAGCGGCATGGGGTCTGCCGGGATATACCAGTCGTTGATTGCGGCAGGCTCTGTCCAACTGATCTTCTCATCTTCCAGGCCGTATTTCGAAGCCAGGCTCTGCATCCTGTCGTAGCCAAGGGCCGGAGTTCCCCGGGACAGGCCGGGGTCAAACGCTTCCTCCATAAGCCCCCGGACGGGTGTCAGCGTCAGGCAAAGCGTCAGCGCCAGTAGGATAATGGCAGACCTTTTCATGATGGTTTCCCTCCTTTATTTGATTTCAACAGATTGAATCACGTGTTCCGGCATACCGCACGCTTCCTCCCCCATGAACATCAGCGCCAGGGCCGTCCTGCCGCTGCCGATCGCATAGAAGGCCATGGGCCCGCCCGATACGGTGCCCCGGATCACCGCCGCATTCCGCCCGCCGATCTCTGTCATTTCGGCGTTGGGCTCCACCTTTGTGGATTTAGGCAAGGCGTTTGCCGCGATGACGGGCGCCATCTTGTCGGAATACTCGACATCCAGGGCGTAGCTTTTTACCATGATGATGCAGTTGGGATCGTCCGGATTGATGAAGGCCACGGCAGTCCCCTGATCCAGCATGCTGTAATGAGCGGGATAATCCAGGGCAAACACAGCGTTTTCCCATCGCATATAACCTTCCGCGCTCTCCGCGGGCGCATCGCCCAGCAGCTCCACCGAATCCAGGAAATCCCCTTCCAGCGCAATGGCCGCGTTCCCGACCAGCACAAAACCGATCAGATGCCGGTTCCCTGAAAGGATCAGCATCACAGCCTCCTGCCCGGTCGCACGCCAGGAACCCAACGCCCTGATTCCGTGCAGCTCACCGCTCTGCATCAGGGTGTATTCCCCGGTAAGGGCCAGGTTTTTGCCGCCGTATGAAGCGATCCAGTCCTCGGCCAGCGGCGCGTCATGTTCCGCGTCGCCGGTAAACGCATAGAGGTCGCTGATCAGGGCAAAGGTAAGCACAGCGCTGTCCCGGCCCGGCGAGCCCAGCACGATATCCCCGTTATCGGCAGTCTCACAGGTCCATGAGGCCGGATAGCGGAACGCGTAGAGTGCATCGCGGTATTCCGCCGTTTCCTCCGCAAATGCAGCTGCCGCACAGATCAGAATCAACGCGATACAGATCGCTGACATCTGTTTCATGGATACACGCCCCCTGATCAGCCTTGTTTCCGGATTGCTACCAGTTTTTTTGCCAGTTCCCGGCTTCCGTTTTTTGCTTCATGAAAAGCTTCATTCATGTTGATGGCGCTGATGCAAAGGTCGAGCCCCTGCATAAAGGGTATGGCCGCCCCCTCTTTGATGGTTTCAGCCATTGCGCTCATCATGGCGCTCGTTTCGCCCGGCACGCGGGCCGCCGTGGTGTTCAGCTCCTCAACCAGCAGCGCTATCTCTTCCGCAGAAAGCAGCGTCTTCAGCTCGATGGGCTGCAGGTCCTTCTTTTTCCCAAATCCAAAAAGTCCCATGGTCGTACCTCCTCTTCAATCGGATGGAATCGCAATGCCTTTCTCGGTTTTACTTCCATACCCGTCTGTACGCTTTGGCACTTCGTACCGGACGCGGTCATACGCTCCGGAATCCGCGTGTCACGTTATCCCCTCCGGGGGATGTCCACGTGGATTACGCTGCCGATTCCAAGCATCAGCGTAGCGTCCATATGCGGATTCAGTACGCCGCCGTATCGCTTCTCCATCAGCGCCGGATCGGAATAGGCCTTCTTCGACCGGCTGCGGTTCAGGATGATGACCGCCGCGACTGCTGCGATGCACAGCAGCTCGGAGCCGGAAACCAGGCCCGGGGAAACCCGTGTTTGTCCGCCGGCAGCCGACAGAGCCACCGTAAAAGTGAACACGAACAGGATGAGGAAAACCAGCCCGACGATGATCCCTGCAAACGCCTTGGGATACAGGGTCCGGCGTTTCTCCGGCATATCGACGATCTGGCGCAGGCCGCACTTCGGGCAGAGCACCTTCCCGCTCACGTTTTTGCCGGATTGATCCAGCAGGACCCGCAGATCCCCCTGCTCCAGGAAATTCGTGATGGCCTTGATCTGTTGATCCGCCGACGCAGCGAGGTTCTGCCGGGCAAACGTCCCGGCTGCGCTGCTGTTGTAACCGCGCACCGTCGCCTGCGCGGAGAGCAGGGCCGTTCTGCCCACGGTGCTGTGCTGTCCGCACTTGGGGCAGGTGAACGACAGCGCGACGGGGACCTTGATGGACGCAGTGGAAGTGGTATAGGCTTTGGCCATGGGCTTCTCTCCTTTCGATTCCCCTCAATGGGCTGACAGCACTCACCCGGAGACCGGTCAGGCAGGAACGATCAAAAGGCGCTGCCTGTCTGTCAAAATTGTAACCGGATGACAGACAGAAAAACAGTGCCGATGGTCATTCCATTCGGCACTGAACTTTGGCACTGCGGGTTTTTTAATTCTTCAATCGACGATATGCTTTTCGACGGCATACCTGGCCAGCTGGGCGCGGCTGATACAGCCGGTCTTGCTGAACAGCAGGGAGATCATGTTTTTGACCGTTCCGGGGCGCAAACTCAGTCGGCTGGCAATCTCCGCGTTGGTCATCCCCTGGCAGACGAACTGGAGGATTTCCATCTCGCGCTGCGTAAAATCGGCCTCTGCCTTCCGGGTCAGGCTCTGCTTCAGATGCTCCATGACCTCTTTGTCGTAAACGTTCATGCCTCCCAGTATGGAAAGCAGCGAGGCCTTCAGCTTGTCCGGCTCTATCACCTTTAACAGGAAGCCGTTGCAGCCCGCTTCCATCGCCTGCCGGACCGTCTCCTCATCATCAAAGGTGGTCAGCGCCACAAAGCGCATTTCAAGCATCTGTGATTTGACATTGGAAATAACCTCCGGCCCGGACATCTTCGGCATCTGCATATCCAGGATAACGAGGTCCGGCTTGAGCTTTCTGCAGAGTTCTTCGGCTTCTGCACCATCTGATGCCACGCCTACGACCTCAAACTCCTCCCATCTGCCGATCGTCAGCCGCAGCCCCTCCGTCATCAACGGATGATCGTCCGCAAGCAGTACCCGGATCTTCCCGCTCATGAAGCATACCTCCCCATTTTACTACAACGCCAAAACCCTTGCCTTCTTCTGCCTCAAAGTAAACCTGCCCGCCCGAATTGCGGACGTTCTCTTCCATGGTTTTAAGACCGAATCCCTTTTCCAGGATACCGTGAAAGTGTCCGTTATCTGTAATCCGCAGCGTCAGGTTTCCCTTTGTCATCTGCACTTCGATGGTCAGCCTGTCCGCCAGGGAATGGGAGAGGGTATTGTGATACGCCTCCCTGCACACCCCCAGGATCACATCATACAAGCCGGCGGCATAGGGCGGCTCTTCTCCGGCAATGCGCAGACGGATCGGAAACGGGCTGGTATTTCGAAATGCCTCCAGCATTTCCGCCAGTGAATCGTAGCGGCGTTCGACCCGGCCTTTTTCCACACAGCGGCAAATGGCGATGCCCTCGTCGATCAGGCGGTTGTATTTCTCCATATCACTGTCCCGAAGCTGCAGACACATCCGGGAGATCGTGTTCAGCGCGGTGATCGCGTGTCCCGCTCCGTCATGGATCGTCCGCGCGATGCGCAGCTGCTCTTCATAATCCGTCAGCACCCTCACCTGGCGGGCGTATTCCTCCAGTTCCGCATTCGCATGCATCTGCTTCTTCGTCAGCACGTCCAGCTCGGCTCTTCTTTGCCGTTGCTGCTCGACAAGCCGCTCCCTTTCCGTAATGTCGACGAGATAGACGACGTGTCCGCCCTGAATGCCGTCAACGCATACATTCGATACGCTGCGCTGGAACACCCGGCCGTGACGGGCATAGACGCCGCAGGGCCTGTCCCGACAGTCCGGCATATACCTCGTGAGGTTTCTCCCCTTTTTCAGCCCTTCAAACGGTCCGGGGCGGTTATAGTCGAGGATGTACCAATAGCTGTCCGTAATGATAACCGTATCCGGCAGCAATCGATAGGCCTGCTCCAGCTCTTCCATTTTCATTCTCCTCTGAGCTGCGTCACGGCGCTGCGGATCGCCTCGATCCCTTCCCGCGTCAAGTCCAGGTTTTCCCGGAGCGCAGCTTCCGCCTTTCCGGGGTCCGACCCGGCCGTATGGAGGTTTTCTTCCACTCTCCGGAATACGTCGTCCGCCAACTCCCGGGTGGACGCAATCAGTTCCTGTCTGCGCCTGATCTTTTCCGGATCCGGCAGGGTTCCCAGATAGGCGTCTATATTCCGCCTCGCTTCGTCAAGCCCCGTACGAAGCGCTTCCAGTTCGCGGATCTGCCTTTCCAGCTCAGACTGCTCCCGGTGGATACCGCTCATGTCCGTAGCGGCGACCAGAACGGACGGGCTGCCGGCCAGCGGCATGACGTCGACGGTCATATGCCTGCCGTTGAAATCGTCTTCAAGGCTGCCCGGCGCATCGGACAGCCCCGCGGCAATCTGCCGCAATGCCCCTTCGTATCCGTGTGCCGCAGCACGGTTGACATAGCTCCAATCCCCTTTGGACGAATCGTAGATGCCGATGGGGTGTTCCGTCTGATCGATGACCTCCCGGATGGACAGAGAAACGATGTTGACATAGTGATGCTTAAAGATGATCTGATACAGGCTGGCAACGCAAATGGTCATGACGATGGGCGTGTAATCAAAACGGTCGATGCCGCTGACGGACCGGATCAGGATTGCCGCAACCGGAAGAAGCGGGAACAGGGAGAACATGATGAGTTGTTTCAGCCGGTCGCGGCCCGTCCTGAGAACAAACCGGATTGAAACGATATAGCCCGCCAGCAGCAGCAGAAAAGACC
>CACZHW010000012.1 GCA_902781095.1 uncultured Eubacteriales bacterium
TTCCCCGGGAAGGGAATGATTCCGCGTTCTTCCTTTTCTGTATCGTTTTCAAGGATCGTGCCGGCGGTTTCCCGCTGACAGCTTTGCTAGTTTACTACGCCTCCACCGCTTTGTCAACACTTATTTTAAAATAATTTCAATTATTTGTAATCAACCTTTTACTTCGCGAAAGGAATATATTCCCCTTTCTTAAACATCTCCGCAATGACGTTATAGCGCGGGTGTTCGCGCCAGCCGCCAGCCGTGGAATAATGCTCCCAGTCGATGTACGTATCCGGCAGTTTCCTTCTCAGTTCTTCCACCACGTCATCCGTCAGGTGCGAACGTCCGGGGCCGTACAGGCTGCTGCTGTAAATCCACAGGCGCTCGAGCCCTTTCATGCCCTGCAGCGGCGACCAGTCCGAGACGCTGTTGAACGCGATGTTGAGATCCAGCAACCGGTCCAGCCCCATAAGCGGCGTCAGGTCTTCGATCCGGTTTTTGAAGACCTCCGCGTACTCGAGATCGTGAAGCGCAGAGAGCGGCGTGATGTCCGTCACCTCGTTGATCGCGATGATGAGCACCCGCAGGTTGGGCAGCTCGTATAGGAAATCCAGGTCCGTCACCTTATTGTGCCCGATGTCCAGCGCCAGCAGCCGTTTGCAATACCGGAGAATCCTGAAATCCGCACTCGAGTGGCGGGGCGAACGCTTGTTATGGAGGGTCGAAAAGGCCGTGGCGTCCGTACGGATCAGGTGATCGTGATCCTTGCACGGAATCCGGAGCGTCCATCCGAATTCAATCTGCGGGAATTGCCCGGCCAGCGCGTCCGCCTGTTTGCCCGTGATGGGCGTGGCGAACATATCCACCTTCTCCATCTGCGGCATCGTCTCAAGAAAGGCCGTCAGTTCCTCCAGATGCCTCACCCGCTTCGTCCCGAAATCAAGCGTCCGGGCGTCATCCGGCACGGCGATGCCCTGAATCGTCGCCGCCCTGCCGGCCGCCCAAAGGCAGAGGAAAACCGTGAAGACCGCAAAAGTTCTCCTCAGATTCGGCGAGTTCCTCATTGCGTTGCCCCTCCGTTCTTCTTCGCCCGAAGGGCGGTTTCGCCCATCGCCGCCGAAAGCGCCGCCGCCAGCAGATGGCAGGTACCCGGCACTGCGGACGCTATCCTGTCAAACCCCTGATCCGAGCGGGCGAACGCTTCCGCAATCAGATAAGGCTTGTCCATCGCAAACTGCAGCGCGCCCTGCGCCAGTCCCATCGCAAGCAGGGCGGCAAAGCTTCCCCATGCCGCCGGCATCTGCCGCCTGTCCCTTCCCGGTACCGCCGCGCAGAGCAGGACCAGCAGGCAGACCACCTGCTCCGTGCGGACAAAGCCGATCATCGGCGCCGCCGTCAGGAGGTTCTCAAAGAAAATCTGCCACGCGGCCAGCCTGCAGACCGCCCGGCGGAGCGCCGGCTGCCCCCTCTTCACGCGTACAGCCGCCGCAGCGCAGCATACCGCCGCAGCGGCGGCTTCCAGCGTGCAGACAGCCAGACACGGGTCGCCGTATCCGTCCGCCGCAATCAGCGGAAAGAGGGCCACGGGGCCCGCTTCCCATACCGGGCCCAGCCCTGCCGGCGGCTGCCGCAGTTCGGCAAGGCGCAGCAGCGCAATCATCGCACAGCCCAGCGGCGTCAGGCGCTCCGTCATCGTTCTCCCGCCCGCGAAGCGCACACCGAGCACGAATCCTGCACATCCCGCGGCGAAGGAGCATTCCTCCGCTCGGAAACGGAACCAGCCCAAAGCCGCCGAAACCGATCCCATCCGTGCGGAAAGCACGGCAAACCCGGTCACCACGGAAGCTGCAGCCGCCATCGCAAGGCCGCACAGCATCGCCGCAGCGATGAGCCTGCGTTCCCCTGCCGGAGCCCGGAAAACCGCTGTCGCGACGCCAATCAGCCCGACCAGCGGAAAGATCAGCAGGCTTTCCGTCATCACTGCGCCCCTTTCTGCACGGCGGACGCGAAATAGACGATGTCGCTGATCTTCCTGGAGGTCTGGGAGCGGTCGTTGAGTTTCTTTCCGTGGAAATACAGCATCGCCGAGTCCCCGCCGTCCAGATTGTAGGCCGTCACTGCGCCCTCCTGCGCCGCCAGCTGCGCAAATTGCGTAATCGTCATCCCCTTGGAGCCGCGGAAATGGCCCGCGCAGCAGATGAGCTTATAATGGAGCGGCCCCAGCTGCGCGATGCAGACGCGCTGCCGCCCTTCCGTCGGCGCGATGCCCGTGACGTGGAACTCTTCGATCGCCTTTCCATCCTCCACGAGGATGGGCCCGAAGGAGAGCGCGTTCGCAATCCGCTTTCCGTTCACCGTCCCATCGATGCTGTTCTTCTTTGCGTCATGTACCGTATGGAAGTCGCCGTCTTCGTCAATGAGCAGGATATCCCGTTTTCCGACCAGCGTGTCGGCGATCAGTTCCCCCTGACGCAAAACGTATTTTGAACCGGTATGCGAATAGAAATCCCCGTTGACGGCCACCACGGCCCCGGCGTTTTTGGCGATTCGCATCCCGTCCGCGTTGGACATCGACTGAAACCCGTTGGCGGCCGCCGTGCGCAGCTGCGTTGCGTGCCCGATCACAACGTCCGCGACCCAGTACTGGCAGTCAAACGCCCTGCCCTCCTCAATCCGCACGGAGATAGTGGAATCCTCGTAGGCCGTATCCTTCGTAAAGCCCGACTCCCGCGGCAGGCTGCCCGGCGAAAAATCCAACGGCAGCACAGCCGGTTCGGCCGCGCACCCTACGCTCACCAGCAGGTTTATAAAAAGCACAAGAGCCGCCGCTTTTTTCATACTCACAAACCTCCGCCGAGTTGCACATCCGTTCCATCATATAAGAAGACATGCCGTTTTCGGCATGTCGGAAAGTATACCTGAATTGCATAACCAATACAATCCTTTTCGGTTCATTCGTGCTCTTTTTGTGCGCGCTGCCTGCTTTTCCATTCTTTGATTTCCGCAAGCCTCCTGGCGAAGCGGTCTTCCAGCCCCTGCGTCGTCGGCTTATAGTACTCCCGTCCCTCCAGGCTGTCCGGCAGGCACCGCATGTCGCTCAGCTTCTCCTTTGTGTCGTGGGCGTACACATACCCCTTTCCGTAGCCCAAATCGCCCATCAGCTTTGTCGGCGCGTTGCGGATGTGCAGCGGCACCGGTTCCGCCAGCATGCGGACCGCGTCTTCTCTGGCCGCCATATACGCGGTTTCCATCGCGTTGCTCCTGGGCGCCAGGGAAAGGTAGACGACCGCTTGGGTCAGATGTACGTTGCATTCCGGCATGCCGAGAAAATGGCAGGCCTGGTAGCAGGCGACGCACAACTCCAGCGCGCGCGGGTCTGCCAGGCCAACGTCCTCGCTGGCGAAGCGAACCAGACGCCTGGCGATGTAAAGCGGATCCTCGCCAGCCTCCAGCATCCTGGCCAGCCAGTACACCGCCGCGTCCGGGTCCGAATTGCGCATGGATTTGTGCAGCGCGGAAATGAGGTTGTAGTGTTCCTCCCCGTCCCTGTCGTACAGCAGGCTTCTTCTGCCCAGGCACTGCTCCAGCGTCCCGGCCGTCACCCGAAGACCGCCCTCCGGGGTCGCCTCGCCGTTCAGCACCGCCATCTCCAGCGTCCCCAGTGCCATCCGGGCATCCCCGTTGGCAAAGACGGCCAGCGCCTTCAGTTCGTCCTCCCCGACGTCGACCTTCTGACCGCCGAAGCCGCGTGGATCCGACAGCGCCCGCCGGAGCAGCACAACCAGGTCCTCCGTCTCCAGTGCCCGCAGCACAAAGACCTTGCAGCGGGAGAGGAGCGCGCTGTTGACTTCGAAGGACGGGTTCTCCGTCGTCGCGCCGATCAGCAGGATGCTGCCCTTCTCCACGAAGGGCAGAAAAGCGTCCTGCTGTGCTTTGTTGAAACGGTGGATTTCGTCCACGAAAACGATCGTCCGCTCGCCGAAGCGCCGGCCCTCCTCCGCCTGCCGCATGACCTCCCGGATTTCCCGTATGCCGCTGTTCACAGCCGAGAAATCGATGAACCGTGCCCGCGTCCGTCCGGCGATGATCCGCGCCAGCGTCGTCTTCCCCACCCCGGGCGGCCCCCAGAAGATCATCGAGGAGATCCTGTCCTCGTCGATCAGGCGGCGAAGGATGCAGCCTTCGCCCAGCAGGTGCTTCTGCCCCGCGAATTCCTCCAGCGTCCTCGGGCGCATCCTGGCAGCCAGCGGCTGGCTCTCCTCCCGCTCAAACAACGTTGCCTGTTCCATATTCCTCCGTGTCTCATCCTTTGATGACCATCGATTACAATCTTGAGAAGACGTCCCCCAGCTTTTCGTGGAGGGCGAGGTCCGCGATGCCGTCCCTCGGCGTCGGCGTCTTGTTGATGAGGACCAGCCGGCTGCCCCGGTATTCGTCCAGGAACGCCGCTGCCGGGTACACCGTGAGAGAAGTCCCGGCCACGATGAGCACGTCCGCCCTTCGGATCGCGTCCACCGCGCCCTGAACGACCGCGCCGTCCAGCCCTTCCTCGTAAAGGACGACGTCCGGCTTGACGCGGCCGCCGCAGACCGGGCACTTCGGAATGTCTCCCAGTTTCAGGAAGGCCGTGAGGTCGTACCCTGCGCCGCACTTCTGGCAGAAGCTGCGGTGCACGCTGCCGTGGAGCTCGTAGACGCGGCGGCTGCCGGCCATCTGGTGCAGTCCGTCGATGTTCTGCGTGACGACCGCCAGCAGTCTGCCTTCCTGCTCCCACTGGGCCAGCTTCCGGTGGCAAATGTTGGGCCGGGCCTGCGGAAACAGCATCCGCTCCCTGTAGAAGCGGTAGAAAATCTCCGGGCAGCGCTCGTAAAAGCTGTGGGAGATGATCGTCTCCGGCGGGTAATCGTACTGCTGGTTGTACAGCCCGTCCGGGCTTCTGAAGTCCGGTATGCCGCTTTCCGTCGAGACGCCCGCACCGCCGAAGAAGACGATCCGCTTTGCCTCCCGCAGCCATTCCTGAAGTTTTTCAAGCTTCTGTTCGTCCATGGTCTGCCTCCTTTACAGCATCCTGCCCGTCCTGGGCTGAACGTCCAGCCTGCTCTCCGCAAGCGCACGCAGGCCGCCGAAAACCCTGTCCGTACACTCCGCCGGTTCCTCCAGCGAGTCCAGCCCCCGCCGCATGATCCCCTGCAGGTACCAAAGCTCCGTGCCGGTCAGGGGTTCCGCCTCCGGCGGCATGCAGGCAGTGCAGAGAACGCCGCCCGCTTCCTGCGAGAGGAATCCCGCCGCCTTCTGCCCGGGGTCCAGCGGGCGGCCGCATCGCTGGCATCGCCCCACGGACGGGCGGAAGCCCATCAGGGATACGATGCCCATGAGGAAGACCGCCGTCACGCGCCGCGGCTGCGCGTCCCCGTACGCCAGGTGGGCAAGGCTCCGCAGCAGCAGCAAAAAGAGCCGCTCGTTTTCCTGCTCCGGCTGAACAGCCCCAAGACACAATTCCAGCAGATAAGTGCCGTGGGCAAGCCTGTCCCAGTCCTCCCGCAGCGGATAGAAGGAGTCCTGCAGGGAGCAGGCCTCCACCGCCAGCCGGTCACCCCGCTGCCAGAGCACAAACTCCCCGCTGGCAAAGGTTTCGCTGGCCGCCAGCAGCGGGCTGTTCTGCTTGCGGCATCCCCGGCACAGCGCGTCCATCCGGCCCATCGTCGGCGAGAAGAGGGTCAGCATCCGGTCGTTCTCCCGGTAATCCGCGTAGCGCAATACGATGGCGTTGGTTTTAATCCGCGGCAAAGCGCCCCCTCCTTTCGCCGGTTGTGTTCTTTTATTATAGCATAGTGCGAAGGCCTTTGCATAAAATGTTTGCGCCGGTATTGACAAATCCGGAATTCTGCGGTAAACTCAGTTTGATATTAAAATGATATCATCTTGAAAGGAGAAACCGTCATGAAAGAAACCGTCCTGACCGGCAGAAAGAACGGTCTTGCCGTTCTCATCGGGCTGATTCTGCTCTACGTCATCGCCATCCCCGCCTGTATCCTCGGCATCGCCGTAGCGCCGCCTCTGTTCGTCCTGTGCCTGATCGTGATGTGCACGGCGTGGATCCTTTTCCTCGGGCTCAAGGTCCTCGGGCCGCAGGAGGCGCTCGTGCTCACGCTCTTCGGCAAGTACGTCGGCACGCTGAAGGGCGAAGGGTTCTACTTCGTCAATCCCTTCTGTGTCGCCGTCAACCCGGCCCGGGCCACCCAACTCAACCAGAGCGGGGACGTGACGACGATACAGCCCGTGCCCGCCGTTTCAAAGGAGGGCAGCATCAACCTCCCGATGCTGAGCAAGAAAATCTCCCTCAAGGTGATGACGCTCAACAACAACCGGCAGAAGATCAACGACTGTCTCGGCAACCCCGTGGAGATCGGCATCGCCGTCACCTGGCGCATCGTCGACACCGCGAAGGCCGTTTTCAACGTCGACAACTATAAGGAATTCCTCTCCCTGCAGTGCGATACGGCGCTGCGCAACATCGTGCGCCTCTATCCTTACGATATGGCGCCCAACATCGACACCACCGGCGACGGCGTGGCGGACGACGGCAGCCTGCGCGGCTCCAGCGAGGTCGTCGCCTCCCGGATCCGCTGCGAGATTCAGGACCGCGTCGCCCAGGCCGGCATCGAGATCATCGAGGCGCGCATCACCTACCTCGCCTATGCGCCGGAGATCGCGGCCGTCATGCTCCAGCGCCAGCAGGCTTCCGCCATCATCGATGCCCGGAAGATGATCGTGGACGGAGCGGTCGGCATGGTGGAGATGGCGCTGGAGCGGCTCTCTCAAAACCAGGTCGTCACGCTGGACGAGGAGCGGAAAGCCGCCATGGTCTCCAACCTGCTCGTCGTGCTCTGCGGCAACCACGACGCGCAGCCGGTCGTCAACTCCGGCAGCCTGTACTGAGCCATGGACGACAAGCAGAAAAAGCAGGTTCCCCTGCGCCTCTCCCCCAAGCTGTACGCAGCCATTGCCGCCTGGGCCGAGGACGACTTCCGCTCCGTCAACGGGCAGATTGAGTACCTGCTCTCCGAATGCGTACGGCAGCGGAAGAAAAACGGCAAGTATGTGGGCGAGGAAATCGACGTTCCCCCGGAGTTGGACCTCCGATAGAGTCCGGCCGCGGCAGAGTGCCGCGGCCGTTTTCTTTTGCTTCTGCCCGGCGCCGGTCAGCTTTCCGCCGCCGGCTTTCCGGTGCGCTTCCTGCCTGGAACGATCGCCCGCTGCGGGCAGACGAGCACGCACAGGTGGCAGCCCACGCAGCGTCCCGCGTCCAGCACGGGGCGCCTGGCAGCGTCCAGGCGGATCGCCTGGTGGCCGCCGTCCCCGCAGGAGAGCGCGCACCGTCCGCAGCCGATGCACTTTTCGCGGAGGAAGCGCGGGTAGACGACGGTATCGCGCTCCAGCGCGTCCGTCGTGGCGTCGACGGAATCCAGCCCCAGGCCGACCGCCTCCGAGACGCTCGCAAAGCCCTTTTCCGTAAGGTAGAGGTTGAGGCCGTCCTTCAGGTCGTCGATGATCCGGTAGCCGTACTGCATCACCGCCGTCGTCACCTGCACGGTCTCCCCGCCCAGCAGGATGTACTCCAGCGCGTCCCGCCAGGTTTCCACCCCGCCGATGGCCGAGAGGTGCATGCCCGACAGGCGGGGATTCTTCGCCAGCTCCGCGATAAAGCGCAGTGCGATCGGCTTCACCGCCTGCCCGCTGTAGCCGCCGACGGCCGAATTCCCATGCACCGCCGGGGAAGAAACGTAGCTGTGCAGGTTGACCCCGACGATGCTCTTGATGGTATTGATGGCGGAGATGCCGTCCGCCCCGCCGCGCCGGGCCGCTTCCGCCGCCGGACTCATCGCCGCGACGTTGGGCGTCAGCTTGGCCAGGACGGGTATGGAACAGGCCCTCTTCGCAGACGCCGTATACCGTTCCACCAGCTCCGGCACCTCGCCGATGGCGGAACCCATTCCGCCTTCCGCCATGTTGGGGCAGGAGAAATTGAGTTCCAAGGCGTCCGCGCCGTTCTCCTCGCACAGCGTGGCGAGCGTCCCCCATTCCGCTTCGTCCCTGCCCATGATAGAGGCGATGACGGCCTTTCCGGGATATTCCTTCTTGAGGCGGCGGAAAATCGCCATGTTTTCCGCGACGCTGTGATCGGAAAGCTGCTCTATGTTTTTAAAGCCGATGATGCCCCCGTCGCTCCCCCGGATCGCGGAAAAGCGCGGCGAGGCCTCGTGGATGTCCAGCGTACAGACGGTTTTGAAGCAAACGCCCGCCCAGCCGGCCCGAAAAGCCCGGGCGCACATCTCGTACGTGCTGCCGACCACGGAGGAGGACAGCAGGAAGGGATTCTCCAGCGGGATGCCGCACAGCTCGCATTTCAGCCGGTTTTCTTCCAGCGGGCGCAGCGTCTCCGTCACCGGCCTCACCTCGCCTGCGAGGCGCTTTACCAGGCTGCGGACCGGCACCGCGCCGGGTCGGACGCAGGAGTGCTCGCAGGGCGCGTCGCAGGAGACACACGGAACCTCGCCCGGCAGCCTTCCGGCCGCGCACTGCTCGTTGTCAAACCAGATGCTGCGCAGAAGTTCCGCCGGGCGCAGGCCTGCCCGGCAGGCCGCGTCGCAGGGTGCCCCGTCGCACAGCGCGCAGTGGATCATGTCCCGCCTCGTAATCAGCGGTTGTGTTCCGATCATGTTGCCGCCTCCCTTTCGTCTGCCCGTCTGCCGTCCTTTGCTTTTCCGCTTGTATTATAACAACGTGCGGAATAAACCGTCAATGGGGCTCTTCTGTGTAAACTGACGGTGTCTTTCGCTTCCACCCGGCAGATTCGACAAGAGAAAGGCTTCCTTCTGCACATTTTTTGTGCTATAATAGCCATGGTCAATTTGTCCAAACCAAACGACGCAACTGGAGGGATGTTAAGTTGAAAAGGATTCTCGCACTGATCCTGGCCGCGCTGTTCACGCTGACCCTGTGCCCGGCCATGGCGGATTACACCGACGAAGACTATGCCGCAGAAGCTGCCGTCATCCCGACGAGCCTCGAAGGCAAAACCGTGATCCTGCACTCCAACGACGTGCACGGCAATCTGGCGGGCTACGCCACCATCGCCTCGATGAAGAAGATCTATGAAGGGCTCGGCGCCGAGGTCATCCTGGTGGACGCCGGTGACTTCAGCCAGGGCACGCCCTACGTCAGCGCGTACAAGGGCGCAAGCGCGGTAGAAATGATGAACGCCGCCGGCTACGACGTCGTCACCCTGGGCAACCATGAATTCGACTTCGGCTACGCACAGCTGATGGAGAACCTGAAGGCCGCCCAGTTCAAGACCATCTGCGCAGACGTCTATCTGGACGAGACAGGCGAGCCCATCCTCGACGCCGCAACACTCGTGACGACGAAGAGCGGCCTCAAGATCGGCTTCTTCGGCATGGAGACGCCGGAGACCGCCACAAAGGTCAATCCGAGCCTCATCACTGAGGTCAGCTTCGCCACCTTCGGCGACCTCTACAAGAGCGCACAGAGCGCGATCGATTTCCTGAAGGCACAGGAAGCCGACCTGGTCATCGGCCTCGTGCACCTGGGCGTCGACGAGGAGTCCAAGCCCAACGGCTACCGCTCCATTGACCTTTACGAGAACACGACCGGCATCGATTTCCTGATCGACGGCCACAGCCACACCGTGATGACCGGCGGCGAGCACGGCGAACCCATCCAGTCCACCGGCACGAAGTTTTCCCACATCGGCGTCATCGTAATCGACAACGAGACCAAAGCCATCGTAAACAACTACCTCGTCGATACGGCCGGCATCACCCCCGACGAAGCCGTCGCCGCCAAGGCCCAGACGTTCATCGACGAAGTGGACGCCAAGTACGGCGCCGTCTTCGCCAAGACCGAAGTGCTGCTCAACGGCGAGCGCGACCCCGGCAACCGTACCGAGGAAACCAACCTGGGCGACCTCATCACGGACGCCATGGTCTGGTACGTCACCAAGGAGAGCGGCACCGAGCAGGATGAGCCGCACGAGATCGTCGGCGTCACCAACGGCGGCGGTATCCGCGCGACGATCCAGCCCGGCGACATCACAATGAAGGACATCAACACCGTGCTGCCCTTCGGCAACACCGTCGCGGTCGTCTACGTGACGGGCGCCGAGCTCCTGGAAGCGCTGGAAGCCTCCACCTTCTCCACGCCGGAGGCCATCGGCGGCTATCCGCAGACCAGCGGCATCGTCTGGACGCTGGACACCACCAAGCCCTTCGACCAGGGCGCGCTCTATCAGCTCAACGGCAAGGACACCACCTACTACGGCCCCGCCTCCATCCAGCGCGTCACCATCGAGAGCATCAACGGCAAGCCCTTCGATCCCGAGGCGGTTTACGCTGTGGTGACCAACAACTTCTGCGCGGTGGGCGGCGATACCTACAACGTGTTCGGCCGCGCTTACGCAGCGGGCACCACCTTCGACACGGGCATCCCGATGGACGAGGCCGTGATGGCGTACATCACCGAGGTGCTGGGCGGCGACATCACCGCCGAGCAGTACGGCGAGCCCTCCGGCCGCGAAACCCAGATCCGCGAAGAGGTGACGGAAGAAGCCGCCGAGGCCCCCGCCGCCTGACAAGACCCGTTTGTATCCGCAAAGCCCCTGCCGCAAGGCAGGGGTTTTCTTTCGCGCATACCCCTGTCTCGAGCAGTCGCTCCCCTTCGATTGTTCCGCCGCCCCCGAAGCAGTTGAAGCTTTCCATGCGTATAATATAATCAATAACGATATACAATCCGTCGCCGAACCGCCCGCGTCAAGCGAAAACAGCCTGCCCTGCAATGCAAAAGGAGTGTGCCGCCCCATGGCTGCCAGGCGCGTCAATCCCCTTCGTTCCGACAACATCGCCGCGATGTACTCATCGACCGCGATCGCGATGATTTTCACCTCGCTGACCGGCGTCATCGCCGTTTTGATCGACGGAATCATCGCCAGCCGCTTTCTGGGCTCCGACGTTTACTCGGGCATCGCGCTGCTGAGGCCCTTCACCAGCGTGGTCATGCTGCTGGCCAGTTTTCTCTCGACCGGCTGCAGCTTCGTCTGTTCGCACCAGGTCGGCATGGGCGAGACCCGGAAAGCCAACGAGGCCTTCAACCTGACCTCCGCCATCGGGCTGCTGTTCGCCGGGCTTCTCATCCTCGTCGCCGTCTCGGTTCCGGATACGGTTCTCCGGCTGTGCGGCGTGTCCCTGACCAAGTATCCCGAGCTGAATCCCCATATGTACGGCTACCTGCGCGGCTATATGATCGGCCTTCCAGCCTTTCTGCTGGTCGAGGTTTTCGGTCCCGTGCTGGTGATGGACAACGGCAAAAAGCTCTTCTCCTTCTCCTCCGCCGTGCTCTGCACTGCTGATATCCTCGGAGACCTGCTGAACACCCTCGTCTTCCACGGCGGTGCGTTCGGAATGGGGCTGGCCACCTCCTTCGGTTACATTCTGCAGCTTCTGGTGCTGCTCGTTCACTTCACAAAGCCCAACCACTTCTTCCGGCTGTCGCCGAAACTCATCCGTCTCGATCCGCTCCGGGAAATCATCCGCGGCGGCTCGCCGAGCTTCGTCAAGCGTGCCGCCCGCTGGTCGGGATTTATACGACGGACGCGGATGTCCTGAACCTGGCCGTCTTCAGCATCCGCTGGATGGCCGCAGGCCTCGTTTTCGACACCGTCAGCGCGCTGCTGCAGCACTCTCTGCAGGGCATCAAGAGTCTGAAGCTGCTCAATGTCCTTTGCCTTGGGGAGCGCTTTGCCGTCCCGGTCGCCACCGCATTCGTACTCGGCAGGTTCTACGGCACGAAGGGCATTCTGGCCTCGGCCGGCATTTCCAAGTTTGTCCTGATTCTGCTTCTGTTTCTCTATGTCTGTTTCCGCCGGAAGGGTCTGCCCAGGCGCTGGGAGGACGTGATGTTCCTGCCGGAAAGCTTTGGCGGCGAGGAGTCCGACAACCTTTATGCCGTCATCCGCACGCCGGAGGATGCCATCCGTGAGAGCAGCCGCGCCCACAGCTTCTGTCTCCAGCATGGCGCGGATCCGAAGAAAGCGCACTTCATGGCCCTGTGCGTGGAGGAGATGACCGTCAATATCCTCGACCACGCGCAGAAGGTCGGCCGGGATGCTGTCTGCGCGGATTTCCGGCTCTTCGTCTCCCAGGGCCGGATCTGCTTCAGCCTGCGGGACCTCAGCGACCAGTTCGACCCCACCGCCTTTTACAGGCTGCACCTGTCAGACGGTCCACAGGAGCACCTCGGCATCCGCATGGTGACCAAAATGGCGAAGGAAATCCGCTACTTCAGCGCCTTCAACAGCAACAATCTGATCATCTATATCGACTGAACAGCCCGATTCACAAAGCGCCTGCCGCAAGGCAGGCGCTTTAAACAGGCTGCACCCCCTGTTCTCCGGCGAGAGCAGGGGGTGCTTGTTTCTTTTTATTTCGAGTTGCTTTTTTTGAAGAAGCCGAGGACCTTGTCCAAGAAGGACACGCTGTGCTTTATGAAGGAGCTGGTCCACTCGTTGTAGACTTCCCTCTCCGCCGATATCAGATAATCGCGGTAATCCAGCGAATCCGGATCGGCTCCCTTTTTGAGGACGATCAGCTTTTTTTCCTTCAGCTGTGCGACACAGGTCTCGAGGACGCTCTTGTCGATGCCTCTGATTTCCATGTGCGTGTTCGAGATCACTTCCATGAGGTAAATGTAGTATCTGTGCGGATCGGATTCGAAGAAACGGTCCGGCACATAGACAGGAACCGTATCGTCGGGGATGTTGTCCGCATCAATGCCCATCTCCTGGCAGATCGTTTTAACCTCGTCTTCCGACATCTCCCATACGCGGGAAGCCTGTGTCCTGTTCATCTTCTCTCCCTTTCTGTCGCTTCTCCCTGAAATCTGATGCCTTACGCCAATCATATCACGAAGCGGCTGTCATCGTCAATCGGGCTGCAAGGACGCAGCCTGCCTCGTGCAGGCCGCTCCGGTCGTGTTCCCGCAGCATGACCGCTGCCGGCGCGCGCAGCCGTTCCGCCTCCGGCCATCCCGTCCGCCCGGGGTCGGGCAGGCGCAGCGCCTCCAGCAGAAGGCTTGACCCCCGCCGGCTCCACTCCCCCTCCGAAGCCGCGCTGCGCATGAGACGCAGCGCAAACGAGACCGCTTCCGCAAGCGCGCCGTCGCCACCCGGCATCCTGAGAGCCCGGGCCGGCTCCTCTGCCCGGCGTGCTATCTCGCGCAGGCGGGCGGCATCGGGGGAAAGCCACAAAAGGCCCCATTCGTTCCTGCCTTCAAAGCCCGCCTTTTGAAGCGCACAAAGCGCCGAAACCCGGTCGCCTTCTCCGGCCCGGCGCAGCGCGTCGGTGACCAGCAGCGCCTCGCCCGGCGCCGCAATGCGCACGAAGCCGCGCAGCCCGCAGCCCAGCAGGATTCCGCGCGCCTCGTCCCGCAGGCAGGCCGCGCTCAGAGCCGCCATTGCAGCTGCATCCTCGCGGAGTTGGAAAGCGCGCCGTTTACGTAAAGATCGTACTCCAGCAGGAGTTCTCCCCGTCCGTCCGCTTCCGACCATTCAAGCCCCCGGCTCTCCACTGCCATGTCCAGCGCGCCGTAAGGTGTCGTGTATTCGCCGTCCAGCCTTCTGCCCGGCGAAAAGCGCAGGCGGCCGCAGGTCTCCCCGCGGCGCACCATCTCGGCCTCCGCTCCGCGCAGCGTCAGCTCGATGTCGTCGTGCTGGCCTTCCCGCGTCTCCTCCCAGAGCAGCCGCCGCTCCCCCGCCGCGCCGTCCACGACGCTGCAGTACCCGGCGTGCTTCTCTTCATAGCTGTCGCCGTCCGGCGTCGTAAAGCTTGTCACGACACGCAGCCGGCCCTTTCTCCCCAGCGGCTTGCTGTCCACTTTCACCCCTCCGTCTCTTTCAATTGCTGCCGATCTCTTTGCCGCCGCATCCGGGCACGAGCCCCGGCAGCATCAGCCCGGCGAGCAGCACCAGGCCGGAAGTCAGCGCCGGCCGCACCAGTGTCTCCCCGGTGACGGGATAGCAGCAGCCAGCTGCCGTCGCAAACAGCAGCAGGCAAGCGGGCAGCCGCAGGCCGGGCTCCGACAGGATCCCCACGATGCACAGGCAGTCAGTTGCCAGCCAGAGCGCCATGGATCCGCCCGGCACCATCCACAGGGCGCACGCACTGACGAAGAGCCAGAGGCGCAGCCCCGCCAGTTTCTTCCGCGCCCAGGCGCAGGCACCCGCGTAACCCGCGAGCCCGGTCAGTGCGATCCCCCGCATCAGCGCGAGGAAATGCTGCTGCGTGTAGAAGGGCGACGCCAGCGTCTCGGCGTCCAGCTCCGGCACGCGGCGCAGCAGGAAGAATTCCGGCATCTCCTCCATCGCAGCGCGCGGGAACAGCGCCGAAAGATTGGGCGAGCCGGAAGCATAGGGCGGCGCCTCCAGCAGCGCGCCCAGCGGGCTTGCCAGCGCCTGTGCGGCCGGCATTCCCAGAAGGGCGGCCGGCACCTGGCAGGCAAACGCGATGCCGAGCGCCAAGACAGCGTAGCGGATCGACCGCGCGCGACCGTTCGCGGCGAAGGGGATACGCTCACCCCGTTCCCTGCGCAGCGCCGCCCACGGCAGGATCAGCAGCAGGACGCCCGAGAGCGCGCAGGCGAACCCCATCAGGGCTGCGCTCTTCCAGTCCTTCCGCGGCGCACTCAGCGCGAAGGCCGCCAGCAGCACCGCCGCCACCTCCGTCTGCGCCGCGCAGGCCGCGCTGAGGAAGCCCTGGGGCAGAATCAGCAGGAGCAGCAGCGCGGCGTCCGCGCGCGCGGCCTTCATCCCCCTCCGCTCCGCTTCATTCGCTGCCAGCAGGCACAGCGCCTCCTGGCACAGGATGCACAGCAGCTTGACGGGATACATGTCGTAGACGGGCCCGCGCGTCAGCGCATAGAGCAGCGTCAGCATCGCGGCGGAGCAGCCCGCGCCGCTGCCCGCGGCAGCCGCAAGCCCGCCCCCGTCCATCGCCCGGATGACGGGCTGAATCTGCTGCTGATAAAAAAGCGTCTTCTGGTTGATGGCCAAAAGGCCCATGACGAAAGCCAGCGCGAGCAGCCCCTGGCGCAGCAGCAGCCTTCCCGTGCCGCCGCGGTGCCTGAAGGCCGCGGCCCCGAGCAGAAGGGCCTCCGCTGCGGCGCTCTCCAGCAGGAAGATCAGCCGGTTGTCCCACCCGCCGATGTCGTTGAGGTTGGACAGCGGGCCCGAGGAGACGTTCCAAGCAAAGGTGAGCGCCGTCAGGGCCAGCGCGGCCAGCAAGCCAACCGGGCGCGGCCGACCGAAAACGCGGCGGGCTGCGACGGCCGCTTTCCGCTTTTCATTCATCACGCCGCACCCCCTTCCGCCGCAAGCCTGCGGTTTTCCCGCATCGCCTGCAGGAGATCGCGCGCCGCCAGGGCGAGCGCGCACAGCATCATCAGCGCCAACACGCGCTCATCCACCGGCCGCTGACGCGTCAGGAAGGTCATGTAGCTGCCCAGGGAGGCGCCGACGACCAGCAGCGGCATAAACCGCCTCTCCGGCCGCTGCGCCGCGTAGAGCAGGGAGAGCATGTCGGCCACGAAGAAGTACCGGTCGTGCATCTTGGGCAGCACGAAGGGCAGAAAGAGGGCGAAGAAGAGCGCGAGGTTCAGCGTCATCTCCGGGCGAACCTCCTCCCTGTGCCGCAGCCAGTAGCAGACGACGGCCAGCGTCAGCAGCGCCGCGGCGATGAGCGCCGCCTGCTGCAGCGTCGGGAACAGGTCTTCCGTCAGGTAGCCGTTGGTTCCGTCCCACTCGATGCCCCGGATAAAGCGCATCCACGTGTACTCCTGGCTGGAGGCAAACTCCAGCATCGGAAAGAAGACGTAGAGGTTGGGCGCGTTGTACGTCAGCCGGTGGTAGTACTGGCCCATCGACTGGCCGGCGTACACGGACAGCGCGTCCATAAAGCCCCTGCCCGCCAGCAGCGCCGGGATCATGGTGAGCAGATAGGCTGCGAAAAACGCCATCGCGTGCTTCGGTTTGAAACGGCCGTCCAGAAGGCCCATGAGCACCACGGGGAAGACGAAGATCGTCTGCAGTTTAAAGGCGAAGGCAAAAGCCAGCGCCGCCGCGGAGCGCCACGGCCGGCCCTCCATCAGGCAATACAGCGAAAGGATCACGGCAAACGCGTAGACCGTGTCGCACTGGCCCCAGCAGGCCCCGTCCAGCAGCACCGTCGGCAGAAGCGGCACGATCAGAAAAACCGGGAGCCGCGCCCTGCGCCCCGCCGCGCTGCCCGCCGCGGCCATCATGGCCAGCGCCAGCGCGTAGTCGAAGGCGACGGAAAGCAGCTTGATCGAATAGAGGTCGTAAACCGGCAGGCGGGAGATGACCAGCAGCGCGTACTGGTAGAGCAGGTTGTAATCTCCCACGTTCTCCGCCAGTGCGCGTACGCCCGTCTCCCTGAAATACTGCACCCATTTGCACAGGAAGCTGTCGTAATCCGCCGAGGCGAAATCCAGCATCGACGCGCGCGCGAGCACGGACAGCCCCAGCACCGCCGCACAGAGCATCATCGTCCTGCCGCCCGGCCTGTCCACGTGCACATAAACCCCGAGCGCCGCGCCGAAGACGGCGGCCATGAAGGCGGAAACCGCCGCCGCGTCGCCGGGGCCCGCCAGGTGGTTCAGCCTGCCCACAGGCCCTGCCAGAAGCAGGGCAAACAGCAGGAGCGTCATCCCCGCCACCAGCGCCGCGTCCTTCCATTGCCTCTTTTGCATAGTTCCTCCGTGATTTCCAGTTCTTCGTCCTGCCGGAGCCGCTCCGGACCCCTCACTGCTCCGCCTTTTCCAGATAGGATAGCATCACATATCCTTCGGCAGCGTCGGTTTTGACGTGCGCCCACTGTCCGTCCGCCGTCGTCTCCAGCACCGCCAGAAGCTGGTGCGGGTAAAGCCGCAGGATGATCTCCGAAGAGAGCGACGGTCCGCCGCGCAGGTTGAGCGTGCTGTCCTCCCCGATCCCTTCCACCGACGCCAGGTAGGCGCCTTTCGGCAGCGGGGTGGAGACGGGCATCAGCGTGGGGCGCGGCGTCGGCGAGGCGGAGGGCACCGGCGAGGCCGCCAGATAGGGCGGCGGCGTCACGGCCTCTTCCGCCGCGTACGCGATGCGCCGCAGCTCCATCCCGGGGTAATAGAACGAAAGGATTTCCGTGAAATTCTTCCCGTGCCGGGCGGCCATCTGCTGCGCGCCCCGCTGGCTCATGCCGACCCCGTGGCCGTATCGTCTGGCCTCGATGTAAAAGGCTTCCTTCGTCTCCACCAGCGTGATGAGCTCATTGTCCATCCCGCCGTTCATGCGCAGCCCCAGCGCCGAGGTCAGCTCCGGAAAGAGAGGGAGCGTCACCGTCAGCTGCCCCTCCAGTTTCTCCCAGTCGCCGTAGGCGTACTGCGGCGTATCCCCCGCTTCCGCGTCCGTCTCCTTCAGCTCGATCACCTTGCGCGCGGAGCCTTCCGCGGTAAGCGTCAGCTTCGTATACAGGCGGCTCGGCTGCGCATAGCGCGGCGCCTCCGCCGCCATCGAAATCACCCTCTCCACCCGGAAGGCGTCCGCCCGCGCAGGGTAGCCCTGTCTTTTCAGTTCCCCGGCCGCCGCCTCGGCGATCATGCGCTGCAGCGTCCCGTCCAGATCCTTCGCGTCCTTGCGCACCACGGCCCGCCGCACGGCGCTCTCCGGGTTGGCCAGATCGTAGGGGTCGTCGTCCATCCGGTAGCAGCCGTACTTTTGCTGCAGCTGCCAGAGATGCTCCGGCAGCTCCGTCTGTCCGCCGTTGCTGGCGCTGTACCAGCACTGCGCCAGCTTTCCGTTCCATATGCCCACGATGCCCGCCGTCTCCGATACGGCGCGGGCCACGTTGGCATAGCTGTCGTCGATGCCGCGGAAGACCTGGTCGTTCGCCGTGTCCACCACGTCGTAGCGTTTGCTTCTGTCCATGTGGGACAGCGCGTAGGTGCGCGCGCAGACGGCCTGCGCCTTCAGCGCTTCCAGCGGAAAGCTGTCGTTCATCTCGTAGGCGACGCAGCCGGGCAGGTACGCTTCCAGCGGGACGGACAGGATTGCGCGCAGCGTGTCCTGCTCCACGGTCACCGTGAGATTGCCCGGATAGCGGTTGCCGCCCTCCGTAAAGCGCAGGCCCTTTCCGCCGTGCTGGTAAAACGTGACCTCCTGTCCCATGTCCAGGTGCAGGGAGCCGGCAAAGAGGACGATGCGCCCCTCCCGCAGCTCCAGGCTGATTCGGCTGTCCTCCGGCAGAAGCAGCCGCGCATCCCCCTGCGCGGTCGTCGGCCCGTCCAGGCGCAGTTCGGCCATCCGGTCGAGACCCAGCCGCGTCAGCTGCACGCGGATTCTCGGCATCGTCTCCGGCTTTGCGGCGGTCTCCTGCGCAGCGGCGCAGGCCGCCAGGAGCACCAGCATCAGCGCGAAAAGTGCCATCCCGATTCTTCGCATCCTCCGCCCCTCTTTCCATGACAGCTCTCTTTATAGTATAACACGGATCGGATCAAACCGGAAGGACTTCCCGCCGCCCAATCTGGCGTGGTCAAAAAGAAAAAAACTGGCCCTTTACAGCATGCCAGATTGTCTTATAATAGGGTCATCCTCCCGGAAAGAAGGTTTTGACATGACCAGCAACCGTCCCGGCGATTCCCGCGTCGCCCGCATCAGCCTCATCGGCATGATGGCCGCGATCGTCTTCGTCGGTAATTACCTGCGCATCCCCTTTATGGATACCAAGCTGACCGCAGCCAACGCCCTGTGCGTGCTCTCCGGGCTGCTGTTCGGCCCCGGCGGCGGTTTCCTGGCCGCCGGCATCGGTTCCTTTCTCTTCGACATCGTAACCGGTTATGGCGCCGAGAGCCTCATCACCTTCGCCAGCAAGGGCGCAATCGGACTGATTGCCGGGCTCGTCGGCTGCCGCGCGGCGCACGCGGGACAGTACGGCCGAAAAGAAATGGCACACGTCGTATGCGCCGCCGCACTGGGCGCGTTTGCCTACGTCGCGCTCTACATGCTCAAGACGTTCGTCTTCGGCCTCACGGTCAACGGACTCACCCTGGAGGCTACCGGGCTCAAGATGGCCGCCAAGCTGCCGGGCAGCGTCATCAACGCCGTCTTCGCCTCCGTTGCGGGACCCGTGCTCTTCTCCGCGCTGCGCCCGGCGCTGCGCCATGCCGGCCTCTTCGACCTTGGCTGAAGCGCTACAGCGCGTCCCCCCATTCCGCCTTTCTGGCCCGCTTCCAAAGCGGGTCTTTTTTCGTCACGGCAAGCGTCTGCCTTCCCTGCCCGGTGCAGGCCGCCAGGGCAATCCGGCCCTTCTGCACGTCCGGGTGGCGCAGGATTCTCGCCCGGCAGGGAACCGGTTTCTCCCTCGTCAGCGCGAGGAACGCGAATTTCTCGTCTTCGTAGGGCGCCTCGCCGCCCTTGAGCCGCTTCATCAGCCGCGTACGCTCCACACGGACGGAAAAGTGGCACCAGTCGCCTTCCCCCAGCGGGCAGGCTGTCTCCCCCGGGCACGGGGCGGCGGTGTACGCACCCTCATCCGTGAGCAGGCGGCGCGCTTCCTGCAGGTTCCTCCAGCCCTGCGGCGTCCCCGGTTCCACCAGCAGCAGCATCTTCTCCGTGGCGGCCCACAGTTTCAGCACGGCCGCCGGACGGTCCCCAGTCGCCAGTTCGCCCAGCATATACCCTTCGCAGACCAGTTCCGCCGGCGGGACGACCTGCCTTACGAGATCAAAATCCCGCCACTCGGCCGGGACCCCCTCCAGCGCCGTGATCCGCTCGCCGAGGCCGCGCATCGCGCTTTCCCTTTCCAAACAGAGCATGCGGGAGGGCTGCAGCGCCGAAAAGGCCGCCAGGGTCAGCGCCCCTGTCCCCGCCCCGCAGTCCGTCACGGTGCCGATTTCGCAGGGCATACAGGGCAGCGTCAGCTCCAGCGCGCGCTGCGCCGCCGCGAAAGTCGCCGGCATGCGGGCGCAGGCGTAGGAGAGCGCGTCCCCCTCGGTGACGGCCAGCCGCCTTCCCTCCCCCGTCCGCGTGCGGTACGCCTCGCTCAGCGCCTTCGCGTCGCGCGCGAGAGCCCCGGCGTCCTCCGCCAGCGCTTCGATCTGCTGCCGCAGCCGTACGGGCATCCCGGTCATGGTCTTTCCTCCTTTGAAAAAGAGGCTGCCGCGGCAGCCCCTTCTGTTTCATTGTCCGTACCGGGCGGCCCATTCCGTCGGGTAGTCCGTAACCGCCGTGACGCCGAGCGACGCGTACTGCTTTTCAAACTTCCCGCCGAGCTCCAGCAGCCTGTCCACGACCTCCCGCGCGCCTTCAGCATCCTTCGGCGTAGGCTTGAAGTCATTGACCTTCTCCTGGGAGGAGATGGAGCAGGGCACGATCCGGAAGCCTTCACTCCGGACGCTCCCATCCGGCAGGACGCGGAAGCGCTGCTGGAAGATATAGGTGTCCATATCGTCCGGGCGGAGGTTCCCGGCAAAGGAGAAGTTGCCCAGCGAGTAGCAGATGAGCTTGCCGTTGTAAACCTCAATGGGATTCATCCGGTGCGAGTGGTGCCCCAGCACCAGGTCCGCGCCCGCGTCGATCGTCGCGCGCCCGAGCGGCACCTGCCGCTCATTGGGCACGTAGTCCTTCTCCTCGCCCCAGTGGTAGGAGACGACGACGATCGCGCAGTCGTGTGCGCGCAGCTCGTCGATATCCGCCGCAATGTGGTCGTAGATATAGGCGTAATTGCCGTTGAACGTCTGGTAGGCCAGCATGCCGATGCGCACGCCCGTATCCGTGGTGTAAATGGCCGAACCGAGGTGGCCGCTGTAGAGGATGCCGGCGCCGTCCAGCGCTGCGCACGTATCCGCGTAGCCTTTCTCTCCGTGATCCATCACGTGGTTGTTCTCCAGCGAAACCGCCTCCACGGAGGAGCCGGAGAGCACCTGTACGTAGGACGGCGGCGCCGCGAAGCTGTAGGTGTTCTTCGTGGCGCTCTTCGTGTCCGTCAGCGTTCCCTCGAAGTTCACCAGTGTCAGGTCGTCCGCCTCAAAGATCTCCCGGACGTTGGACAGCGGAAAATCCAGCCCCAGTGGTTCCTGCTCGAGCTGCTTGTCGAAGATGTTCTTTCCCTTCTTGCGCCTGTCCCCGCCGATCGTCACGTCGCCCGTCGCGGAGAGGGTCACGATGACCGAGCCGTCTTCCGTAAGGCGCCAGTCCGTGCCGTCCTCCCGCAGGTTCCAGGTATCCGCCGCCGGCAGCATGTCCGCGGCGGGCGGTTCCTCATCCCCGAACAGCGAAAGGTCCAGCTGTTCCGCAGCCGCCGCGCCGAAAAGCAGGGCCGCCACAAGGCTCCCTGCCCCCCATAGCTTTAAAAGCCGTTTTACCGTCATCGGTTCGTCTCCTCCGGGTTGGTATCCAGCAGCGCGTGAAACCGCTGCCGGTTGGTCCTCCACCGGACGTCCAGCACGGAGCCGTGCCCTTCCAGCGAGGTGTACGAGTAGGTGCCGTCCTGCGGCACGCGGAATTCCACGAAGTCCGCGCCGGACGCGATGAGCCCGTAGCCGCTCTTCATCGCGCCGAGGATGCCCGGGATGGAGAGGCTCATCTTCATGCCGGAGGACACGTCGTTGTAGATGCCCACCAGCTCCAGCAGCGACAGGTCGCGGCACTTGGCCACCAGCTGCGCCACCACCTTGCGCTGGCGCTGCGTGCGGGAGAAATCGCCGGAGCCGGACTGCCTGTCCCGCATATACGCAAGGGCGATGCGCCCCGTCATGTGGACGAGGCCCGGCCCCTTGGGCATGTTTTCATCCTTGCCCAGCAAAATCTTGCGGATCGAGATGTACTCGTTCTCGTCGATGACCAGGTCCACGCCGCCCAGCGCGTCGATGACCGGCTTCACGTGCTCGAAATTCACCAGCACGCAGCCCTCGATCGCGATGTCCAGCTCCCGCGCAATGCACTCCGACAGCCCCTCGAAGCCGTAGTACTTGTACAGCAGGTTGGCCTTGGTCGGGGTCCCCCGGGGGCTGGTGATCATGCTGTCCCGCAGGATGGAGGTCATGATGACGCGGTTGTACTGCTCATCCAGCGATAACAGGACGATGGTGTCCGTCCGGGCGTCGTCCACCACGCTGTCCGCGTAGCCGTCCTCCCCCAGCAGGAGATAGTGACGCACCCGCGTGTTTTCCGCCGCAGCCGCCGCAAAAGCCAGCGTAAGCAGCGCAAGCAGCAGTGCGCACAGCCGTCTCTTCATCACCGTCCACCTTCCTTTACGGGTTCTTTGCGGGGATGCACCGTCCCCGTCTCGCAGAGTACAAGCGCCAGAAAGATAAAAGCGAAGCCCGCGCCCATCGCGGGCGTGATCCGCTCCCCCAGGATGACGACCCCGGAGAGCGCGCCGAAAACCGATTCCATCGAGAGGATGAGCGCCGCATGCTCCCCCGGCGCCATGCTCTGCCCCAGGTTCTGCAGGCTCATGCCGATGGTGGTCGAGAAGACCGCCAGGTAGCCGATGCCCAGCACGGCGCCCCTGTCCAGGCGCACAGGCATCCCGCGCTCGAAGGCGAGGTGCCAGAAGAGCGCCGTCAGCGCACAGAAGGCGAACTGGAGAACGATGAGCGCGTACAGGTCCGTCCGCCGCTGGCAGCGCTCCACCGCGATGATGTGCGCCGCGTAAAACAGCCCGCACACGAGCGTGAGCGCGTCGCCCCTGTTCAGCCCGTCCTGCTCTCCTCCCAGCGAGAGCAGCGCGATGCCAAGCAGCATCAGGGCCGCCGCCGGCAGCACGCGCGTGCCGAGCCTGCGCCCGAAGAAGAGCCGCAGCGCCAGCGGCACAAAGAGAACGTAAGTCGTCGTCAGAAACGCGTTCTTGCCCGCCGTGGTCAGCGCGAGGCCCTCCGTCTGGACGAGGTACGCCATCGCCAGCAGAAAGCCGACCAACGCGCCCCTGCGGATGTCCGCAGCCTGCAATCCCCGCAGGTGTTTTCTGAAAAGCACCGCTGTGATAAGCGCTGCAATCAGGTGGCGGGTCATCACGAGAAGGCCCGGCGGAACGCTGTCCAGCGTGTCCTTGACGACCGCGAACGCCACGCCCCAGATGAGGGTCGTCAGCAGCAGCAGCCCGTCCGCGATTAAGGTCCGGCGCGTCATTCTCCACCTCCGCCCGATACTCGCCTGATTATAACACACGCAGCCCGTTTAGGAAAGAAAGGCTTTACAGCTTGGTCAATTTAGTGTATTATCGTATACGGAATATTGTATGCATCCGACGTGAAATGCGATCGGACAGCCAAAAGGCATGATAGCAAAGGAGTGCATGGTTATGGACATCAAAATTCCGAACCTGATTCTTCCCGGTGAGGAAGAGGCCAATGAAATCAAAGAAGAAGTAAAGAACGCGACGGAAGACGCCGCCCAGGCCGTCGCCGAGAAGGCGCAGGACGCGACCGACGCCGCCGTGTCCGCCGTGGAATCCGTTTCCGAGAACGTAAGCGCCGTCGCGGACCGCATCGCCGAGTCCGTGCAGAGCGTCGCCGCTGCGGTGCAGGAGGCGCCCGAGGCCAAGAAACTGGAAGCCGTGGACGAGGCGGACGACTCCCTGAACTTCAACAACCTCTCCCCTGAAGAGCAGGCTGCGGTCCTCGCCTTCGTGGAGCGCATCGACATCCATGACAGCGAAACCGTGCTGAAGTACGGCAACGCCGCGCAGGTCAAGATTTCCAAGTTCGCCGACCAGATCCTGGAGGACGTAAAGACCAAAGACACCGGCGCCGTATCCGACATGCTGGCCAACCTGGTCACCGAGCTCAAGGGCTTCGACGTGGACGAGGGCAAGAAGGGCGGCATCCTTTCCGGCCTCAAGAATCTCTTTGACAAGAACAGCGGCAGCCTGACCGCCCTCAAGGCGAAGTTCGAGAAGGTCGAGACCAACATCACCGGCATCATCGACACCCTCAAGGGCCACCAGAGCCAGCTGATCTCCGACGCGCAGATGCTGGACGGCCTCTACGAGCAGAACGAGCAGTTCTATCATGAGCTGACCCTCTACATCATCGCCGGCGAGCTGAAGCTCAAGCACCTGCGCGAGGAGGAGCTCCCGCCGCTGCTGGCCAAGGCGCAGGAGACCGCCGATCCCGCCGATGCGCAGGTCGCCAACGACTTCGCGCAGCTCATCGACCGCTTTGACAAGCGCGTCTACGACCTCAAGCTGACCCGCATGGTCAGCGTGCAGATGGGCCCGCAGATCCGCCTCATGCAGACGAACGACAACGTCCTGGCGGAGCGCATCCAGTCCACCATCGTGAACACCATCCCGCTGTGGAAGAACCAGATGGTCATCGCGCTGGGCATGGAGCACGCGGAGGAAGCGCTCAAGGCGCAGAAGGCCGTCACCGACATGACCAACGACCTGCTCAAGAGCAACGCGGAGCGCCTCAAGACCGGCACCATCGAGACCGCCCGCGAGGCCGAGCGCGGCATCATCGACATGGAAACCATCCGCGTCGCCAACACCTCCCTCATCGAGACCCTCACCGAGGTGCAGAAGATCCAGCGCGAAGGCCAGCAGAAGCGTGCGGAAGCTTCCATCGAGCTGGGCCGCCTGGAGAAGGAACTGCGCGACAAGGTGCTGGAGATCGTCCAGTAATCCTCCCCCGTATCCCACATACTCTTGCGCCGGTGCGGCGAACGCCGCACCGGCGCTTTTTCTCTTTCCGCAAAAAAGCCGCCCCTCACAAGGCGGCTTCGTCTTTCATCGTCCGGGTCATCAGCAGCGCAAGGGCGCCGGCAGCCGCTGCGCCCGCAAGTTTGCCCGCCAGCAGCGCCCCCGCCGTCTCCGGCGAGCAGGCCACGGTAAAGGCGAGATGGGCCGTCAGCGCGGAGGCCGCCGACACGGAAAAAGCGGCGTTCACGATCTGTGCGCGCGGCTTCATCGATCCCAGCGCCGCAAGCCCCGGCGTTACGTTGATGGTGAGCAGCAGCAGGCCCGTGACCCCGTCGGCACCGATGCCCAGCCGCTCCCCCGCCAGGGCGAGCGGCCGCCTCAGCAGCCGCAAAAGCAGCCTGGCCGCGGGCAGGCTGCCCAGCAGCGTCACCCCGATGGCACAGACCACCTGCATGCTCTCCTCTACGGGCATCAGGCCGGGCAAAAGCCCGATCCCGCTGATGAAGCGGAAGGCGCCGAGCGCCAGCCCCACCGTCGCCAGCAGGCGCAGCAGCGCGGCAAACGCGCCGAACACGCGGACCGTTGCCTCCGGCGCAAACCGGAGGGCCAGCGTCAGCAGCAGCGCGGGAAGAAGAAGCGGCAGGCTCAGCCGGACCGTCCGCACGGCGCCGAGCCCCATCACCAGTCCGCCGGCGATGAGCCCGACGGGCAGCGCGGCCAGCCCGCAGAGGATGCCGCGCGAAAAGGCTTTCCTGCCCTCTCCCGTCATCATGCCCATCCCCGCCGGGATGGTGAAGCTGAGCGTGCAGCCCATCGTCGCGGTGACGAGGATGCCGAAGAAGCGGGCCGCCTCCGGGGAATCCGACAGCCTCTCCGCCATCTGCCAGCCGCCCATATCGATGGCCAGGATGCACGAGAGCACCCCCGGGTCGGCCCCGAGGGCGCGGCACAGCGGCGCCAGCGAGGAAGCCGCCCCGGCGAGCAGCGGCGACAGGCAGAGGATGCCGGCCATGGAGAGCCCCAGCGGGCCCAGCATCCGGAAGGCCTCCTCAAACGCCTCCCCCAGTCCGAACCGGTTGCCCAGCATGCGGTCCAGGCCGCCCAGCAGCGCGCTGGCCGCCATCGCAAGCAGCAGAATCCTCATCGGTCAGACCCCCAGACGCTCCGCCACGCGGACGATGAAATCCTGCACGTTGGTGACGATCGCCCGGGAGGACAGGCTTCCCCTGTCGGAGAGCTTTCGCACCGCGAATTCGGAGACGTCCGCCACGTAAAAGTACACCTGGCGCACCCCTCCGTCCGCCGTCACGCGGTAAGAGGGAACCATGTTGCCCGCCGCGATGGAATGCAGCATGGTCGCCATGCAGATGACCGTCGTGGCCCGGCTGATTTCCGCACGCATGGCGTCCTGCGCCGCGTACACGTCAGCGATCACGCCCGGCAGCGGTCCGTCGTCCCGGATGGACCCGGCCAGGACCAGGGGCACGCCCGCATCGTGGCACGCCCGGACGATGCCGTCTTGGATCCCCTCCCGCTCAAGAAAGGCCGGTATGCCGCCGCAGGCCCTCACGCGGTTGATCGTCTGCAGGTGGTGGTAGTGGCCGTTCGGCACGTTTTTCTGCGTATACACGTCCTGCCCCAGCGCCGTGCCCAGATACGCAGCCTCCAAATCGTGGGTCGCCAGCGCGTTCCCCGCCAGCACGGCGTGCGCGTACCCGCCCCGCACCAGGCGCGCGAACGCGTCCCTTGCGCCCCTGTCGAAGGCGAAGGCCGGCCCCATCACCCAGACGATGCGGCCGTGCCCGCGCTCGTAGCGCAGCAGGCTGCAGAGCTCGTCGTAGTCGCGGGTAAACGCCGTCTCCCGGGAACGGCTCTGCCGGAAGGCGAAACGCTCCGCAGCCTCCCCCGGCCCATCAAAGCCGCGGGTGTGCACGAGGATGCCCTCGCTCCCGTCCTCCGTCCGGCCGCAGATCACCGCGTCCCCCTTCCGGAGGCGGCGGAACTCCGTAACCGCTATATCGTCCCCCGCCAGCACGGGCACGCAATCCATGCGGCTCTCCCCGGCCAGGCGCCACCTGCCGCCGATTTTAAAGTACTCGGGCCAGATGCTCATGGCGTGGAAGCCCTCCGGCGCCACACCGTCCGCCGGCGCGGGACAGACTGCCGCATCCGGCGCCGAGCGCAGCGCCGGCGCATCAAAGTCAGGCGCCTGATAGGGCCTCAGTGAAAAATCCATCCGTCTTCCCTCCCGGCTGCCGTCACGCTTTTTTCAGGATGCCGCTCTCGTCAATCGCGCGCACCGCTTTTTTCAGTTCCTCCGGCGGCAGCACCAGCGCGAAGCGGACGTACCCCTCCCCCAGCGGCCCGAAGCCGGAGCCCGGCGTGCACACGACGCCCGCGCGCTCCATCAGCGCCAGGCAGAATTCCGCGCTCGTCGCGTACCCGTCCGGGATCTTCGTGTAGACGAACATGCTGCCCGCATTTCTCGGCGTCTCCCAGCCGATCGAAGACAGGCCGTCGCACAGTGCGTTGCGCCGCGCCTCGTAGTCGTCGCGCTGGCGCAGCACGGGCTCCCGGGGCTCCCGCAGCGCGGCGACCGCAGCCTTCTGCAGCGGCAGGAACATGCCGAAATCGATCTGGCTGCGCAGCTTGCGGAAGGCCGCGACGACGTCCCTGCGGCCGATGAGGAAGCTGATGCGCGCGCCCGTCAGGTTGAAGCTCTTGGAGAGGCTGAAAAACTCGCAGCCCACCTCCGCCGCCCCCTCGTAGGATAGGAAGGAGCCGCCCTCCAGGCCGTCGTAGAGGATGTCGCTGTACGCGTTGTCGTGCAGGATCAGGATGTCCCAGTGCTTCGCAAAGTCGATGATCTCCCTGTAGACCTCCGGCGTGCCGACGCTGCCCATGGGGTTGGACGGCAGGGAGACGACCATGTACTTCGCCCTGCGGGCAACCTCCTCCGGGATGTCGGAAACCCGCGGCAGAAAGCCTGTCTCCGCCGTCATCGGGTAGTACCAGGGCTCCGCGCCCGCCATCATCGCCCCCGCGATGAAAACCGGATAGCACGGGGAGGGCAGCAGCACGGTGTCCCCCTCGTCGCACAGGACCAGGCCGATGTGTCCGATGCCCTCCTGCGAGCCGTAGCAGGAGGCGACCTGGTCCGGCGTGATCGCAACGCCGAACCGCCGCGCGTAATAAGCGCACACGGCCTCCAGCAGTTCGTCCGTATCCCGCAGCGCGTACTTCCAGTTGTCCGGGTCCATCGCTGCCTCCGCCAGGGCCTTCCGCACCGCCAGCGGCGGCACAAAATCCGGCGTGCCGATGCTGAGGTTGTACAGCTTTTTTCCCTCGCGCTCCAGCGCGCGCTTGCGCTCGTCCAGCGCAAGGAAAACCTCGTCCCCGAAGCGCTGCATCCGTCTGCTGAATTCCATATCGATCCCTCCACCGTAAGATATCGCCTATTATAGCAGAACACGCCCTCCGCGAAAAGCTTTTTCCCCGTTCCGGCGCCTCCGCGGCTTGACAAGCGTTCCCGCGCGCTGTATCTTAGGGAACAGCGGTTTATTCCGCCCGACAGCGATTCATTTAAGGAGGAACATCCATGCGTATTGCACTCATCAACGAGAACAGCCAGGCTGCCAAGAACGCGCAGATCGAGAACGCGCTGAAGACCGTCGTGGAGCCAATGGGCCACACCGTGGACAACTACGGCATGTACGGCACCGAAGGCGAGCCCAGCCTCACCTACGTTCAGAACGGCATCCTCGCCGCCATCCTGCTCAACTCCGGCGCGGCCGATTACGTCGTCACCGGCTGCGGCACCGGCGAAGGCGCCATGCTGGCCCTGAACAGCTTCCCGGGCGTCATCTGCGGCCACGTGGTCGATCCGTCCGACGGCTTCATGTTCGCCCAGATCAACGACGGCAACGCCGTGGCGATGCCCTTTGCCAAGGGCTACGGCTGGGGCGGCGACCTCAACCTGCAGTATGTCTTCGAGAAGCTCTTCGGCTTTGGCAGCGGCAACGGCTACCCGGCGGACCGCGTCGTGCCCGAGCAGCGCAACAAGAAGATCCTGGACGCTGTCCGTCTCAACAACTTCAAGGATCTGATCACCTGCCTCAAGGGCCTGGATCCCGATCTCGTGCGCGGCGCCGTCGCCGGCCCCCGCTTTGCGGAGCTCTTCTTCGCAAACGCCAAGGACCAGGCGATCATCGATTACGTGAAGTCCGTCCTCGGCTGATTTTCACCCGCATAACAAAGAATCCCGCCTCCGGCGCAGCCTGCGCCGGGGCGGGATTCTCTCTTTTTGTTTACGGTTTCAGTTCGAGATAGAGGTCGCGGTACTGCGATGCGGACTGGTCCCAGGAGACGTCCTTGTCCATGTCGCGCTGCACCATCTCGTCCCAGCACCAGCGGTTGGTGAAGTACAGCGTCTTCGCGCGGTTCACCGCGTCCAGCAGCAGCCCCGCATCATAGCGGTCGAAGGTGAAGCCGTTGCCGTCGTTCGTATAGTGGTTGTACGGCTGCACCGTGTCCTTGAGGCCGCCGGTCTCGCGCACGATCGGCACCGTGCCGTAGCGCATGGCGATCAGCTGCGTCAGGCCGCAGGGCTCAAACAGGGAGGGCACCAGCAGCGCGTCCGCGCCGGCATAGATCCGGTGCGCCCGGCCCTCGTCGTACATGATGTTGGAGCAGACGCTGCCGCGGTACGCGTCCTCGTAATAGCGGAAGGCGTTCTCGTAGTGCTCGTCGCCCGTCCCCAGCACGACCACCTGCGTATGTCCGTCCATCAGCTCCGGCAGGATGGCGTTGACCAGGTCCAGCCCCTTCTGATCCGTCAGGCGGGAGATGAGGCCGATGACGAAGACGTGGTCGTCCTGCCAGAGGCCCAGCTCCTGCTGCAGCGCGCGCTTGTTCTGGCGCTTGCGGTCCAGCACGTTGGTGATGTCGTACTGCACCGCCAGCCTGCCGTCCGTCCAGGTGTTCCAGATGTCGCAGTCGATGCCGTTGACGATGCCGCGCAGCTTGCCGGAGTGATAGCGCAGGTGCGCGTCCAGATTCTCGCCGTAGAAGGGCGTCTGGATCTCGCCCGCGTAGGTATGGCTCACCGTCGTGATCCGGTCCGCGTAATCAAGGCCGCCCTTGAGCATGTTGGCGTCCTCGTACCCCTGCTTGAGCGCGTCCTTGTTGAAGACGTAGTCCGGCAGGTTGGTCCAGTACTGGATCGTGGGGATGTTGTAGACGCCCTGGAAGCGCAGGTTGTGGATCGTGAGCACGGTCTTGGCATCGCCCACCGGCGTGCCCGCGAACATCGTGCGCAGGAAGACCGGCACCAGCGCCGCCTGCCAGTCGTGGCAGTGGATCACGTCCGGCACCCAGTTCATGTAATTGAGGGCCGCCAGCGCAGCCTTGGAGAAGAAGCAGAACTTCGGGATGTCGTCCACCAGATTGGTGTACGGATTTCCGGAGGAGAAGAACTCCTCGTTGTCGATGAAGTCGTAGACGACGCCGTCCCACACGTACTCCATGATGCCCACGTAGAAGGAGCGTCCGTCCTGGCACAGATCCATATGGAACTCGCCGCGGTAGATCATCTTCTCCTGGTACTTCCACGGGATGCACCGGTAGCGCGGCAGGATGACCTTGACGTCGCAGTTCTGCCTGGCCAGCGCGCGGGGCAGCGCGTACATCACGTCCCCCAACCCGCCGGTCTTTACAAAAGGATAACACTCCGATCCGATGAACGCGACGCTGCGCCTCGGCCGGGGATCAAAATCAGCCATATCGATTCTCCTTTGAGTTCTTGTCATCTGTTAAAAAGGGCCCGTGACAAGGATGCGCTCTTTGTTCAACATATGGAGCCATCCTGTCGTTTGCATAGTATAGCCAGGTCTCTCGGGATGTCAATATGCCGAATAATCAAGCTTCATCCCTGTGGAATTTAACTATCTCCATTATGTATTCTCTGTTACCTGAAACTCCTGACCCAATTCAGCAGAGAATTCTTGTATACATTCTCCAAAACCTCGCGTTTCATCCGGTCCGTCACCGGCCCGTTGGCGGCGAGCTTCGCGAGGATCTCACCCTGCAGTTCCTCAATGTCCATCTCCTCGTAGGGCTTTCCTTCCGCGCGCCGGGGCTGCCCGCGGTGTTCAGCCTGCTCTTCCGGGGTGGGCGCCTCGGGCTTCCATTCCGCCTGCACCGGCTCGTACGCCGCGCTCCGCTCCCCTTCCGGGATCCAGATCTCGCCGCCGTTGCCCGGTATCCTCAGGTGGATCCGTCCGCCCCACTCGAGGGCGCGCTCCCCGCTCAGCGCGCCCCTGTATGCGCTGGAGGCAGGCAGGTCGAAGGACGCCTCCGCGCCGCCGTTGTTCACCGTGACGAGCACGTCGCCCCTGGCGAAGGCGTACTGCGTGTTCGTCAGCAGCAGTTCGCGGTAGTCACCGTAAGAGAGCGCCTTCTCTCCCCCGCGGATGCGCCCCAGCGCGCGGATCAGCGAGAGGCACGGATTGTCCCCCGCCGTCAGTTCCGCAAGGTTCAGGTACGGCCGCAGCGGCGCGTCGCTCCAGCGTTCCTTGCGGCCCTGGATGCCGAACTCCGACCCGTAGTAGACAGAGGGAACCCCGGGCAGCGTGTAGAGCAGAACGTGCAGCGGGCGGTAATGGGCCGGCTCCCGCAGCCTGGAGGCGATGCGCTCCACGTCGTGGTTGTCTGCAAAGTTATAAAGCCGCGCACCGCGCGTGAGGCCCATGTCCTGCTGCCGGCGGACGGTATGGGCGATTTCGAAGTAGTTATGGTCGTTGTGCGCGCTGTAGAGCGCCTTGTGCAGGTGGTAGTTGGTCACGGCGTTCAGCGTTTCCGCGTTTGCCCAACGCTGGTAATCCCCGTGGATGACCTCGCCCATCAGGTAGAAGTCCTCCTTCACCTCCCGCGCCGCATGCCGCAGCGCCCGCATGAAATCGAAGTCCAGCACGTCCGCCGCGTCCAGCCTCAGGCCGTCGATGTCGAACGCCTCACGCCAGAAACGGACCGTATCCAGCAGATAATCCCGGACTTCGGGATTGCGCAGGTTCAGCTTGGCCAGCAGGTCGTATCCTCCCCAGTTCGTGTAGGAGAAGCCGTCGCCGAATTCGTTGTTGCCCGCAAAATTCACGTCGCAGTACCAGTCGCGGTAGCGGCTGCGCTCACGGTTTTCGCGCAGATCCCGGAAGGCGAAGAAATCCCTGCCGGTATGGTTGAAGACCGCGTCCAGGATCACGCGGAGGCCGGCCTCGTGGCACTGCCGGACGAACGCCGCGAGATCCTCGTTCGTCCCCAGGCGGGAATCCAGCCTGCGGTAGTCCGTCGTCTCGTACCCGTGGCCGACGGATTCAAACAGCGGGCCGATGTAAAGCGCCGTGCAGCCGAGGCTTTTGATATGCCCGATCCACGGTTCCAGCGACCTCAGGCGGTGAACTGGCTCGCCGTACGGGTTTTCATGCGGCGCGCCGGTGAGCCCCAGCGGATAGATATGATAAAATACGGCTTCCTCAAACCAGGCCATGTGCATCCTTCCTTTCAGGCGCAGCCCTCTGCGCGTCTTTTCTATTTTACTCCTTTCCGTGCCAAAAGTCAGTCCCCGTTTCCCAACCGCCACCCGCCTTGCAATCCCTCCCGCGGTTATGCTATAATCATGTCCGGCCGAGAAAGGGGGAATCCGGATGGCACGCGCAAAGGGAATCAAGCCGATGGCCAGCAACCGCAAGGCCTTCCACGACTATTTCGTGGAGGAGCGCTACGAGTGCGGTATGGCGCTGCACGGCACGGAAGTCAAGAGCATGCGCCAGGGCCGGATGAACCTGAAGGAGAGCTACGCCGTCGTAAAGGACGGGGAAATCCTGGTGCTGGGGATGCATATCTCCCCCTACGAGCAGGGCAACATCTTCAACACCGATCCGCTCCGCCCCAAAAAGCTGCTGCTGCACAAAAACGAAATCCGCAAGCTTCATCAGCAGGTCGGCCGCATGGGCTACGCGCTCATTCCCCTGCAGGTGTATCTGAAGGACGGCCGTTTCAAGCTGGAGCTCGGTCTGTGCAAGGGCAAAAAGCTCCACGACAAGCGCGACGACATCGCCGCAAGGGATGCCCAGCGGGACATCCAGCGTGCGCTGCGCACGAAAAACCGCAGCGAATGATTCAGGGGGGTGTACTGGTTTCGACGGGATCGCAGGTGGTCGGGTAAGCGAGCCGCAGCCCCGGGCTGCGTTAAAACCGGGAAATAAAATTGAACTGACAATAGCGAATACGCTTTCGCGGCCTAATCAGGCTGCGCGTCGGCCCGGGGTTCCCGCTGCCCCGGTCACCGGCGTCAATTCAGCGGGCCATGTTCCTGCCTAAGCTTTGCGGCTTGAACACATTATGAAGCTACCGAATCCCTGAGCCTGTCCACGGGCGCCCGGACGAGGGAATTCTAAATCATGGACTGCGCTCGGAGAAAGCCCGGCTGTCACTTTTTCGGACAGGGGTTCGATTCCCCTCACCTCCACCACCCAACCACCCTAATCTTGATACGAGGTTAGGGTGGTTACTTTTTCCCTGGAAAGCCCGAAAACACGGGCTTTTCAAGACTCTTCCCGTAGGACTATCGGTATGGGTTTCGGCCTTTCGCAGGCCGATTTGTTTATTTTGGGGGCTTATAGGGCTACGGGAACACCTTTCCCCGTAGGCTTATGACCATTCCCGTAGCCCTATAAGGCTCTCCCGTAGGCTTATACCCTGTTCCCGTAGTCTTATAATGCTTTCCCGTAGGCTTATGCCTCATTCCCGTAGTCCTATAAGGTTCTCCCGTAGGCTTATGCCCCTATTCCCGTAGTTCAATAAAAAATGAGCGGTCAGCCCGCCCACAAAAAGAATCACGGTCAGGTGATCTCATTCAAGCTCTCTCCTCCAATCCATCCCAATCGGAATGGGTGGAAGCCAACGGATGATGGGCTTCCTGTCCGGAAACTTTGCGCTCCTGGGGCCAACCCAGAAGGTATGCCAATGCGCCGCCCGCACATGAGGCCGCGGACTGGAGTGAGCTCCCTGCACAGAAGCCATTTCCTTCTCAGCAGTGCGCTCATGGTTTTTGTAATTCCGGATAGCGTTGGAGACACGGACACCGACGTCCCACACCTGAGGCTCTTTGGGGCTTCTCACTCCGCCGCTGATCGTCCGCCGCTTCTGCGGATGCTCGATCTGCGGCATATCCGGTTCTTCGCTGCACAGATACAGGAGAAGCTGGAGCATGGAGGAAAATGTCTTTTTATATTCGTCCCGGCTGCCGACATACCGGGAACTGTCATTCGGAGGCATAAACAGATTGTCGGTTGCGTCCACCCTGTCCATAGCGTCAGAAATCGTGCCTTCGCCCAGCGGCAGCGCGATCATTTTCGGTATATGTATTTCATCTGAGAAAATCGCGAACTGCAGGTCTATGCCTTTGCTGAACAGATTGTAATCCAGATGCGCGATAAAGCCGGTAATCGGATGACGCTCATAGGTCATGCCCGGAGTTTCCACAAAAACCGCCCACTCGGGAAGATGATACAGGCAGTCCGTGGGAATGTTGCCTGACAATGGCTGGCTGATCAGCGCATCGTAAATCTCGGGGGCGAAACGATAGACTCCTTTGCTGGCGCGCCAGGTGTAAAGCGTTCCTATGGTCATCATCTCTTCCATGTGCGTCAGGTAAAATGCCTCCCCATACTTGTGCGTAAGCACCAGAAAGGGAAACAGCGTGGGCATATAGCACCAGTCAGGAACGCTTCTGAGCAGTTCCATCCCGCCGGTATCCCTTCGGATGAATCCTTCCGGATGTTCGTAGCCCTTCCGGATGTCTGTCCAAAGGTTCGGGTACTGGCGGTTCAAATACCTGATCCAGCGGTCAGGGGCGTAATTAGAAAGTTCCTTTTTAGGCACGGCACTGCCTCCTTTCATTTGGTCAGCACGTATCTATCACTCTGAAGGCTGGAAATAGCAAGTCCCGTTTGTGAATGTATTTTCTTTTGATAAATGCCCCCTGGTTTGCTTCGTACCGGGCTGAAAAGAAAAGCCGCCTGTTTATCGGACAGGGCGGCGGACGCGAAACCGTGGGCTGACAGCGGCCAGCGGAGGGGAATCAACCCGCTGCCGCCGCCATCGGGATCGGAGCGGACGGCTGAAAAGCTGCCGCCTCTGTTTTCCTTTCCGCTTTGGTTTTTCTTGCGAAACATTCCGGGAAGGTTTCCGGCGTTACGAGCAGCGAGTAGACGTTTGCCTGCCCGTTTTTGCCCTTCTGCGCAACGATCTCTCTTTCGGCAAAATTGTTCAGATTGAAGTATGCTGAAGAGGTCTGCTGACCCATGGCTTCGGCGCAGTCCTCGACTGTGAATTCTTCCTCTGCGAATATCCCGTAAAGCTTGGACAGATACAGCTTTTGTGAAGGTGTCAGGTCGTTTGCCCGCACTCCCTTGAGAATACTGCTGCAAATCCGGTAACGGCACTGTCCGGAACTGGTGCCGGTTGTTTTCCTGACAAGTCCGATGTTAAGGGCCCGGCGGATGTCGTTCCCATAAGTCCAGCTTGACGAACCGAAGCGCTTACCCCATTCTGCCGCAGTAAACGTTTCGGCTTTTTTGTCAATCAGGCCTTGCAGGAACTGTCCGATCCGCTGATCCCTGTCTGAATCGCTTTCACGCATCTCCTTCAGTTTCTTCACTATTTCATCCGACGGAACTTCGGAAGACTGTTCGTCCATGCCCTTGAAGGCATAAACGGCGGTCCTTTTGTCGTTGGAGATGTTGACTGTCAGTCCTCTCGAAAGCATCAGATCGCAGGAATCGTTGCTTCTTTCCTTTGGAAGGCCCGATAGGTCCTTCCATTCCTGACGCGAAAAGCTGAGTATTCCTTTTTCAACGCAGTCCCGGATGGTTTCAGCGGTCTTTCGATGCATCTCTGAGAAACTGCTTTCCATCCGTTTTATTTCTTTCCAGAAATCAGGTTCGTTTGCCTGGGCGGGAGAGTGTTCCTGTACCGGGGATGCTTCGGTTTTTGCCTGAAGTCCGGCAAGCGGGATGTGAAATACCGTAGGCTTTACGTGAGGGGTTTTATTCAGGACTATTCTTCTCCGCACCAGAGAATCGCACATGTTTTTTGCCTGAATGGGCGTCAGGCCGGCGTGCTCGATCAAATCCCTTGTGGTAAAGGAGCCTTTTCCGCTCTCCACCAGTTTCCGGATGAATTGCCCCGCCCTTTGTTTATATGGTTTGTCACTTTTTTCATAGCCGGTGATTCTGTTCCAGAACCGCTGTTCTTCCGGCGGACTCTTATCGTTTTCCTCCTGGTGTGTTTCTTCTTCCGGACCTTCTTCCTCTTCATTCGGCTGCTGCCCCGCAGATGATTCCAGGGCGTAACGGAATGAATAAGTCATGACCGTTCCGCTCTTATCCCTGTCAAGGAAACCTTTCTGGAAGATATACCTGCACTCCTGATCCGCGTCCTTGCGTTCCAAATTCATCTTTTCCGCCCATTGGGTAACCGTAAAGGTTCGGTAGCCCAATTCGATCATCTTACGGATCTTTATGGGATATGTTCTTGTCCTGGGCGTCGGTGAATGCTTCAGTTTATCGACTGCGGTGAGAAAATCAGGCAGCGGCATGATCTCTATCGGCGGGGAAACAGGATATTTCTTCTCTCCTGGTGCGGGGTCTTCATCCTGCTGTTGCTCTTCGGTTTCCTGCACCGTTATGGTTTCCTGCGTTGCCTCATTGGATACTGTTCTCGCAAGCGGTTCCCTGGCCAGTTCACGCTCGCGTTCAAGCGTCTGCATCTCCCTCCGGAGAAGGCGTTCTTTTCTCGCGTCTACGGCGCGCACAAGCAGTTCGATGTAATACTCTATGAAATAGGTCATGTCCCCGCCGTTTTCCGCGCGTATGATCTCCCGCATGCTTTTGTAATACCGGTAGCTTTCCTTTGCAATGATGGCGGAAATGGAAATGTCACGGAAGAAGTCGTATCCGCAACGCAGAAGGACGGCGGAGGACATCATCCGTGACAATCGTTCGTTTCCTTCGGGGAATGGCCGCGCGACCAGAAGATAAGCCTGGGCGACGGCCGCCTTGATCAGCGGGTGGACATTGGGTTCGCCAAGGAAAGCGGTATACTGCCGCATCCTGTCAGGGAGAGCGTGAGCCGGCGGGACATCGTATGATTCATCGTTCATGGCGGCAATGGGATGACTGTCAGCCTGCCTGTATCCTTCCGCGCACCCGTCCATTTCCTCCGTCAGAATGAAGACAAGGTTTCTGATGAAGCTCTCATCCAGCGGACGGTATAAAGTGGCCGTCATTTCCGCCCAGGCGTGCCTGTTGTTCCAGATCATCTGCTCCTGGATATTCTCGGGCTCCGTTCCGCGCTGAAGGAAATCCATTGCTTCCTGCAGGGGCATCTGGGCGCCTTCCACAAAGCTGGTGAAGAACATTTCCTCCGTCATCGCGCTTGTCATCTGCGCCAGGTATGGGTCGAAGCCTTCTTCCTGAGAAAACGCCTCCTCGCACAGCCTTTCGCTTGCGGCAATCATCCGGTCCGTCAGTACGTACCAGTAAGGCAGTCCCATGGCGTTATACAGCGGCAGTACAACAGCGGAAGCCTTGCGTCGGTTCAGCAGTTCAGGCCAGAACGAATCGATGGAGTAACTGAGGGGAAGCTTGAAAAGCACCTCCCGGCGGGAAAGATAGTGCGCCTGGAAATAGGCAAGCAGTTTATCCTTATCCATTGCCATCCGTCATCCTCCTCAGTTCGGTCGTCCCTCGATGCCGTCCAATGGTATTTGAAGCTGGGCGGGCTGTGCCGAACGCAGGTCAAATACGATAGCGTTGTGCGAGGGAATATAATTTCCGTATATCACGCGAGGCTTTTCGTCCGTCCACCCGGTCAACCTCCTGATCCGCCTGAGCAGGGAATGGCCGCTCATTTCAAACTGCTGCATAGGAACAGGCGGGATCACGACCGCTTCTCTGTCGTCTACGGTACAGGCCTGAAGGAGGAGCATCTTCCTGTCTTCGTTGATCAGCATCTGCACCTGGCGCGGATGTTCAAGGGCTTCCAGGATTGCCTTGCTGACGAGAATACTGTCTTCCTCAAGGCAGAGCGTAAGCATAAGGGGTTCTGATCCCGCATATGAAATATCCGTCATCCGTTCATCATCCTTTCCTTCCGCGGCATTCCGCCGGAGTGATCAGGGTATAAGACTTCAACTGCGCTTCGGACAGAATCATTTCCGCATCTGTGAGATCAAAGAGCCATCCCTCGGCATCCGGCAGATAATCTGTCGTTTTCATCATCCTGTTCTGCCGCTGATCCCAGCGCATCATACCGAAGATTTTGTGCAGGAAAGCCCCGCTCCCTTTAATGACCGTCCTGCCGGGAACGGATCCGGAGGGAACGGCAAGCGCCGCTCCCAGATCCTTTTTCCCGCACGGCTTTACGATCATCATCTTCCTCTCCGGATGAACCGCCATCTGCACATAACCTGCCGGTATGCCGTCGAGTACGACGCTCCTGTCGTCTACTGAAAAAGTCATGGACAGGGGTGCGCTCTGCCGAACCTCCGCGAAGGTCCTCATACCTTTGTCACCTCCCCGGTTTCCTGATCTATCATTTCCATTGGCATCTGCTGACCCTCCGGTTTCTGCCCGACGTCGGCGAAGTCGTATCCGTCCATCAGGTTAATCTGCATGGATGTCCGGTGTTCCTGAACGGGAATGCCGAAGGAATCCCGCCAGTCCGCTGGGTATACCGCTGTGCTTCTCTTGGCTTTTGCCGTCGGATTGTCAGGATCTTTGACGGAAGGAAGATAAATCTCCGTGCTGGTAAGATCGAATACGTACAACTGCTCGCCCTGGTAACTGATCCTGGTTCCCTGAAGCTTATAGCGGTAGAGCGCTTCCCAGCCCATCATCTCATACAGCTTTGCGGTGAACAGGCCGCATGTGATCTGCCGGCTCTTCCGCTTGTCGTCTTTGGCGATGCACCACCGGATCGCGTCCCTTGCGCCTTCCTCGCAGGGGCGGATGACCAGTTTTTCGGCGGTAGGATTAACAAGCACCTGCACGTAAACCACCTGCTCCAGCTTCGATATGCAGGCGTTGTTGAAAATGATGCTGTTTCCACGGATCGTGAGCGTTGGATCAAACTTGTGCGAGAAGAATTCTCTGCGTACCACCTGGTAGCCCTCAAAGGAAAAACCGGCTTCGATGGCGATCCGCTGCGCTTCCTCGCGTTCTTCCTTACTCAGCGGTTTAAACCCGCCCTGGGTGAGTACCTGGGCATCCTTATCCAGCACACCGGCGGGAGAGTACTGCTGAGGATAAGTACGCTGCGGATAGGCCGGATAGCCTGTCTGCGGCATTCCCGCAACCGGCCGGGGATACTGCGGTGAAGCCTGGGCGTTGTAGGGGTACTCGGTTTTCCGTTCATCCATTTTCTGTCACTCCTTTTGCTTGTTTTCCTGCTTTAATCGCCGTCCCATACGCCGTCGGGTCTCATTTTCGCCATTGCGATCAGTTGAAACAGCGGCCGTTTCGCGTTGCCTTCGGTCGCTTTCCAGTAGTCCTGGTCTACATCGTCTCCCAAAGCGGCAGCGGCCTTCTCCAGAACAGGGATGCTTTCCGCGCCTGTCATGCCGTAGATGGTCCGGATGCCTTTTTCCCCGAACACATCGTCTCTGTAATAGAAATCGCTGTAGTTGTAGGTCACATTCAGCCAAAGCTCCTTTGTGCCTCCCAACTTGTATGTGCCTCCTGTCATAAAGTGCGGCTCGTCTACCTCCAGGGTTTCCTTCGTAACCGGGTCGCGCAGGCTGATGTCATAGCTCATTTCTTTTACCTCCCGGATCTGTTTTGCTGATTGCGCGGACGAAGCCTATTGCTCTTTGCCGTCTTTTTTCTTCCAAAGCTTTCCTACCAGAAGAGCGTCCAGCCTTCCGCATATTTCAGGCGCGCACTCAGCAAGTACCGCGTCCTGCCCGAGGGAAAGCTTTCCGTAGAAATCGCGCATGAATTCTTCGCTGAAGGCTCCGTACACCATTCTGCTGGACTCATCGTGCAGATGGCATTCGCACCTGTATATGTAGCCGAGCCAGTAGGCGTATTCGTAATCGTCCGCCAGCTTTTTAACGTCCGTTTCCGAATCCAGGATTACAGGACTGGCGCGGGCCTGAGGGTCACTTTCTTCTGTCTCTTCCTCGTTCAGCGCTTTGACGATCGCCATGTTCGGGTTTTCTCCTGTTCCGACGCCGCTGACAATTTCGTTCAGCCACATGACCGTATCCACGATAACGGAAGGGGACTTCAGCAGTACGGGCATCCTCAGGTAGTTGGATATATCGTCTTCCTCCATGCCGCCGGCGCAGGAGAAGCTGTAGTCGATGACCCCCGCAAGCTGGCTGTTCATGAACACCGGTGCAAACTCGCTCATGGCAAGGCCCCTGTCTACCGCCGCCATGAAAATGCTTCCCTGCATGTCGCAGTAGGCAAGATCGCGTTCGGTGAATTCACGCTCAATCTTCTCCACGTCGGGGTTTATCGGGGATTCCCGCGCCATCTTCATCAACCGCTTCACGTTTCGGGAAAGCGGTCTGCTCCGCGCGGGGTTCTTGGCACTGATCATTCCGGGCCTCCTTCCTCGTTTTCATCGTCGTCTTCCGCCGCGTCCATCGCGTCCAGCATGATTTCCTGGAGCGCTTCGATCTCGCTGTAGTCAACACGGTGATCGCCGCCCAGAACACGCGCTTCCGTCATGACCTCCCATTCTCCGTCGTCGTCAATCGCCGTCAGCCGGAATTCGCTGTTGTGCTCGAAGGCCGGGGTGCCGTAGTTCCGCTTTTCATATTCCGCGATTTCCTTCAGCTTCTGTTCCATCGCTTCCGTGTCCTCGATGGGCTGCGGTTCGTCGTCCGCTCCGAAGAATATTCCTTTGGTTTCTTCGGATTCCATCCGCCGTCCGGTTTCCTGCCCCGGCGCGTTCTCTTCTCCCGCTGTGCGCTTGCAAAGTTCCCTGCCGATGAAATTGTCCAGGTCGAAGAACAGGATGGTTTCACCGTCTCTTCGGCGCACGATTGCGGGTGAGCGGTATGCGTACCCTTCATCCCACCCAAGCGCTTCATACAGTATGGAACAGAACGCTTTTGCGCTGACGTTTGCGCCTTTGCCTTTCTTATCCGTCCAGCGGATTGCGTTCCGGTTGCTTTCGTCGCTCGGGCGGACGGCAAGCATCCTTTCGACCGGGTTGAACAGCACCTCGACATACTGCTGCCGGGAGATGGTGATTTTACCGTCTGATTCTGATGACGTATCCAGGCGGGAAACGCATGTGGTGCTGAAAGCCATCTGCCTGGGGCTGAAGGAGACGGTCGCTTCATACGCGTGATTGAACAGGCTTCCGCTGACCACCTGAAATCCTTCGCGGATCTTCGGAGCGTTTTCCTTTGATTCGCTCTCTTCCTGGCTGCCCTCGATCTGCGCTTTGATTTTCTGCTCCGCGCTGGAAAGCGTCCTGGCGATGCGCTGGACTCCGTTGTCGTCTGTCATTCCGACAAGACGTCTGCCGCCCTCCGGCAGATGCTCGTTCTCCAGGTCTGTTTCCATTTCACCCTCGGCAAGCCCCATGGCGATGCTGCTGACGCGGTAGTATTCCGCGGCGTCGTATCCTGCCCAGGCCTTGTTCACGGAAATGTATCCGGTCAGCGCGCCGTGGTCGATGACCATCATGGGGAGGTAACCGCCTGTATGCCTGTACCTGTGGCTGTTCAGTATCCGCTGCGCCGCGTTCCACTGCGCTCTGGTGATGATCGCCGGATGATGACCCGGCTGGTAATACTTGTTCTTCTTGCCGTTGTTCCGCTTGGACTTATGGTCGTGGAAATCAGGCGTCCATGTTTTCCTGGCCAGTACGTCTCCGCAGTAGCGTTCATTCCGCAGGACGCTGTACACCGCGGCTTCCGTCCAATGCGTGCTGTGCCGTCCGCACACCTTCCACAGCCCGGTTTCCCTGCGCAGGTCGTTCAGCGTTTTCGCGATCTCCGCCGTGGAACTCCCGTTCAGCAGCATGTAATACATGAGCCGGACGGTATTCGCTTCATCCTCGTTGATGACAAGCACCTTTTTATGACTCCCGTGCCCGTCCGGTATCTCGACCCTGTCGTATCCCAGCAGCGCGGGGGTAATGAAACGGCCGCGACTGAAGCGCCATTCGATGGACAACTGCGACGCCTCGCTCTTCATATGGCTTTCTTCCTCGGCCACCATGGCCAGGACGAAGAGGATGATGTTGCTGGTGGCGTCCAGGGTGTTTAGGTGCTCCTGCTCGAAGAATACGGGAATGGGCGGATCGTGCTTGTCCTTCAGTTCACGCACCCACCCGATGCAGTCCAGCAGGTTTCTCGCGAAGCGGCTCACCGACTTGGTGATGATCATGTCGATCTTGCCGTCCATGGCGTCTTTCATCATGAGTTTGAAGGCCGGCCGGTGATCCGTGTTCGTTCCGGAGAATCCGTCGTCCACGTAGGTGCCGGCGTAGCGCCATTTGGGATTGGCTTTGATCATGTCCCGGTAATTCCGCTTCTGGAGTTCGATGGACCACAGCTGATCCACGTCTTCCGTGGAGACACGGCAGTAGGCGGCGACCCTCAGGATACGGTCTTCCTGGGCGGCCTGCGCGGCGGTGGGGATCTTGTGGATGCCCTCGCCGGTATAGGTGCTGACCTCGGCGCGCAGGGCTTCCTTCGCCCTCGCGCGTTCGGTCATGAACCCATTTCCCGGCGGACGCTCAGCGGGTTTTCCCCGCGCCTCCCGCGCCTTTTGCCTGGCCCTTTCCTCGGCCATCGGACGTACGTCTTTCAAGGGTTGCTTCACTCCTTCGTTCTGGTTTTCCGGTCAAAAACCGGCGTACTACGTATATAGCCATACAGTTAGAGGACAAAGCAACGTCCGTACGGTCGCATATCCAGGCTTTATTTTTCAGTGAACACACCCAGTTCCTCAAACTCCGCCCCGAAAGTGATCTCATACGGGTCGATGCCCAGCACCGCGCACACTGCAAGTCCTATCTTCATACTTGCATTTCGGAAAGGCCTTTCGCCGTTTTCGAGGCGCTGATACTGCCTGATGTTTATGCCGATGATCGTGGCCACCTTCTGCTGGGAATATCCCATCCGGAGGCGCGCTTCCGTGATCATTTTCGCTTCATACCCCGTACGTTCGTTGATCTTTCTTCCGGCCATCCCGCCGCCTCCTTTCTCAAGGGTAGGTGGCATACAGCCATAGGTTCGGAAGGAAGTCAACGCCTGTGCTCAAGAGTTATCCTAAAGTTAAGAAACAAAAGAAAAAAGCGGGGTTCAATCCCCGCTGAAAGAATGAATATCCTTTTACTCTGCCATAAGAGTCTTGCTGAACGCATCGTAGTTTGCGGTTTCCGTGGGCCGGCAGTATACCGCGAATTCTACATGTCTGAACCAGCCTGCGTATTCTTCCAAGGCTGTCCTGAACGCCTCTGCAACAGCGTCCGGATCGTTCATGAACGCTCCGCAGCCGAATGCGCCGAGAATCAGCATGTCCGCTTTGTTTGCTGCGGCGACATGCAGGATGTGCTTCGCGCGCTTGACATGCAGATCATACTGCTCCGAAAAACTGAGAGACACTGCCGCTCCGCTGGCGGGATTATGCACGTTCCCGGGTTCCGGGCGGAGGTTAGGAGCGGCACAACTGATCACGTCCACTGTGACCCAGTCTTCCTGCTTCATGCGCTGGGGGAAGGTTTCGTCTGTTTTGCAGATTACGATCCCCGACGAATAAATGCAGGCGTCGGTATTCAGGTTATTGTGCGCGGCACGGTTTGGATCGTAGTATTTCTGCCACAGCCACCGCCGGTCAAGCGTCGGGTAAAGAGTAGAGCACCGGCACAGGCTTTCTTCCTGTGCGCTGCTGCCTGTTTTCACTCCGCCGCCGGGACGTGTCGCCGAAGCGAAATTCAGCACGGCGATCCTGTCTTCCGGGTGAGCGGAATGCCACTCCATTGCCGCTTCAAACGTCTTATGCTTCGTTACGCTTACACTGCCTTCGCGATCCGGCGCTCCCTCCAGAGCGGGATATTCATCGACGGCATACAGTTTCGTACCGTCTCGGCTGGCTGCCACTGAAGATGCCAGCGCGGGATCTTCCGTATAGAACTTCTGTGTATCCTCAAAAACCTCAATCAGCCGTTGGCGTCGGTCGTACATGCGTGTTCCTCCTTAAAACGCCGGTTGTTTTCAATCAGTTCATCCAGAGTGACAGGCGCGAAGCCGTTGATATCCACGCCCGCGTTGAGCATCTGATCCCGGGCGGCGATGAGCGGCCAGTAATCCGCACCGGTGTTGTTATGGATGTGGCCGTAAATCATATACCCGCCTCTGCTCATACCCGGCCAGGACATCATGGGATAATGGCACAGTGTGGCCGAGCGTCCGCTGTCTGTGACAAAGAGCATGGGCGATACGCTTTCAAACCACGCGCCTAGATCCGCCTTCTTCATCCAGTACCTGTCATGGTTGCCGATGACAAGGTGCTTTTTGCCCTTCAGCGCCGACAGGTATACTTCCGCCGGTTTCTTTGCGCGGAAGAGAAAGTCGCCCACGATATAAACTGTGTCGTTTCGATGCACCTTGGCATTCCAGTTTTTGATCAGCGCCGTGTCCATTTCATCCGCGTCAGCAAAAGGGCGGCCGCAGTGCCGGATGACGTTGGCATGACCAAGATGCAGGTCAGAGGTGTACCAGATCAATCACATCACCTCTCAGCTTTCGAGAATCAGCACACGCACATCCCGCAGGCCGATGGCAGAGTCTTCGTCCTCCCACGCAAGGTTGCGGTTGAAGGCCTGTACACGGGCGGAAACGGCCTGATAAAACTCCCGAAGAATACTGCGGCTGCCGTAAGGCGGGGTGTATTCATAATACTGATAGGCCTTCTTCGCTTCCGTATCCAGTTCCTGATACTCTTCCACGGAAAGCATATGATCTTCGTTCAGGGAATCCTCCTCCGGGTGGCTCAGTTGTCTTCCGATCTCCTGCCGGGGGAAGAAGCCGCAATACTCGGGTATGCTGAAATCTACCTTCTCAAACCATTTGCCGTCAATCACATACCAACTGCGCCATCTGGGGTTTTCCGTGCCGGCAAGCACGCCGTCATCACCGGTGCATTCCTTCTTCACCGCGTCGGACAGATCTCCCGGCGGGGCCATCAGGTACTGCCAGTCGCAGTCCCACTCCAGCGCCTGTTTTACAAGGCTCTGGCCTGTGACGCAGGGGACGATCCGGAGCCGGCCCTTTACATCCTGCTGAAAGAAATCAATACACTGCCACTGACCGTTTACCTTTGCTTCAGTATAGCCGTCAAGCCATACGCTCATTTCTGTTCACTTCCTTTGCGTTCCGAAAAGGCCTGCCTGTATCCCGCCAGCACACCTTCGATAAAGAATCCCTTGACCGTCCGGTACATGTCCCGGTCGTCCGGGAAGATACCTTCCAGCATATGCTTTGTATACCTGTACCTGGCGCGCAGCAGTTCACTGTCCAGAAGCAGTCTCTGAAACAGCAGCTGATCCTGCGCGACAGGATTGTCCTCATAGCACAGATGCGCATAGAAGGTCTTGCCGGGCTCTCTGCCGCTGGACAGGAAATACCGTCCCGGTTTGCCGCACTCTCCAAGATTGCGGTAACCGATGCGTTCCAGTTTGGGGATGCATGATTCCAGCGGCACGCTTTTGTCCGGGCAGACCAGAATGTCGATGATGGGCTTGGCAGGCATCCCTTCAATGGACGTGGAGCCGACATGCCTGACAGCAACGCTTCCGCCGTCATCAATGAGCGCGCCGATGATGCACTGCTTTTCCAGGTGAAATTCGTGCTGCCATTCGGAATCCCAGGGGGCGAGCCACACTTCGTTGTGAATATCCTTTTTCTCCATGCCGTTACTCCTCACACCTTGAATTCCCGGATAGACTCAAACAGCAGCGTCAGCCTGTCAATATCCTTTTCCGTATGATAGTGCCCGGCGTACCAGTGCTTATAGGTCAGTCTGTCTTCAATAGAATCCAGCCAGGTTTCCGTGCTTTTATCCACCTTGCTCTGATCGATCTGGGGAAGGAACACTTCAACCGGCTCGTATTTCAGGGGAACTGTATGGGTCAGGACGGCATCGACTTTCCAGTTCTCGTAATCAAGGACTTTTTCGATTCCCTTTTTCATTTCGGGCGTCGGCTGCTCGTCCGCCCACCAATTCCAGCCGTTTGCCAGACGGTAGTATTTGTCCACGCTGTACGCGCCACCGATAACGATCGTCTTCTGCCCGTCCATATCAAACACTTCGCCGTCAACGGCGAACAGCAGATTGGGATATTCGTCCTCGACGAATACCATGCCGCCGTTCCATTTCTTCAGACGGTATGTAGGGATCGTGCCCGGGCGCATTTCGTGGTTTCCGTGAATGGAGAATATGGTGATGGGCATTTCAGCCATACGCTTTTTTGCGCGTTGATCCCGCTTGCCGCCGTAGTAATTGAACCCGGCGTCACCGAGGATGATCATGACGTCGTCTTTTGACGGGTGAAACCTGTCGCAGAACCGCTCGATGCGGGAAAAGTCTCCATGCGTGTCTCCGGTTATATAAATCATTTCTTCTCTCCTTCAAGATGGGCTTTTGCCCAGCTTTCGGCGCGGTCAGGATCGCTTACGCACCAGTAGAGGAAAAGGATCAGCGTTTCTTCCAGTGTCCAGCCAATGGCTGACATCACCGCTTCCGCTTTTACTTTCAGCACCTCGTCCAATTCGACGGAGATGGTTTCCGTCGCGCACTCAATGCTGCGCCTGACGTTTTCATGGACGGACATGAGTTCCGCATCCTCAGGGCATTTGAAGAAGTCCGGTTCTTTCCGCCCTGCCACATAGTTAAATATCTTCTGCTCCATTCTGTTTTATCCTCCTGGCGGCCCTGCGCTTTTCCCGGTATTCTCTGCTGATCCGTTCCACTTCGGCGATCTCCGCCTCGTAATTGCCTGACAGGCAGGCGTAAGTCTCAATTGACGTCAGCGCGCAGACACGCTTGCCCCTCCGGGTAAAGAACGCGATATGACCGGGCGTTTCGACGAAAGCCCAAACCGCTGACGGCTTTCTGCGGAATGCGGTAACGGTGAAGTCTTTTTCCTCGATCAGGAAGTCGAGCTTCCCTGGCATGTGATCCATGGGTGTGCCTCCAGCCCGTTAAGTATTTCTATACACCGGTCAGCTTCCTTCTCAGTCAGACCGGTGTCAAATTCTGTTTGAACGAGATGGTCCATATGACCAGTCATATCGTTGTCATCGTCCAGAATCACATACTGCCATTCGCCCGGATTACGGTTGAACCATGCTGTGATATCATTTCCTCGTTCACCGCCGACATAGGGGGTCTTATCATACGGTTCTATCCCATATTTCGTGAGCCATTCCAGCAGACGCTGGTACGATGTGGGAATTTGTCGCCAGGCAGAGGAAACCACAATATACGCACCGGTATAAGCAACGATACGCTTTAACTGTTCCAGGGACGGCTCGTACAGAAGATCGTCCCTGTAGGTGCGTACACCCCGCTCATACATTCTGGTAGCCCATGAGCCATTGTTAAGGACACCGTCCACATCAAGAAAAATGACTTTGTTCATTCTTGCCCCCATGGCCATAAGTCCGGCCAAATATATATTCTCATAGTACGCAATGCCTTTCAACGTCCGTCCGGTCGCAAATATGAAATTTTTCCAAAGAGATCTAAGCCGGAGTTTGTTGTTATAAAAGAGTGAATGAAAAAAGGCACCCCAACATAGGGCGCCCGGTGTCAAGCAGACAATTTGAGCGGTTTCCCACCGTATGATGTAAGGCTTTCCTGGACATCGTCCACTGAGCACTTAAACATCGTATGGGTAATACGAGCAAGTTCCCGGTTTCTTCGTGTTCCTGTCAGACTAATCCCTGCTGCCTTTAGCAGTTCTGTAGAAAGCCACGGAGGCAGATGCATGGCAATACACATAGCAACAATCTTTTCCGGGTTATATGAAGTTTCCTTTCCCAACCGCTTGTACCGGTCTACGGTGGAAGGTGAAATGTGAGCATTCTCAGCAAGTTGTTCAATGGTTATATGCGACAGTTTCATCACATAAGACAGCGCCTTTGGGAAAGCGCCCGGCATGTTGTCAAGGAGCATTTCTGCCTTTTCAAAACGTTGGGCATCGGTTAATTTCCGCAAAGGATCGATAAAGTCATAGTAATCCGCAGTAGAAATCCGAACAGTTTCAACATATTGATCCATTCGTTGTCCTCCCGCGAATCAGAATGCCTCTGGCACTTTGATCCGTAGGGGGAACAGGCATGGTCAGGTTCATTGGGTCATATGATCTTCCGGCAGTGCTTCTGCTGGCGTTCCGGATGCGATTCATCCAGAGGCGATGCAGTAATGACCCGACCACTTCATTTTTCATTCTTTGCAGTTCCCGGTTTCTTTGCCGCTGTGCCTCCAACACAGCAATCTCCTGCAGGATCTGCTGATACTCATTATCAGTGGGCGGAATATCATCCGCAAACCCAAGTAAGGCGGCCAGTCTTTTGCTAATTCGATCACTTTCCCGTTTAAGGTATTCCTTTGATATTGCATCAATGATCTGGGAATCAATCGAGCAAGACATATCGCAGCACCCTATGAAGAGTGCGAAGTGCATGTGCTCTTTGCCTCCTTTATGATGATAGTATTTGATCTACAGTTTCCATTCTTAGGATAAAAAGTATGTATCAATTTCTCCAACCGTATGCAATATTTTGCTATCGCTTACACCTGCTTCTTTCGCGAGTAGAATAGATGCCCAGAAAGATTTATTTACATCTGAATTGAATGCGAGTTCGCAGATGCCGTTATAATAAGTGACATACGCCAGGAGATCGTTAATTGTTTTTTGCAAGTCTGACTTTAAAGAATTAGTATATACTGTCAATTCTGAATTCATCTCTTCAACTAAAGCTTCTTCCTTCTTTTCAGCATATCTAATACAAATACCATAAAGTGTTTCACCGATAATATTTCCAATAACTGCCCCTAGAATTGGGATTGGAATGATCATTTGCCCAAAGTAAGAAGACAAGGTACTAATGGCAATATCAAGACACATTATTTCTGAGTTTATCAAGAAGGTGTCTTCGGCAATAGCGCCTCTTTCATATGCATTCAACTGAGAAACAACACCAATTGCCGCCGTAGTGTATGCAGATGCAAGATTCGCCGATGTATTAGTAAAATTGGTCAATAGATATACGCTAGTGCCACGTATGCCGCCCTTAATTATACCAAATCCGGTTTCTTTTGCGATCTCTATCCAGTCATTCTCATCAAACTCGTATAGGTGCTTTCCGGAACGGAGCTTTTTGAATACACATATGCAAAAGCAAAGACCGCCTTCAACTGCTGCAGATGTTCCTGCCACTTTGGCCCCTTCTTTTAGCGAAGGAGCAGTTTTTCGATACGCTTCCTGACGCTGTTCCTGATCCTTTTTATCAAGCAATTGTTTTTCATTATCAATAGCTGCATTAACTTCGTTCTGCTGTACTTGATTATAGTCAGCAACAGACGGTGCTAAATCAGAGGAGACCGACAACCCTGTATCCTTTTCAAATTCATTTATTGCTTGCAGTTGAGACCATTCCGAATTACTCAAAGATGAGGGTTTGTTTTTTGAACGATAAATAATTTCTTGCATTTCTTCCCATTGATCCTTGGGGATATCATAGCTTCCACCGTTTGACACAAAATCCGGATAGGTTTCAGAATGCTTCTTTACTGCTCGAAGTGTGTTTTTTATTCCGTTGCAGAACTTTGACTGTATTTGTTCGCCGTTCCTTAGATAGTCCTCTGGTGCGGTTCTTCCAACGCCGTCAAATGAATACTCTTTTTCTAAACCCAGAATTGCATTTCTCGCATTAGAGATGTTAACCTGGTAATGCTCGGCTATTTCACCGTGCTTAGTCAATTCGCTCCCGAGAATATGCTCTGGATCAGCAATAAAGCTTTTAAGTTCATTTAGTTCTGCTAAGGCATTCTCCAAATTCAAATCTTGTTTAAACAGTCTTGAACACAGGTCATATAACCGAAGCTGATTCTTATAGTCGATCCACGCTGCTGTAGCCTTGTCGACAGTACTTCTTGAGGCTCTGCTTACAGATTCGGCCATTATTGCTCCTCCTCAGAATAAGTTATTGCTTTGCTAATAGCCTCTGATAACGTAAGTGTCTTGTTTACTATACTCCCAAGGAATTTTCTAATTTGGATGTCTAAAGACCTATAATCGCAGTTTCTATACAAACCGAGACGATCAACTTCAGAGTTTAAACCATTATATAATGTTTCAATCATGCTGGTTTTTGCATCGATCTGTGCTATATATTTTGATAATTCAGTCTCTTTCTTCCTTATCTCTTGAGTTACTTTAAATGCTTCATTGGCGATTTTTGTATTCGTAGCCTTAATCTTCAAAACTGATAATGCAGTATGAAAGGCAACGATTGCCCAACCAAACCAATGGTCAAAACGTTCTCCAGAACCTATATATACCCAACCTCGACCTGCTCCTTTTAGAAGATCACCAGTGGCATCTAAGTATCCTTCAAATGCCTGATCTTTATATTCTTCAGTTTTTTTATATGTCGAAATATTGCTTGTAACGGTAAAGATGTCAGTTCGCATTTCCTTTGGTGAATTGCAAATTGAATTAATTAGATCACAAATATGATTAATTAGATCTATTGACGCTTCCTGGCAATTGCGAAGCTTATCTGAAGAAGATTTCAACTGAGGCAATAAATTGTTGAATGACGATAATGCTTTTTCATAGTTCGCAAGCGCTTCTTTCTTAAGGTCATTGTTAAGCATTGTAGCATCCCTCCAAAGGATCCATCATAGACATTATATGCCCTACTGGGGAGCGTATATCCAGTAGGGCATTATTAAAATGCATTTTATGTCAAGAAATTTGGATTCCCGCTTCTTCGAATTTGTCTCGCATGGTGGGATTGCCTTTTGTAAGCTTTTTTATAGATAAGTCCTGAGCTTTATCATTTGCCAAGCGCAATTGGTTTTCAGATTTCGTAAGGGAGTCCTTTATTTTTTCTAAATGCTTGATTGTTTCATCGATCTCATCAATAGCTTTAGAGAAATGCTGACTTGCCAATTGATAATTCCTTCCAAACTTATCTTTGAAATCAATCATTGCCTGCTCGAATTGACGGACATCCAGGTTTTGTTGTTGTGCAATAGCAAGTTCGCGTCTTGTCTGTATATTTGATAGAGCTGCATTGCGTAATAATGAAATTAGAGGAATAAAGAACTGCGGACGAACAACATACATTTTTTCATACTGGTGCGCCATAACAATACCTGTATTGTAGTACTCGTTGTCCGGTTCCAGCATCGTGACTAAAACTGCATATTCACAGTTCTTCTTTTTACGATCCTTATCCAATTTATCAAGAAAATCTTCGTTCTTGTGCTTTTTTTCTGTAGCATCAGCCTCATTCTTCATTTCAAACATTATTGAAAGAAGGGGGATACCATCTTCCGATTCTTCACGATAGATGAAATCGCCTTTGGTACCCTCAATGACTTCGTTGTCTTTCTCAAAGTATGCATGAGGGAAAGCCATCATTCGTACCTGGTTGAAGGAGATCAGACAATGCTGCTCAAGGCTTTCCCCAATCATTTTGGTTGATTGTTTTAATTTAAAATCACGGTATTGCTCGACTTCGGCTTCCAAGCGTGCAACCTCAGTTTTATGTGCCTCACGCAGCCCTTGTTCTCTGATTTCAGCAGCTTGCTGTTCTTGAATAATCTTCCCACGCAATTCAGTAATCTCAGTATCTTTTTCATGAACAGCGTTTGAAATAGCAAGCTGTTTATCGGTCTCTGCTGCTTTTGCCTGTTCCTTAAGCAGCAAAATCTCTTGATCCTTAGAGGCTAAATCATGTTGCCGTAGCGTTTCTGCTTGAGCAAGAGCTGCCTCTTTCTGTGCTGAAAAGGCGCTTTGTTGTTGTTCCAATCGCTGCTTTTCCTGATCAATTTGGCCTTGCAAACGTATTATTTCTGCATTCTTCTCCTGAATTGCAGACTCAACTGCGTGCTGTCTGGCCTCTTCAGCATTCTTTGCCTGCTCCTTTAGTCTAAGGATTTCCTGATCCTTTTCCGCTAAATCCTGTTGATGCTGAGCTTTAGCTTCTGTTAATGCTTCACGTTGAAGTGCTTCGAGCTCACGATGTAGTGCTTCTGTACGATCACGAACCTCTTTATCAAACTCTACGGTGCGAACTTGAGCAGAAATCGCGGCATAACCTGCTTCATCCACTTGGAACACTTCACCACAATGGGGACATTTAATCTCGTTCATGCCGTTCTCCTTCTTTAGCCGTTGATCATTGTCAGCAACTTCTCAAATAGCAAGTTGATGTTTGAAAATCTTCGGAGAGAATTATAACCTTGACGGATATATGCCCATGATTCCTCATATGTTCTCCCATGAGCAACATCCTGATCGTTTATAAAGAACTTCGCAGCTAACATGGCATCACCATCAAATTGGGAATAGAATTGAGCCGCTTTATCGCACTTTTCGCGTCCTGTAGGTATATTTGTTTCCCGGTGGAGAAAGGTGTCTAAGTTGCATGACATGTAATAAACAGAATAAGGAACGGTTTTCGTTTTTACTTTGATCTCTTTTCGAGAACAAAGGTAATCGATATTTGCGCGTTTTCTTAAATTCCGATTCCTAATACCCTGTACATTGTTCGCTTCTATTCTGTCTGCATAATACATCACAGGATGCTCTTCACTTAGGGGCTCCGATGGAAATACAACATTTTCATCTGGTATATAAGCGCCGTCAAGATCAACTATCTGTATGATCTCGGTCACGTCCTTTGGGTAAATGTTTTCCTTATCCAAAAGAGGCCCGACAACAAGTTTATGCATCAGCATCTCAATTTTCTCCGGAGTGACTCCGTTTCGAGATGTTATATCTCCACCTACAACCCCATCTTCTTCCATCTGGCAAAAGAAGACCTCAGCATTTTCGTCTATTTTTTCATAGAGTTCACTCATAATAGTCCACAAAGCGTTTCTCTCTGATAAACCTTCGACTAAAAACAGAACGATTTGCTTCTTAGGCCTCTTTCCCATTTCCAACCCCCGCTTTCCGAAGAGCATCTACAATCTTGTACCGTTTGGTACGATTATATATTTCTTCGTCTTGTTCATGCATCAGGATTTCACGGAAATACACATTTCGGAGATTATTTGTTTTCCCGATGCTCTTCAAGTGGATATACCGGTTATCAGGGTTGGTTGTAGTGAAATAAAGGTACTTTTTATCTATTACTTCCAGGGGACGAAGATTATGAGATGTAAAGATAAATTGCCCTTTTCCAGATTCTTCTATAGTCTGTAATATCTCTCCAAGAAGGTATTCAAAAATACCAGCGTCAAATTCATCAATGGCAACGGTGCAGGATTGATCATTATAAACAGCAATGATCAAAGCAAGAATTGAAATTATTTTTCTGATGCCATCAGATTCGGAACGAAGAGGAAGTTCCACTCCATCGCGAGATGCGACCATCTCGACGATTCGACCCTCTTTGCCATCTTTCATTAATGTAGGAGAAAGAGATTTTAACCCTATAGAGAGTTCGGGAACAAGTTGAGTTAGAACAGAATTGATGTTTTCGAATTGCTCATTGATTTCATTAAAGAGTTCTGTAGGAATAGTTGTTGGTCCTTTTGCATTTAACGGAAGCGTTCCATTTCTTGTATACAAAGGCATGCCAACATTTAAACGGATAAGACCGGAGGATTTTGTATTTACAACAAAGAAATAAAACACACTAAAATAATGCAATTCAAGAATCAATTGATAGTACTCAGAATATAATCCTGTACTACTTATCAGTTTAACTGTATCCTTCATAAAGACAAATGAACGCGAACGTTCATAGGCTAGTTGCTTGTTCACCTCAAGTTGTACAGGCAGTTTCTTATCAGTGCCAATGATTTGCTCCATTTTTTGTTTGGAACTAAAAGGCATGTCAGCACGAGAAGTATCAATAAACGGCTTCATCGTTTTCTTTTCGCCATCAATATCGCCCGCAACCCTTAGAATCTCATTGAATACATGAATTGCCATTCCGTTGGAAATCGGTTCGTCATCATCATCGTCATCGTCGGTTGACTCGTATTTTACTGTCTCATTCTGCTTTACTTGTTCTGCTGAAATGCAGAACGAATACTCGACCTTTCTAATCCGACCATCTGGGTATTGAAGATCGAACGTGAATGTCAAGCGGGAATAGTCTGCATTTCTTGCAATACATTCTGCATAAACGCTAGGCAATTTGCCTCCAGACATGAGAATTCGAAGAATGGCAAGTGCTTCAATAATTGCGGTTTTGCCAGAACCATTTTGCCCATATATTCCCATAATGTCTGACTTAGTACCATAAGGAACAAATTCTTTTCCGCAATTAAAAACTAGTTCGCCATGGCGAACACTTTTGAAGTTTTCTAGAATCATCTTTTGAATACGGACAGTCGGAAGATTATCCGCATGATCTTTAGTCATGAATGGCATCGTTGATTCCTCCTCACCAGATTTAGCCAACGAATATATAGTAACACTCATTTATCAATTTGTAAATATGAACTTTGAGAAATTGAATAAAAAATTCAAAATCTGCAAGTTCGTGTTAATTCGACCTATTTCGCGTTTCAATTTGTGGAATAAACAGGGGAGAATAAATATGTATGGTCTTTTAAGAGGTAACCGGTGCGACCAAACGGTCTTAAATCCATGATGTTACCAGGATCTTTCTTTTACGTTACCCTCGGCCTCAACCTTGTTACCATTCGTCTTTGACCTGTTACCATGTCTGGAATCATGTTACCGCCCAAAATGAAAATGTTACCAGCCGCCGAAAAAGTAACAACTGGTAACATCGTATCAAAATTCACGTTCCTTGCCAAAGAGTCCTTACTCGAACGCTTGCCTGAAAAGCAAGGCTTCGGGCGAGGACTTTTTTCATTGCTTTGTCAAAACGTCGTTTTCCTTAATTGTTTTATTACACCCGTAGTATCCAGGGAAATTGGATGCATTGAGCAACGCGAAAAGTCTGTCGGTCAGGCTGCTTTCCCGCTGTTGATTTCAGGCAGTATTCCCCATATAATAACGCTGAGAATAACGGAGGGATAACTTTATGAAAAATGGAATTAGTCCAAATCCCAATACGGTACATCCCATTCCGGGCTATGACAAAGAAATCTATGTGAAGCCGACCATTAAGAATTCCAATATCATCGTCGGAGATTTTACTTATATCGCTGATTCAGAATTTGAGAGCCATGTAACTCATCAGTATGAGTGGAACGGTGACAAGTTGATTATTGGCAAGTTCTGTCAGATTGCTGCTGGCGTCGAGTTTGTCATGAACGGCGCAAACCACCAGATGAATGCCGTATCAACCTTCCCGTTCTATACGCTGGAAGGCTGGGATATGGAACCTCCGGCAGCTTCCGACATGCCGCTCAAAGGCGATACCGTTATCGGCAACGATGTGTGGATCGGGCAGAATGCCGTCATTTTGCCCGGTGTTCACATCGGCGACGGCGCGATTATCGGCGCAAACAGCATGGTTGGAAGCGACGTATCACCCTATACGATTGTTGCAGGAAATCCCGCCACGGAAATTCGTAAACGCTTTGATGATGAGTTGATACAGCTTCTGCTGGATTTCAAGTGGTGGAATAAAAGCGTTGAGGAAATCAATCAACTGATTCCGCTGCTCACTTGCGGCAACCTTGAAAAAGTGAAGGCCGAGATCTCAGAACGAGTACATAAAAAAGTTTGACTAAAGTACCGATAGGTCCACCATTTTAAAGAATCCGGCAATGATTGAAATTGCCGGGTTTTTCTTTATTCATCCTGCTTTTCGTCCGTGCCGCCGCGGGCTTCTTACACATTCGCAGCGTTCTTGTCCATGATGGCATGATCGTCGTTTTTGTACCGGAACAGCTCGGACTGGATGATAATCATCTTGCGCTTAAATGACTTGCGTGATATGATTCCATACCTGAAGCAAAACAACGCGGTAAGAGGAGACGATCAAACCATGATGAAGCGGCTGAGCGCGGTATTCCGGCCCGAATCCAGATTCAGGGCCTTTCTCCTGTCTGTCATCACCGTCGGGCTGTCCTACGGGCTGTACAAGGGCGTCATCGACAACTATCTGGCGGAAGTCGTGGGCATGTCCGGCTTCGACAAGGGCGTCTCCGAGTTTTTCCGGGAACTGCCGGGGCTGCTGCTGGTGTTCATCCTGGCTGTCCTCTACACCTTCTCCGCGGAGCGCATCTACAGGCTCGGCGCGGTCTTTATGCTCGCCGGCATGGCCGCGCAGGCCGTCGTGCCCGCAACTCGCGTGCTGGTCATCCTGTGCATCTTCGTCTATTCCCTCGGCGACCACATGCAGCTGGGCATGCGCAACACGCTCTCGCTGCAGTATGCCCGCCCGGGGCGCGGCGGCGAGGCGCTGGGCCTGCAGCACGCAGCGCAGCAAATCGGCACGCTGGCCGGCTACCTCGTGATCATCGCGGCGTTTTTCTTCGTCAGGAACGCCTCCTGGCTTTACCGCACGGCCTTCGCCGTCAGCGCGTGCATCATCGGCCTCAGCTTCATCGCCAGCCTGCGCATGACGGGCGAGAGCGCCGCGGACGAAAATAAACGCCGTTTCTACTTCCGCAGGAAATACACCAAGTATTACATGCTGGAAGTGTTTTACGGCGCGCGCAAGCAGGTTTTCTTCACCTTCGGCCCCTATGTGCTCGTCCTGTTCTACGGCGCGAACGCCATGATCATCAGCGCGCTGTTCGCCCTGTCGGCGGTGTGCAGCTTCCTCGCCTCGCCGCTGGTGGGCAAGATCATAGACCGGTTCGGCTACAAGATCGTCATGATCTCGGACACGCTGATTCTCGTGATCGTCTGCTTCTTCTACGGTTTCGCCCATCACTCTTTCCGAGGGACGTGGCCTTCGTCGTGTGCTGCGTGAACTACATCCTGGATTCCGTAATTTCCCTGGCCTCCATGGCCTCCAACGTCTATGTGCAGGACATCTCGGACAGCCCGGAGGAGGTGCGTGCGACGATCTCCACCGGCGTGTCCGTCAACCACCTCGTCACGATCCTCATCGCGCTCTTCGGCGGCTGGATCTGGGAAGCGCTGGGCATCGAAACGCTGTTCGTCCTCTCCGCCGTGCTGGGCCTGTGCAACAGCGCCTACGCAGCGACCATCAAGGTGGACAGGAAAGCGCGCAGGGGCGCCGCGTAAGCCCGGAATGCCGGCCCGTGTGCCGGCTCATTCCGCCTGTTCCCGATTGACCAGCCAGGTTCCTGCGATCATCAGTGCCAGGGCGATAAAGAAGAGAGGCCCCGGTATCTCGCGGAAGACGGCGAAGGACAGCAGCACGCCGATGAACGGCGCGACCGCGTAATAGGCGCTGGTTCTCGCCGCGCCGAGGTCGCGCTGCGCATAGACGTAGAAGTAGATGCTCAGCCCGTAAGCCACAACCCCCAGCAGCAGGATCTTCAGGATGTCGCCCTGTGCCGGCAGCGGTTCGCCGGTGACCAGCCCGATGAGGACCGAGCCGATGCCCGAGCCGAATCCCTTGATGACCACGATTTCCAGCGGGTCGCCTTTAGACAGGCAGCGGGTGCAGTTGTTCTCCAACCCCCAGCAGACGCAGGCCGCCAGTACGAACAGCGAGCCGACGGAAAACTGAAAGCTGCCGGCATCCTCCACGGAGAGCAGAATGCTGGACAGGGTGATGAGCCCGATGGCGGTCCACAGGCGTCTGCCGATCCTCTCCCCGAAGACCAGCAGCGCGATGAGAGAGGTCGCGACGATCTCGAAGTTGTTGAGCAGGGAAGCGTTCGCCGCAGTGGTGCGGGTCAGGCCGATCATCAGGAAGATGGGCGCGGCGATGTCCAGCGCGACCATGCCTACCGTGTAAGGCAGGTCCTTCTTCGTCAGGCGCATCTCCCGCCCGCCGTGCCCTGTTTTACTGCGGACAAGCCCCATTGCGGCCATACCGAGGCCGGCGCCGAGGTAAAGAAAGCCGGCCATCATCGTGGGCGGCACGTTTTGCAGCAGCAGCTTGGAAACGGGCGCGTTCAGCGCGTACAGCGCGGCGGCGAGGATGGCGAACAGCGCGGACCGGTGAAACATCGTACTTCCTCTCTTTATGTCATTTCTGCTGCAGCGTCTGGCCGGCGCTGAACGGTTCCGGGCGGCAGAACGCGCCTCAGCTCCCGCTCGGGATCAGCCTGGCGATGATCGCGGCGAGGTTCGAAATCGGCATCGTCTGCAGCACCACGCGGCCGGGGCCTGTCAGCAGCGTATTGAAGAGGCCTTCGCCGCCCAACACCACGTTCTTGACGCCGTGGACCTGCTGAACCTCCATCTGCACCGTGGCGTCCATCATCGCCAGGTAGCCGGTGTCGATCACGATCTGCTCGCCTGCCGCCAGCTCATACTCGACCGCCGAGCCGTCGATCTCCAGAAAGACGGTGCCGCTGCCGGAGACGCGCTGCATGATGAAGCCCTCGCCGCCGAACAGCCCGCCGCTGATCTTCTTCTGAAAATGAATGCTCCGCTCCACGCCTTCCGAGGAAGCCAGAAACGCCTTCTTCTGGCAGATGATCGGCGTGGACGGCGTGATTTCGTAGGCGCGGATCGAACCGGGGAACGAGGATGCGAACGCGATCATCCCCGGGCCGCCCTTTGCGGTATAGCGGTTCTGCATCAGGGTTTCGCCGGAGACCATGCGGCTGAACATCTTCCCCAGCCCGCCGCCGCTGGTCTGCATCTCCATGTTCGGGGACATCCAGCTCATCGCGCCGGATTCGCAGACGACCGTCTCGCCGCTGTCCACCTCGCAGATGACGACCGGCAAAGATTCGCCCTTGATCTGATACTTCATACATAACCTCCTCATTCTTTCTGCCAAACAGAGCCGCTTGAGCCTGCTTCGCCTTTACATCCCCCGGAGTGCGTTGTTCTGGCTGAGCAGATAAACGCAGTACTGATTCATGCTGATGCCTTCGCGTTTCGACTGCTGGACCAGCTGCCGATGAAGCGAACGCGGCAGCCGAAGCTTGAACTGCCCGGAATACTGATCAACCGTATCCGGCTCCGGAATGGCAAGCCCTGAATCCATTGCTGCAAGCATCCACTCGCGTTTTGCGTCCTCTGCATTCCGGTAGGCGTCCTCAATGCTCTTTCCAACCGTCAGACACCCCGGAAGATCCGGATAGGACACTGCAAAACCGCCTTCGTCATGATCGGGCGTCAATTCGATCCGATAGGGAAGCTTCATGTATTCTTCAATCGTTTTCATGATTCTTCATCTCGCTTTCCACGACTTCTCTGACCATCTCGACATACGCCTTTTTGATCGGCTCATGCCTGGGTATCGTAATCGGCATACAGCCGGGTTTGCGAAAAGTATAATGGCTGCCGCCCCCTTTGGGCTGTTTCATCTCATATCCGTATTCTTCAAGAACCCGGCACAGTTCGGTAAACCGCAAATCGTTGCTGAGTGCCAAAATGCGCGCCAGCAGCTTATCCCATGAAGACAAGAATCCTCACCCCTCCGGCATTATAGCATGGTGTCACCAGTGGTGTCAATTGTGTTTGCTGCAGCGGATTGACAAAGCCATCCGCTTTGATGATAATCTTTCCTATACAAAACCGGCCGTGCACAGGAAAGACAGCGCCTGGCCGGATGAAGGAGGCGCGGCGCGTGAACGCCATCATCATCCACGTGGATATGGACGCCTTCTATGCCTCCGTCGAAATGCGGGACGATCCGCAGCTGCGCGGCAAGCCGCTCATCATCGGCGCCCTGCCGCACGAGCGCGGCGTCGTGGCGACCTGCAGCTACGAAGCGCGCAAATTCGGCGTTCACTCGGCCATGAACATCAAGGAGGCGTACCGCCTCTGTCCGAACGGCATCTACAGGCACCCGGACTTTGAAAAGTACCGCGCGGTTTCCCGCCAGCTGCATGAAATCTGGGACGCGTACGCCTCCGCCTCGGAGACCATCGCGCTGGACGAGGCGTATCTGGATGTGACGGCGACCGCCGGCAGCTGGGAAAACGCCTGTTTATTCGCACGCGCCATCAAGCGACGGACGCGGGAAGAGCTGCAGCTCACCTGTTCGGTCGGCGTGGCCTACTCCAAGGCCGCCGCCAAGACGGCCAGCGAGGAGAAGAAGCCGGACGGCTATTTCGAAATCCGCACGCCGCAGGACTTTGTCGCGCTCATCGCCGACAGGGACGTGGGCGTGCTCTACACCGTCGGCAAAAGGACCGCCGAAAAGCTGCACCGCGCCGGCATCCGGACCGTCCGAAACATACAGGAGCGGCCGGAGGAAGTAGTCCGCCTGCTGGGCCGGCAGGGCGAGTGGATTGCCCGCATAGCCGCAGGACAGGACGACCGCAGGGTCACCGCCTACAGGCCGGAGGACGCGAAATCCATCTCCCGGGAGCTGACCTTCCAGGAGGACGTCGGGGACTACGCGTTTTTAAAAGAAGTCCTGCTGCTCCTCTCGCTCAGCGTCGAGCGCAGGGCGGCGCGGGTCGGGCTCCACGGCGAAGGCGTCACGCTGAAGGTGACCTACGGGGATATGAAGAGCCTCACCCGCTCCCGCCTCATCCCCGCCACGCGCTCCGCCGCCGTCATCTGGCAGGAGTCCTCACTGCTGCTGGACTCGCTCCCGTCAAAGCCCGTCCGGCTGATCGGCGCGGGCATCCACCGCCTCTCCGGTGAAAACAGGCGGCAGCTGCGCTTTGACGACTATCTGCCTGAGGTGGCCGCCGGTCAGGAGCGGCTCCTGCACTCCGCGCTGGAAGACCTCCGCCGGCATTACGGGCTGGACTTTGCCGCCAATCTGGACAGGATTTTCCGCGGGGAGACGCTCTACCGCACCGTTGAGTACATGCGCAGGCACCGGTAGCGGCCGGATTCCGGCATACGGAAATCGGCCGTTTACTTTTGGTGCGTTTCAGCATACAATGAGCAGAGAGACCGGGCGTTTGCCTTTTTGGCAGGCCGCTTGGCCTCTGTAAAAAACGGCCGCGCGGCCGAAGGAAAGGAATTTGATCAGATGGCGCTGCACGTCATGGAGGAGGCCAACCGCTGCCTGGGCTGCAAAAAGCCCCGCTGTCAGGAGGGCTGCCCCATTCATACCAATATCCCGGAGGTCATCCGCCTGCTCAAAGCCGGCAAGCTGAACGAAGCGGGCTGGATGCTCTTTGAAAACAACCCGCTGACCACCGTCTGCGCCCTCGTCTGCAACCACGAGCAGCAGTGCGAGGGCCACTGCGTCCGGGGCATCAAGGACGTCCCGGTCCACTTCTCCGTCATCGAGAGCTACATCTCCTCCACCTACGCCAACCAGATGGTGCACGGCCCCGCGCCCTCCAACGGCCGCAAGGCCGCGGTCATCGGCGCAGGCCCGGCCGGCATCACCATCGCGATCATCCTTGCCCGCTACGGCTACAAGATGACCATCTTCGACAGCCGCGACAAGATCGGCGGCGTGCTGCGCTACGGCATCCCGGACTTCCGCCTGCCCGATTCCGTGCTGGACGACATGGCTTACCGGCATCTGGAACTGAAGGGCATCCAGTTCCGGCCCAACACCTACATCGGCAGCGCCATCACCATCGACGACCTCTTCCGCGACGGGTATCAGAGCATCTTCGTCGGCGCGGGCCTGTGGAAGCCCCGCAAGCTGAACATCCGCGGCGAGAGCCTGGGCAACGTCACCTACGCGATCAACTACCTGGCCAGCCCCGGCGCCTTCCGCCTGGGCGAGCGCATCATCATCATCGGCACGGGCAACAGCGCCATGGACTGCGCCAGGACGGCGATCCGCCACGGCGCGCGGTACGTCAGCTGCGTCAACCTGACCGACACGCTGACCGCCAGCCAGTACGAGAGCAGCTACGCCAGGCTGGAAGGCGTCGACTTCATCTACAACAAGTGCACGATGGAAATCCGGGAGGACGGCGTCATCCTGGCCGACAGCCGGGTCGGCGAAGACGGAAGGATTTCGCCCGTCCCCGGCACGGAAAAGCTCTACCCCTGCACCGGCGTCATCGTCGCCGTCAGCCAGGGCGCGGAGAGCAACATCGTCACCACCACGAGGGACATCGACACCAGCAAGAGCGGCCTGCTCACCGTGGACGCGGACGGCCACACCAGCCGTCCCGGCGTCTTCGCCGCAGGGGACGCGACCAGCGGCGCGCGTACAGTGGTCGAGGCCGTCGCCAACAGCAAGCGCGTCGCCGAGGCGATGCACGCCTATATGCAGACCCTGCCGATGCCGGTGACCACCGACTACCCGGATGTGCCGACCGTCGAACACATCGACGCCACGGTCCAGGCGGAACAGGTCCTGTAAGCCGAAGAATCCGATTTCCGAAAGGGGGAAATCCGTATGTCCAACCCCAGCAGCCTGCGTCCCGCCTCCGCCCGGCGGGCCATCGCGGCCGGCATGCTCATCACCATGGGCTGTGCCGTCCGTTTGGCCGTCGGCGGGCTGCCCGGCGTCTTCCTCTTCGCCGCCGGGCTCTACTTCGTCATGATGAACGGCGCGCAGCTCTTTACCGGCGTCGCTGCCGAGTTCAACATGACGCCCGTCACCAAGTGCGTCATCCTGCTTTGCAACCTGCTCGGTTCCTTTCTCACGGCCGCAGCCATCGCCTCCTTTTCCCCCGCCGTGCGGGAGGCTGCGTCCCAGCTCATGGCGGGCACGCACTTCGGGCTTTCCACCTGCGTCTCCGCCGTCTTCTGCGGCATCTGCATGTGGCTGGCGACCCGGCGCGTCGGCGGCGCGCCTCAGCCGCTCAGCATCGTCTTCGGCGTCACGGTCTTCATCCTCAGCGGCTATACGCACTCCATCGCGCTGGCCGGCTACGTCGGCCTGGCCGCACCGGACGGCTTTGCCGCCTTCTGGGGCTACACGCTGTCCCGCCTGCCGTGGCTGCTGCTGTGCGCGCTGTGCAATATGGCCGGCAGCTATCTGGCCTTCTTCCTGCTGGGCGACCTGGACGGCCTGCGCCTTTCGGACCTGCTGACCGGGAAGCGCGGCTGACGGGCCCTGCCAACAGCCTGAAACACTGCATTTCAAAGCCCTCCGCGGCCGGTCCGCGGAGGGCTTTCTTGTTTCCTTTTTGTGTCAGCGGGTCAGGCGCCGAAGTAAAGCCTGTCGGCGTTTTCACGGAGGATCATCCGCCGGGTGGCCGCGTCCAGTCCGGAGGCGTCCCGCACAAAGCCGATCAGGTGGTCGTAGGTGTCCTCCTTGAGCGTGGTCGGCAGATCGGAGCCGAACATCAGCCTGTCCGCGCCTGCGATCTCCGCCGCACGCAGGACGAAGCGCTGCGCCGTCTCATAGGGATACTCCTCCGGGCGCACGTTGTGCGGCAGCGCGGCCAGATCGAACCAGACGTTGGGCAGCGTAAGCCGCGCGAGCCCCGCCTTCATCGCCTCCTCCGCATCCCGGTCGGGTGCAAGCAGGTGGCAGATCACGAACCGCAGGCCGGGATGGTGCAGGATTGCGCGCCGCAGCGCCTCCACCTGGAAACTCGCCGTGCCGGGCCTTCCGATATCCAGGACGCAGATGAGGCCGTGCTCCTGTGCATAGCGGTATTCCGCCTCCATCATCTCCCCGTCAAGCGGGAAGGCCCCGTGGTTGCACATGAGGCCGCTGCCCGTGCTCAGCTCGAATTTGACGACGGAAATCCCCAGTTCCTCGAACAGGTGGCGGCGGATGTCCTCCTTCATGCGGGAAAACGGATCATACGAAGCCGCGGCTTTGAAGCGGTCCGGATACTTCCGCTGGGCTTCGAACGAATAGAGGTTCTGAAAGCCCAGGTAGTTGCCCTGCAGCAGGACGGCCTTCTCCACGCCGTTTTCGTCCATCAGGGCCAGCACGTCCTCCGGCGTGACCCGCCCCGTCGCGAACCGCTGCGGCAGCAGCCGGAAGGTCCTTCCCGTCGCGTACCGTGCAAACCCGCCGCCGGTAAAGCGCAGCTCGCCCTCCGCGCCGATGCCGGCGACCGTCTCCACCAGGTGCACGTGCGCGTCGATGATCTTCATGCCCTTCCGCTCCTTTCAGGCTACTTTGGGGAGCGCCGCTCAGGCCCAGGTTCCGTCCCGGAAGACCGGGACAACCGTCCCGTCCGGACGAATGCCGTCGATCGCAAGGTCGTCCGCGCCGACCATGAAGTCCACGTGGATGATGGAATCGTTGATGCCCCGCTGTTTCGCCTGCTCCATCGTCAGGTCATCCCCGTCGGGGAGCACCTCTTTGAAGCCCATGCCCAGCGCGCAGTGGCAGCACGCGTTCTCGTCGAAGAGCGTCTCGTAGAACAGGAAGCCGCAGCGGTTCACCGGGCTCTCCTTGGGCACCAGCGCCACCTCGCCCAGCATGGCCGCGCCTCCGTCCATCCGGATCATCTTTTCGAGCAGTTCCTGCCCCTTTGCCGCCCTGCACGAAACCGCCCTGCCGTCTTTGAAAGTGATGGAGAAGTCCTCGATCAGCTGGCTGTTCCAGGAAAGCGGCTTGACGGCGACCAGCGTGCCCTCGCAGGCGCCTGCCAGCGGCGAGGTAAAGATCTCCTCCGTCGGCATGTTGGGGATGTAGAACGCGCCGTTCCGGGCGTTGACCGCGCCTGCGCCTTCCCATTTGGCGTCCGGGATCAGCCGGACCGTAAAGTCCGTCCCGTTGGCGCTGCTGTAGCGCAGGGAGGTGAAGCGCTGGTCATTCAGCCACGCCGCTTTGCGCTCGATGAAATCGGTGTGCGCCTTCCAGGCCGCGACGGGGTCGGCATCCTCGCTGACGCGCACGGTCGCAAGGATCGCGTCCCACAGCCTGTCCACGGCGTTCTCCGCATCCGGGAAGCACTTTTTCGCCCACTTCTCGGACGGATGCGCCGCGATCACCCACTGGTGCTTCCCCTCGATCGCGTCGCGATAGGGCTTGCGCACGGCGGCGCGGCTCTGCATCACGGCGGAAAGTTTGCCGGCGTCGATGCCGCGCATGGCGTCCGGATCCTCGGAGGTGATGAAGATCCGGCACGGCAGATCCTCCACCATCTGCCGCATCTTCGCTTCCTCCCACGGGAGGACGGCGGAGAGCGTCTCCTGATCCGCGTAGAGGAAGTCAAGGCGGCTCTTCGCGTCGCTCGTCCAGTCCACGTTTACTTTTTTCGCCCCGGCCCGGTAGCATTCCTCGATCAGCAGGGCGGCAAACGCGTGCTGCTCGACGGCGATCGTGAGCTGCACTACCTGTCCGGGCTGGACGTTAGCCCCGGTTCTCACGATCAGCTCCGCGTATTTCTGAAGCAGATTTTGACTGATGCTCATTTCGGTTTCCTCCTGATGGTATAAAATCCGCCTGCCGCCTTACGGCAGGGCAGGCTTCCGTTAAACATTCCTTCCGGCAATCGTTTCATCCAGGGCTTCCGTCAGGCGTACGGCAAAGGCGCGGTGGCCCTCCTCAGAGAAATGGATGCCGTCGAACGCGAGCCCGATTCCCCACTCGCCCGCGTCGTAAAAGGCCGCGCCGCATTCCTGCGCGGCTGCCCGCAACCGCTTGGGGAGAAGGGCGGATTCGCGCACGGCGTCTCCGGGGCATCCCCATCCGCCGCCCAGATGCGGCGGAGCGACCAACAGGACGTCCGCCGCTCCGGCTGCGCGGCGCACAGCCGTCAGCAGCGCGACGGCCCGGGAGGCGATCGTCTCCGCGCGAAGGCCCCGGAGCAGGTCGTTCGTGCCCAGCAGGACGACGACGGCCTCCAGCGGACAGCAGGCGCGGACCCGCTGCTCCAGCGCAGGCAGCTCCGTCTCCCGCGGGAAGGTCCGCCCGCACACCCCGTCCTCAATGACGGCATAGCCGCCCGCCCTCACGCGCTCCGTCCACCGCACGCCGGCTTCGTAGCGGGAGCCCAGAAAAGAGCGGGGATCGTATCCGTAGGTGTTGGAGTCACCGATGCACAAAACGGCACCCTTTCCGCGGTCACGTTCCCCGCGGATGCACGCGGCCCTGTCTGCCATGCGGCCTCTCCCTCTCCCGTCCGTTACCCCCGGAGCCTGTTTACCAGATGACCGACGCTTCCTCCAGCTCCACGATGTGCAGGCCGATCTGGGAGAGCACGCGAGCCGGCACCCAGACTTCCGGGCCGTAGACGTAAACCGGCGCGTCGCACAGCAGCAGCGTATCGCCGAGGGCGCCCAGCGCGCCGTCCACCCGTCCGTCCTGCGCCTGCGCGTACAGCGTCACCGTCTCCCCCGAGGGGCCCTTCGTTTCCCACACACCGCCGGACGCCGTGCAGTCGAATCCCCTGTGCATCAGGACGCCGCACAGCGGGTACAGCGTCTGCCCTTCCGCCTGCCCCAGCAACAGGGTGATCTTCGTCTCCCCGACATAAACCGACTTCTCCGCCGCGTCGAAGGGCGCGCCCTCCGCGGCCGGCACCGCGGTCGAGCGCGGCATGGGCGTCGGCGAAGGCGTTGGCGTCGGGCTTGCGGTCGGCTGCGGCGTAAACGTCGGCACGGGGGTCGCCCGCGGCACGACGTCCTTGCCGAAGAGCCGCTCCAGCGTCTCCTCCCCCGTCTTGCCGTCCACCTTTTCCAGGCTGCTCGCGCGCTGGAAACGCTCCACCGCCTCGACCGTCAGGCGACCGTAGACGCCGTCCGCCTCCCCTGCGAGAAAGCCCAGCTCGATCAGCCGCGTTTGGACCAGCAGCACGTCCGCGCCCCGCATGCCGCGGCGTAGAATCCGTCCGCCGACGCCGGCCTCCGAAAGCCGCTCCGTCGTCCAGCCCTGCGCCTCCCCGGGCGTCGCTTCGTCCAGGAGCATCGTTTCCACCGGCGCCAGCGTCGCCTCCTCCTTCGCCGGCACCTCCGTCGGCGCGGGCGTCCAGGGGATGCGCACGCCCAGCGGTACTGGCGTCGCCTCCGCCGTTTCAGCGGGACAGGAAGGCGCCGCCAGCAGCAACACCGCGGCCGCCAGGCAAAGTAAACCTCTCTTTGTCATGCTTTCCTCCGGCAATCAGATGAAGAAGTCGTCCATCGCGCCCGCGTGGCTCATGTGGAAGCCGTTGATGCCGTGATCCAGCGCAGCCTCCACATTCTTCTCCGTGTCGTCGATGAACAGCGTGCGCGCGGGGTCCAGCCGGCACTCGCGGATCAGCGTCTCATAGATCGCGCTCTCCGGCTTCAGCTGGTGCGCATAACAGGAGATGACCCCGCCGTCAAAGATGGAGAACCGGTCCGCGAATTTCTCCCGCATCCGCTCGTAGCCCCGCTTCGGGTAGTTGCTCAGCAGGTACATCCGCATGCCCGCGCGGCGGCAGCGGCGCGCAGCGCGCCACCCCTCCTCGATCGGGCGCTTCAGTTCGATCCAGCCCGTCAGCGCGTGCATGTACTCCTCTTCCTTGTGCCCGTACTCCTGTGAAAGCCGCCGGGCCGCGTCCTCGTATTCCATCTCCCCGCGGTCGAAGCAGGACCAGTACTTGCCGCCGTACACCTGCTCCAGCATGTCCTTCTGCATCTGCTCGTCCCCCGGGAACAGCTGCTGCAGAAAATCGTCGGGCGCGTAATAAATCAGCACGTTGCCGATGTCGAACACCACCGAGTCGCAGTGGTGCCACGGCATGGACTGATACTTCCGGTCAAACCGGATCCCTCTTTCCATGGTTTTCCTCCGTCCTGTCGCTGTACGTGATTGACTTGCCTATCATACCACAAAAAGCACGGCGTTGCAAAAAGCCGCATCGGAAAAAGCGCACCCGGCCGGGTGCGCTTTCTCGTGATCCTGTCCGTCAGCGGACGAGGCAGGGTTTTTTGTGGTCGTAAGTCCAGCCGGGGATCAGGTACTGCATGGCGACTGCGTCGTTGCGGTCGTGGCTGGTCATGCGGTTGTACAGCCGGTTGGCCTCCTCCACACGCTTCATGTCCAGGTGTACCCCCAGACCCGGGCCCTTGGGCACCTGCAGCTTGCCGCCGATGATCTGCGGGGTGTCGGTCAGAAGGTTCTGGCCGTCCTGCCAGATCCAGTGGGTGTCCAGCGGCGCCACCGTGCCCACCGCCGCCGCGCCGACCTGCGCGAAGGCCGCCAGCGTGATGTCGAAGTGGTTGTTGGAGTGAATGCCGAAGGTCAGGCCCCAGGAGGAGAGCAGCTGGCTCATGCGGATCGCGCCGTCGAAGCCCCAGAAATGCGGGTCGGCCAGGATGATGTCGCACGCGTTCAGGCTGACCGTGTGATAGAACTGCCGCCAGTCCGTCGCGATCATGTTGGTCGCGACCTGGAACTGGGTCGCGTTTTTGAATTCGCGCATGATCTCGCGGCCGGAGAAGCCCGCCTCCGGTCCGCAGGGATCCTCCACGTAGGTGAGCACGTCATGCATGTCCCGGCAGAGGGCTACGGCCTCGCGCAGGCTCCACGCGCCGTTGGGGTCGATGTTCACGCGCGCGCCGGGGAAGCGTTTCTTGACCGCACGGCAGGCCTCCATCTCCTCCTCGCCGCGCAGCACGCCGCCCTTCAGCTTGAAGTTGCGCATGCCGTACTTCTCGTAGACGGCCTCCGCCTCTTCCACGATGCGCTCCGGGGTCAGGATCTCCTGCCTCCTCAGGCGGAACCAGGGATCGGCGCTGGCCGATTCGTCGAGATACTGGGGCTCGCCCGCCGGCGTCTTGTTCTTGTCGGATACGTAGAACAGGTAGCCCAGCATCTCCACCTCGTCCCGCTGCTTGCCCTCGCCCAGCAGCTCCGCCATGGGGACCTCCAGATACTGCCCCAGCAGGTCCAGCATGGCACACTCGATGGCCCATTCGCTGCGCACCACGTATTTCAGCTTGGCGATGTCCAGGGTCTGGATCCCGTCGCTGGCCTCATCCGCATGCGGATCAACGGCCTTGTGGATCTTCTGCAGCACCTTGCGGTATTCCGATACCGGCATGCCCTCCACCAGGGGGCGCATGCTCTCCAGCCCGTCGTGGGTGTAGTCGCCGCCGTGGATCTCGCCGATACCGGTATGGCCGGCAGAGTCCCTGAGGATCACCAGATTGCGGGTGAAGTACGGCGCATGCGCGCCGGACAGGGTCATCAGCATGCTGTCGTAACCCGCGACCGGGACGACCTGCATGCTGGTAATGATCGGAGCTTTCATCTTCTCACCTCAGTTGTTTTTCGGGTCGGCCATGAATCGGAGCAGATCATCCCGCTTCTGGTCCAGATACCGGGCCCAGAGCGTATCGTCCAGGAAGGGATTGGGGCCGTCGGGGTTCTCCAGCTGCTGCTTTCTGCGCCCCAGGGTGTCGTTGTTGATGCAGTGGTTACCCAGGAAGAGGTCCACCTTCTGCTCCCTCGCGCGGGCCAGGGAATCCAGATAGATCTGCCGGGTCTTGTACTCCGGATCGCCGATTTCGATCAGGTAATCTTTCTGCAGCGTGTTGAAGCCGAAGCCGCCGTAATAGCCGCAGCGCACGGTCTTCTCCCCCTCGTGCGCGTCGAAGAAGCACGAGATGACGCCCATCGTGTGTCCGGGCGAGAGGTAGAACCGGACGTCTGTGTTGCCGAAGCGGATGACGTCGCCGTCGTTGATCTCCACGTCGGGCATGACCAGCGCTTCGCTTACGTTGCCCGCGTCCTGGATAAAGCTCAGTTCCGGATGCTCGCGGTACATCTTCGCGTCCGGCGCGCCGAGGTAGATCTTCGTGCCGAACATGTTTCGGAAGAAGGCCGCGCCGCCGATGTGGTCCAGATGTCCGTGGGAGAGCACCAGCCACTTGACGTCCGCCGGGTTGAAGCCCGCTTCCCAGATGGCGTTGACCAGCATGGCCGTCGCCCCAGTGTTTCCGCAGTCGATGAGCAGCAGGCCGTCGCCGGTGTCGATCAGGTGCACGCAGACCCAGTCGTCGCCCACGTACCATACGTTGCCGAAGATGCGGAACGGATGGACGTAGCGCGCCTCCTGGTTCTTCCAGTATTTGGCCAGCGGGCCGCTCATCTGTTTTTCGTGCCGCTGCAGGAAATCCTGATAGTCCGATTGAAGGCTCATACCGGTCTCCCTCCTCACTCTTCTTCCAGCTCGTAAAAGCGGATCCAGAGCCCCTGCTCGTCCCGCAGGCCCTCGCCGACGAAGTGATTGCGGTGCAGGCGGGGCGCCAGCGCTTTGGAATCCGTGATGAACGTTGGCACCGTGTGGAAGGGCCGCGGGCGGTTGCCGTCCGTGAACCAGGCGTTGTTTTCCACATAGATGCGACAGGGCTGGCCCGCGCAATCCTCGCCGGTGAGCATATAGCGCGCCGACATGTGCCGCACGTCGTTCGCATTGGTCACCTGGGTGTCCACGCCGCAGGGTTCCACGATGCCGCGGAAGAGCTCGCCCTGCACCGTCCCCTTAAAGGGGATCATCTTGACGTGGCCGATTTCGCTCTCCAGCTCCACCGTGCCCTCGGGGTCCGTCTGCACCAGGATTTCCAGGATGGGCTTTTCTCCGTATTTCTTCATTGCGCGCGCCTCACTTCTTTAAATACCGGTCCAGGAATTCCAGGATCAGCTGCTTGCATTCGGTCTGGAAAAGCTCCCTGGTGCCGTGGCCGCCGTTTTTGACGATCACCAGCTCGCTCTGCGTCTCCAGCCCCGCCTCCGTCAGCCGCCTGTAAAAGTCCTCGCTGATGTCCACGGGGACCAGCGGGTCCTGATCGCCGTGCAGGATGAGCAGGGGCGCCGTCTTTTCGCTGATTTGAAAGATCGGGCTCGCCGCGTCGCTGCGCTCGATCATCGTTTCGGGATCGCCGCCCAGCAGCGCGCCGCCGTGCGTCTCCTCCATCCTGTGCCAGCGGTGGTTCGGGTTTTTGAAGTTCTCCTGCTCGATGAGGTTGAGGCGCTTGATGTCCACCGGGCCGAAATAGTTCACCGCGGCCTGTACCTTCGAGGAAGCCCCGGCCCACTCGTCCGAATCAAAGCCGTCCGTGTTCATCGCCATCCAGGAGGACAGATGGCCGCCGGCGGAGCGGCCCATGGTGGCCACGCGGTCCGGATCGATGCCGTACTGCTCCGCGTGGGTCCGCAGGAAGCGCACGGCTGTCTTGACGTCCACGAGCTGGTCCGGGAAATGGCCGATGCCCGAGTGGCGGTACTGGATGCAGGCCACGGCATAGCCGTGCTCGGCGAAGAACTGCATCTCGGCCGCCATCAGGTTCTTGTCGCACTTGCGCCAGCCGGCGCCGTTGATCCAGACGATCAGCGGCTGCAATCCGGTGGAAACCTCGTCGTCCCGCCCGGAGGCCAGGCGCATCTCGCTGTTGCCGTTCTGCACCATCAGGGAGAGATACAGGTCCAGCGGATTGCCCTCCAAGTCCGTAACGTGGGAAAAGCAGATGTTGTCGATAAAGTTGATGGTCCGGCGCTCCTTGCCGGGGTCGATGACTATGCGCATGGCTGTCGCTTCCTTTCGGCTTTACAGGCTTGTGTTCCGGATGGCGCTCACAATCATCGCGCCCGCTTCCTGCCAGTGGGGCATGAAGTGCGGGATGAAGCCGTGGCTGGTGTCGGGGAATACTTTCATCGTCACCTCCACGCCCAGCGCGGCCAGTGCTTTCCCCTGCTCCAGGTTCTGGAATCGGAGGACGTCATTCGCGGCGCCCAGGATCATCGTCGGCGGCAGGGCGGCCAGCGCCTTCTCGGGCGCCTTCATGAAATCGATGGCCGGATCGTCCATCATCGCCGGGTTGTCGTCGCTCATCAGAATGGCAAAGCCTGCATGGCGGAATTCCTGGGTTCTCCAGTATTCGGGCACGCGCTTGGCCGCCGCCTCGTCATAGCGCATGTCATTCGGGCCGTAGCCGTTCACCAGCAGGCAGAAAGGCAGCGGCTCGCCCCGCATGCGGGAGATCGCCGCGATGCTCATGGTCAGCTGCCCGCCGGCGGAATACCCGCCGCAGGAAACACGGCCGGGATCGCAGTCCCATTCCCTCGCATGATCGAAGGCGTACCGTGCGGCGTCCAGGCACTGCTCCATGGGCACCGGAAAGGAGGCAAACTCCGTCGTGGTATAGTCCACATCCACCACCACGCCGCCGATCTGCTCGGCCAGCCACGCGCTCCACAGCGTATCGTTGGGCATATGGCCGACCAACCAGCCGCCGCCGTGGATATTGACGTGCAGCGGGCTGCCGGGCTTCTTGTTCTTCGCCGTAAAGACATACAGCTTGTAGGGAAAGCCGCAGACCGCGGGCCTTTCGACGGTCTCCATGTCCGCCAGGCCGGCAAACGCGCGGCACTGTGCAGGGATGTCGGTATCGCCGTCAAACTTGCGGTTCTGCTGCATGTCCTTCGCCATCCGGGCGCGCAGTTCGGGTGTCAGTGGCATGATTCTACCTCCTTACGGATACGCCGCCCATCCCGGAAAGGAACAGGCGGCGGTGTGTGATTACGATACGGGCGCCGCGGCGTTGATCGCGTCGATGATCGTCTGCTGCGCCTCTCGCCAGTCGCCGTTCATCCGCACGGTAAAGCCGTGCCGGCTTTCCGGATAGCGGACAAAGCGGACGGACGCACCGGCCTTCTCGAGCATTTCGCCGAACCTTCCGTTGGCGTCGACAAAGGGGCACACGCCGGCCTCCACGATCAGCGCCGGCGGAAAGCCGCGAAGCTGATCCGGGGTGGCGAAAACAGGCGACACGGAAGGATCCTTCAGCAGGGCTTCGTCTCCGTCCGTATACAGCAGGGAGAAGGCGCGGCTGCGGATGTTTTCCTCCCCCTCCAGCACGAAGTAGTTGTCGTTCGCGGCATAATCCATGACGACAAGATTCAGCCGGATTTCACCGGTGCGCAGCGCCTCCATGGCCGTCACGGCAGCCAGGTTGCCGCCCGCGCTGTGGCCGCCCACGGAAACGCGTTTCGGGTCCGTCCCCCACTGCCCGCAGTGCGCCGCGGCCCACCGGGTTACGGCGTACGCCTGATGTACGGCGGCCGGATAAGGATCGGCGTCGGAGCAGGCGTAGTCCACGTCCACCACGATGCCGTGAATGCCCAGCGCCACGTTGGCGCAGTACAGGTCGTCGTCCCCGTCCTGCGGGAAGATGAATCCGCCGCCGTGAAAGTTGACGTGCAGCGGGCAGTTCGGCCCGCGATCCGGATCGCGGGAGACGATGACGCGCACGGAAGGCATGCCTTCGAAGTCCAGGCGGAGTTCCTGCCGTTCCACGCGCTCCAGCTTCGCCCGGTAGTCTTCGGGGATCGCGCGGCTCTGCAGCATCACCTCGCGGTGGCCGCCGGTGCGGCCCAGCACGTCAAACAGCTCCTGCCTTTGTTCTTTCGTCAGAGACATGCTTTCACCTTCACTTCGACGCACGGCGGTTCTTGATCGCCTTGGTGATGATGGGGCCCACCACGCTGTAGACCGCGATCAGGATGAAGATGAGGGAAATCGGACGGGTCAGGAAGCGGGTATAGTCACCGCGCGCATAGGAAACGCCGGTGCGGAAGTATTCCTCGATCTTCGGCCCCAGGATGAAGGAGAGCATGAGGGGCGTCATGGGCATGCCGAACATATCCATCACCACACCCAGTACGCCAAAGCCAATCATCAGGAACACGCTGAACATTGAAGTCGTAGCGCTGAACGAGCCCATAAAGCAGATCATCATGATGGCGCTGAACAGATAATGATACGGCGCCTTGAGCAGATACGGGAACCAGCGCTTGGTGCCCAGCTCGGTAAAGAAGATCAGAATGGCGCTCACCAGCACGATCAGGAAAATCAGGGCAGCAAGAACCGGATTGTTTTTGATAAACATGGGGCCGGCCTGCAAACCCTTGATCGTCATGGCGGAGAGCAGCAGCACGGTGGTTCCGTCGCCCGGGATGCCCAGGGAGATCATGGGGATCAGCGCACCGCCGACGCCCGCATTGTTGGCCACCTCCGTCGCCCATACGCCGGGGTCGTAGCCGGTGCCGAACTTCTCGGGGTGCTTGTCCATCTTCTTGGCTTGACCGTAGGCGATCAGGTTGGAGATGCCGCTGCCCATGCCCGGCAGGAAGCCGATGAACAGGCCGATCAGCAGGGATACGACGATGGTCTTGGCGTTGGAGACAAAGTCCGCAAGGGTCAGACCGAAGCCCTTCAGGCTGCTGGTGTCCACCGGGGGCATGTCCTGCTGGCCCTTGGCGTAAGCCGTGGCCACCTGCTGCAGGGCGAAGGTTCCCATCAGCAGACAAACCATATTGATGCCGCCGTACAGGTTGGTATTGCCAAAGGTGAAGCGCAGCTGGTTGGTAACCTTGTCCGCACCGATCGTAGCCAGGAAGAGGCCGATGAAAGCGGACAGCAAGCCCTTATAAATGGAACCATTGGACAGGCCGACCACCATGGTAATGGCCATCAGGCACAGGGAGAAATACTCCCAGGGTCCGAGCTTGAGCGCGATGTCCGCGATGGCGCCGGAGCACAGCATGGCCACGATAACGGAAACGAAGGTGCCGATGAAGGAGCCCGTGATGCCGATGGAAAGGGCCTTGGCAGCCTTGCCGTTCTTGGTCATGGGATAGCCGTCATAACAGGTACCGATGGAAGAGGCCGAGCCGGGAATGCCCACCAGCACGGCGGCGATGAAAGAACCGCTGACACCGCCGACATACATGCCGACCAGCATGGCAAAGCTGATTTCAGTGTTCAGCGCAAAGGTCATGGGCAGCAGCAACGTAATGCCGAGGCCGCCGGAGAGGCCGGGGATTGCGCCCAGCACGCAGCCGACCAGGGCGCAGACGTACATCACCAGGAAATTGACGGGCTGCAGGAGGATTCCCAACGCTTGGAGATAAGCTTGCATTTCTTCTTCCCCCTTCTTTTACGGCATGGTGATTCCGATAGCATCCCACAATGTGCCCTTGGGCAGCGGGATGTGGAATCCCTGTGTAAAGCCGAAGTAGCACAGGGAGCCAAGGCCCACGCACAGCAGAATGGCAAAGACGAGGTTGATCTTCTTCTTTCCCTTCAGGGTCAGAATGAATACAAACATGCCGGCCATTGCCGTAATCCAGAAGCCGATGAGATGCATGCACACGGCAAAGCCGATGGCTTCCGCTATAATGACGATGAGGCGAGTCCAGCCAGCCTTGTCCAGATAAGGCTGGTTGCCTTTTTCCGCTTCCTTGGGCGCATCAAAGATCATGGACAGGATGGAAAACAGCGCAATTCCGGCCGCTGACAAGTATGGAATAAAACGGGGGCCGGGCTCCCGTGCAACCAGACGCATGGGCACTTTACCCGTCTGCCATACGATGAACGCAGACAGGATCAAGCCAAGGATACCCATTACATAGGTACGGTTGATTTTCTTCATCGGAGCAGGATCCTCCAATCGCTTTTGTCGAAAGAAGCCCGGCAACAAGGCCGTTGCCGGGCCGGGATTTCTTATCGTTTTATCCTGTGATCAGCGGTCGGCCGCCTTCAGGCCCAGGCCGTCCACCAGCGCACGGATGAATTCCCATTCGGTGTCCAGCGCAGCGATGGAATCCGCATAGTTGGTAGGAGAAACGAAGGTGGCCATGGCCTTGTTGCCGTCGATGAAGGACTGCACTTCGCAAGCCTTCATCAGCGCTTCGTTGATGGCTTCGCACAGCTCGTCAGGCGTGTCCTTGGGGGCGAGCACATAGTAGTTGCTGTCCCAGGTGGCGGATTCCACGCCCTGCTCGGGGCCGGAAGCATACTGCTGGCCCAGCTCGGTGCCCAGCAGCTCGCTCATGGCAGGAATGGTGGACATCTTGGGGCCGATGGTGCCCAGAATGGTCAGCTTGCCGGCTTCCTCATAGCTGAGCGCATTGGGGATGGAGCAGTTCGCGATGTCGATGGCGCCGGAAGCGACGTTGGTCAGCTTGTCCGCCTCGGAAGAGCACTGCACGTACATGGCAAGGTTGGGATCGCCCGCGATGGCTTCCACAAAGCTGGTGAAAATCATCTGGGTGGTGCCGCCCAGGGAGCAGCCGATCATGACGTAGCCGGGGTTGGCTTTGATGTACTCGGCCAGCTCGGTGAAGTTCTTGTAGGGAGCGTCGGGGCCGGCGATGATTGCCTGAGGGCCGCCCAGGTTCATCAGGCCGACAACCTTCATTCCGTCCTTGATGTTGACGTTGGTGGAGCCAGTGAACCACTGCACGATGGCGCCGCCGTGGCAGGTAGCCAGGTTGAGGCCGTCACCCTTGGCGTTTGCGGCGGTAGCCATGCCCACTTCGGAAGTCTCGTAGTTGTTAACGACAAAGTTGACGCCCGGGCAAACTTCGCCAAGGGCTTCGGTCAGATAACGGGTGTACAGGTCGGTGCCGCCGCCGGCCTTGGCAGGAACGTGCACATAGACGGTGTCTCCCGCTTTCCAGGCATCAGCCATGGCGGAGGCCAGGCTGAGGGTCAGCACGGCGGCCATCAGGATCGCAACGATAGTCTTCTTCATGGTTTTTCCTCTCTTTTTTGTCGCAGGTTGTCGGGTGCCTTACAGATATCCCCTTCAAATTCTGTATATCCTTCATAACTTAACTTCATGGTTCTGCAGGAATATCTGCATTTTCTGCCTATAATTTAAGTGAATTTCCACCTGAAATCAACTATCAAAAAGGTATTAATGCTATAAGCATATGCTATAATTTATTGACGGCTGCCGCCTTTCGTCTATAATGGCGGCAGAGGAACTGTAAAGAGGAGGTACGCTATGAGCGTCCACCATCTCAATTACATCACCGCCTTGGCCAGGACGCGCAGCGTCACCGCAGCTTCCCGGCTGTGCGGCGTCTCCCAGCCCACGCTGAGCCGCTATCTGGACAGCCTGGAGCGCGACCTGGGCGTCCCGCTGTTTGTGCGAAGCCACCGGCGCCTCGCCCTCACCCCTGCCGGAGAGATCTATGTGGCGGCCGCAGAGCACGTTCAGCAGATCCTGCAGCAGACCTTCAGCTCCATCAAAAGCGCGACGGGCCGGCACCCGAAGAAGATCGTCTTCGGGGCGACTCCCTTCCGGGGCAGCACGATGATCGCCGCCGCTTTCAAGGGCTTCTTCGCCCTCTTCCCCGATACGCAGATCGAGATCCGCGAGGGATACGCCGCGGAATGCATCCGGATGCTGCGCGAAGGAAGAATCGACCTGGGGCTGGCCGGCCTGGCGGATCCGGACACCGTCATCCCCGGCATCCGCTGGATCTCGCTGCAACGCAGCGAGGTGCTCGCCGAGGTGCCGCTGTTTCATCCGGCTGCCAGGCGGGCACTGGAACATCCGGAGATTCCGCAGACAGTCGGATTCGACGAGCTGGTCTCCACCCCGCTCATCCTGCCGGGTAAGGAAACCATCGCCCGCTCGTCTTTGGATGGGCTCTTCCGTCAGATCGGCTTCGTCCCCGTCGTCGCCTACGAAACCCCGAACATCAACCTGCTCCATCAGCTGGCCCAGGACGGCCTGGGCATCAGTTTCCTTCCCGCGCACAACGTCCACCGGAGGCGGACGGACACGTCGATGATTCTCCAAACCGATCCTCCAACTTACATCTACAACGGCCTCGGATTCCATGAAAACCATCAGCTGACCGATGCCGAAAAGGTCCTGATCGTCATCATCATGTCAAACCGGCAGGAAATGCCGGGCGTCGTCATCCGGGACAACGAGCTCACGCTGTCCATCCAGAGAGAAGTGGAGGAGAGAAGCCTGTGGACACCAGAATCTTTGAATATTTTATAGAAATCGCCAGAGAAAACAGCCTCTCGGCAGCGGCAGAGAAGCTCTACATCTCCCAGCCAGCCCTCAGCCAGCGGCTGAAACAACTGGAAAAGGAGATCGGCACCCCGCTCTTCGAACGTAGCGGCAACCGCCTCTCGCTGACTAAGGCCGGCGTCATCTTCCTGAACGGCGCGCAATCTGTTCTCTACGTCAAGGAACAGGCTTATCAGCAGATTGAGACAATACGCAGCCAGTCCCCCGCCGGTCCGGAAGAAACCGCTTGAACTGAACACAAAAGCGCCCCGCGTCCTCCTCTGCGGGAGGGTACGGGGCGCCTTTTTTATGCTTTTTTCAGTGGGCAGTGCCGGCATCCGGCTTCCATACCTGTGCCGGCATCCGTTTGCGGCTGTTTACTGGGGATTGATTTCCCTGCCGTCCGGCCGGACGAGCACGGCCTGCGTTCCCGCGAAGGCGTCCTTCGCCGCCTGTGCGGCCGCTTCGGGGACGACGACCAGCTTCAGCCCGGACAGATTCGCGAACGCGCCGTCTCCGATGCTTTCCACGCCGGCCGGCAGAACGACGACCTCCGCCGCGACGCCGGAGAAAGCGTTCGCCTGAATCGTCCGCAGGGCGGACGGCAGCTTCAGCACGGTCGCCTTGCTCACCGTCACCTGGCTGGTCGCACGAATGTTGTTCTCCGACACCGCCGTAATGACCGCGGTGCCCGCTCCCTTCGCCTGCACCCAGCCGTTTTCGTCCACCGTCGCAACCTTCTTGTTGCTGGACGTGAACGTGACCAGCTGGTTTTCGAACTGGAAGGCGTCCGCGGAGACGATGGCGCTCAGCTGTGCGCCCTGGTACGGCAGCAGCGTCAGCGTGGCGGGCTGCAGCACGATTGACGTCACCGGACGAATGGTGTGCAGCGTCGCACTCCTGCGAAGGCCGGTGACGCTGTCCGTGGCGGTGATGGTCGTCTCGCCGACCACGTGGCTGGTGATCTTTCCATCCCCGCTCACCTCGGCGATGACGGTGTCCGCCACTTCCCACGTAAGGTCCAGCTTCGCATTGGAAGGATAGACGACCGGGGCCGGCGCATCCGTCGCCTTGCCCGCCTCCACGAACACATCCGCGGGGATCGTGAAATCCTCGGCCGGGGTGACGACCGTCACCGCAGACCTCGCGGTGATTCCGTCCACGCTGAGCGTAACCGTCGTCTTGCCGTTCTTCTTCGCGGTCAGCACGCCCTGGCTGCTCACGGTCGCGACATCCGTATTGGAGGATTTCCACGTGATATTGAGGCCGCTCATCTTCGGGAAGATTTCAGCCGCGATGGTCTTACTGCGGCCATTGCCCACATACAGGGTCTGCGGCATGCTCACCGTTCCGCCGGCGGACTTGAAGTCCTTGCCGTCGAGGAGAACGACGGTAGTTCCCTTTTGTTTTGCCCACGATTCTGCATAGGAATACTGATAGCAGTATATGGTACCTCTTCTTGCATTTTCCGGGAATGCATTGTCACCGATCTTACTGACAGATGTCGGTACATAAGCCTTAATTCCCGAAATATTGAAAGCGAAACTATCAATACTTGTGGTGCCATCCGGTATGCTGACCTCTAGGAGCGCTTTACAATCCTTAAATGCACCCCAGCCGATAGTCTTAAGATTACTCGGAAACTTTACACACTGCAGACGGGTGCAACTTTCAAATGCTGAACTACTGATATCAGTTACGAAATCAGGTATTACGGCAGTATCCAGGTAGGGGGCTGCCTTCCTTAGTGCAAGGCCTGTAATACTACCGCCACTGTATGTATAGCTGAACCGGTATCCCGGATACTGCGGGTCCATAAACATTACGTTATCATCTTCTGCGCTCAGCGCACGGGCTGTATCCGAATCTATAGAGCAGTAGAGCTTTTTTTCACTTGATTCAAAGATATAGTGGCTGATTGTTGTGATATGATCTGGAAGCGTAATTGACTTTAACTGTGGGCACTGCAGGAATGCATTCGATTCAATTGTCCTCACTGTATCCGGTATAGTTACTGAAGTCAGATTCTGAAGATTGTAAAGTGCCATATGGTTAATGAGTGTTACTCCATCCGGTATGATAGCTTCCGTAATACTCGCCTGCGCTCGCACCAGCTCCAAGCCGGTAAAATTTGCCGAATCCTTATCATAGATATACCGCAACACCAACTCGTCACATGCCGGGTCTGTAAACGTTGAGTTACCCTTGCTCAGTGCATATGAAGCCGGAGAACCGAGCGAGCAATAGCAAGTTGTTGTGCTTTCTTCATGAATCCAGTTTCCGACATCCGTGATATCATCCGGCAGCGTATAATGAGCCAGACTCGTACAACCTAAAAACACATTATCCCCTAAAGAGGCTAGTGTCTGCGGCAATACGACTTCAGTAAGCTTTTTACAATTATAGAATGCACTGCTCTCTATGCTCGTTACGCTGTCTGGAATAATCATACTGGTCAAGCTTGTACAACCAGAGAAAGCATCATATTCAATACTTGTTACACCGTTCAGTATCACAACGTTTATTAAGTTGCTGCAATTGTAAAACGCGTCTCTGCCTATAGTTGTAACTTCCGCCGGAATCTGTGCTGTGACAATCGTCTCATCTGCATCTTTCAGCGTTAAGCCGGTGATGACCTTCTCATCCCGATCATAATCATATGAGAAATACAGTCCGGGATAATTTGTATCACAGAACTTATTATCGGAACTTGCAATCCCTAATAATTGCGCAGTCTGCGAACCTATATGGCAATAACAAACCACACCCACCGTTCCGTTACCGATGCTCTTCATATCATCCGGAAGTGTAATGCTTTTTAAGCTTTCACAGCCAGAAAACGCATACTGTCCTAATTCTTCCAATCTCGGGGGAATATCAATGCTTTCGAGCTTCTTACAAGACTGGAAAGCACTCCATCCTATGCTTGTTACGGTTTCCGGTATATCAATCGACACCAGGTTAATGCAATTAATGAATACGCCTGTGCCAATGCTGGTTACTCCTTGTGGGATAACAACATCCGTTAAATGAGTGCACCCATTAAACAAATGTTCTTCTATACTTGTAACTCCATCAGGAATAATGACGCTTTTAAGATTGCTACAATACCAGAAAGCACCACTGCCTATACTCACAACACTTTCCGGAATATCAATGCTCATTAAACTGCTGCAACCGTAAAAAGCATTACTTCCTATGCTCGTAACTCCATCGGGAATACTAACGCTCGTTAAACTGCTGCAATTATAGAAAGTGCTGCTTCCAATGTCTGTAACCCCATCGGGAATAACTATGCTCGTTAAACTGCTGCAATTATAGAAAGCTTGGCTTCCAATGCTTGTAACTCCATCAGGAATAATAATGCTCGTTAACTTACTGCAATCCCGGAAAGCGCTGTTTCCTATGTTCGTAACTCCATCGGGAATAACAACGCTAGTTAAACCGCCACAACCCGAGAAGGCACTGCTTCCTATAGTCGTAACTCCATCGGGAATACTAATATTTGTTAGACTGCTGCAATTATAGAAAGCTTCGCTTCCAATACTTGTAACTCCATCGGGAATAACAATGTCCGTTAAGTTGCTGCAACCGTAAAAAGCATTGCTTCCTATGCTTGCGACCCCTTCGGGGATATCAACGCTCGTTAAGCTACTGCAATCCCGGAAAGCACTACTTCCAATACTCGTAAATCCATCGGGAATAACTACGCTCTTTAAACTGCTGCATTCCTTAAAAGGTGAATTGTATCCATCTCCAATTGTGCTAACCGTATAACCACCCAGTTCTGTCGGGATCACGACACTTTCACTGGTGCCGGTATACTTTGTAATATAAGCCGTATTATTTGCATCGTATTTTCTGTAGTATTCCCAATCCCCTTCAGTAGCCGCTTCTGCCATCCCCGCCATCATGCACAGCACCGTCAGCACAACCAGTATCTTCTTCATCCTGTCAACCTCCATCCCGCCAGCGCAAGGTCTTCCGTTCTGCCCCGCACGGCAAAAGATTTTTGATACATACATTATATACTATTTTTAATAAAACACCATAACATAATTACTACATTTTCATTTCAATTCGTCCGTATCCCCTTCCTTTTACCAGAAGAATCCGTGTGTTATAATACCCCTGTCACTCTCGCCCGCCCCGCGGGCGCTCCCCCGCCTCTCCGGTTTGCCCGGGAAAGGAACCGCCGCATGAAAAAGCTCTTTGTCCTGCTGCTCATTCTCCCGCTGCTGCTGACTGCCGCGGGCTGCCCGGCCGAAAACCCGGGCGGCTTCGACTTTAAAAGCCGCACCGTGCTGCTGAACAGCGACTATACCATGCCCATCGCGGGGCTCGGCACCTATGCGCTGGATGACGAAACCTGCGTGCGCTCCGTCATGGCCCTCATCGAAAACGGCGGCAGGCTCATCGACACCGCCTACATGTACGGCAACGAGGAGGCCGTCGGCGAGGGCGTCCGCCGCGCCATGGCGGCCTACGGTGTCCCGCGCGAGGACATCTTCGTCATCACAAAGATCTACCCCAGCCAGTTCGACCGGCCGGAGGAAGCCATCGAGGCGGCGCTTGCCAAGCTGGACCTGGGCTACATCGACATGCTGCTGCTGCACCATCCGGGGAACGGCGACGTGCAGGCGTACCGCGCCATGGAGCGGTACGCCGCGGAGGGCAAAATCCGTTCCCTCGGGCTCTCCAACTGGTATATCGAGGAGCTGACGGACTTTCTGCCGCAGGTGAGCGTCACGCCTGCGCTGGTGCAGAACGAAATCCACCCGTATTATCAGGAGCGGGACGTCGTCCCCTTCATCCAGGAAAGGGGAATCGCCGTGCAGTGCTGGTATCCGCTTGGCGGCCGCGGCTACACGGCCGAACTGCTTAGCGACAGCACCCTCACGGCAATCGCCGAAGCCCACGGCGTTACGGCCGCGCAGGTCATCCTGCGGTGGGATTTGCAGCGCGGCATCGTCGTAATCCCCGGTTCCTCCAACCCGCAGCACATCCGCGAAAACCTAGACCTGTTCGGCTTCGAGCTCACCGCGGAAGAGATGGCACAAATTGCCGCGCTGGACCGCGGCGAAAAGCACGACTGGTACTGAATGCCCCTTGCCATCCCGCCGAAATGCCCTTATAATCCTGCTAAACTGATTCATTCCAATCCAAAAAAGGAGAGTGAACCCGGATGAGAAAGATCACTGTGTTCCGCGGCGACGGCATCGGCCCGGAGATCGTATCGGCCGTGCTGGATATCCTGAAGGCCGCACAGGCGCCCCTCGAGTACGAGATCTTCGACGTCGGCAAGGATGAATACGCGAAGAACGGGAAGCTCATTCCCGACGAGGCCTATGCCTCCTTCGACAGGAACCGCATCCTGCTCAAGAGCCCCATCACCACCCCCATCGGCCACGGCTTCCGTTCCCTCAACGCGTCGCTGCGCATCAAATACGACCTGTACGCCAACGTACGCCCGGCCAAGTCCAATCCGGCGGTCGTCACGCCCTTCCCGGACGTGGACATCGTGACCTTCCGCGAGAACACGGAAGATGTCTACGCCGGCGTGGAAGAGCGCATCTCGGACGACGAGATGCACACCATCAAGATCGTCACCCGCACGAAGTCGGAGCGAATCATCCGCGACGCCTTCAACTACGCGCGGGCCCACGGCCGCAAAAAGGTCACCTGCGTCCACAAGGCCAACATCATGAAGCTGACGGACGGCCTGTTCCTGGATATCTTCCACGACATCGGCCACGCCTATCCGGAGATCGAGCAGGAGGACATGATCATCGACGCCACCTGCATGAACATGGTCATGCATCCGGAGCGCTTCGACGTCGTCGTCACGCTCAACATGTACGGCGATTTGCTCTCCGACCTGACCGCCGGGCTCATCGGCGGCCTCGGCCTGCTGCCCAGCGCCAACCTGGGCACTGACTACGCCATGTTTGAGGCCGTCCACGGCTCGGCGCCGGACATCGCCGGCAAGGGCATCGCCAACCCCATCGCCTTCCTCTGGTCCGCCTGCATGCTGCTGGAGCACATCGGGGAAGACGAAATCTCCCTGAAGCTCTCCCGCCTGAAGCAGGCCGTCAAACAGTTTGCCGCCGGTTATCAGTGGGGGCAGATGGTGGAGCATACGGTCGATCCGATGGATTCCGTCGGCACCCTCGCCGCCATGACGGCCCTGTGGATGCAGCTGACAAACGCGGAACGCTATGCCGTACTGGAGACGGATTCTCTGCGTGAGCGCACGGAGCTGCTCGAAAAGATGCTGTACGAATTCCTTGAGGTCGCAAAGGTCCAAAACGACGCCGCGCTCTCCCAGCAGGAGGAATACCAGAACATCTACAAGGAATCCGCCATCAAAAAACAGATGGAGTACCTGCAGAAGGAACTCGACGAGATGCATCCGGAGAAAGTGACGGATGTGCAGAAATTTGAGAAAAAAATCGCGGAAGCCGGCATGAACGATACCGCGCGCGGGGAGGCGGAAAAAGTCTTGAACCGCCTGAAGCAGGAGGGCAAGAATTCGCC